>JALOSW010000101.1 GCA_025458245.1 Burkholderiales bacterium
GACCTCGCCGTAGAGCCCGACCGCCATGATCGTGAGCGGGTGCATCGCCTCGTCCATGCGCAGGCCCTCGACGTAGGGCCAGTCGAGCACCGGCAGGCGGACGCCCGGCATCACCTCGGGCTGATACGCGGTGACGAACTCGACGAACTTCGCGTTGCCCGTCGGCTCCACCAGCTTCGCCAGCTCGCGGAATTCGAAGCCGATCCACGGAATCACCATCGACCACGCCTCGACGCAGCGCAGACGGTAGACGCGCTCCTCCATCGGCAGCTTCATCAGTTCCTCGATGCCGAACGTGCGCGGCTTCTTCACCTCGCCCTCTACGACGACGGTCCAGGGTTTGACCTTCAGCTTGTCGGCGTAGCGCGCGGGCTCGTCCTTGTCGGTGCCGAACTCGTAGAAGTTGTTGTAGGTCGTGATCTGCTTGTAGGTGTTCGGCTGCTCGGCGGTCGAGTAGGCGCTCTTCTTCACCCCGTCGATGCGCGCGAGCCCGCCGCCTTGCGCCCGCGCGTTCCCGGCCGCCAGCCCGCCAGTCGCCGCAAGGATGGTGCCGGCGGCCGCGGCCTTCATGAGCTCGCGGCGGCGCGAATAGACGCCCTCGGAGGTGATCTCGGAGGGAAGGATGTCGCTGGGGCGCTTGATGAGCATGGCGTCGGGTCCGGGGAAGGAGCGGGGATGATAGTCCGTACGGGCACCGCTTGATATCGGATGCAAGCGCGGATGCAAGCGCGGATGCAAGCGCGGATGCAAGCGCGGATGCAAGCGCGGATACAAGCGCGGGTGCAAGCCCCTATGCGAGCGTGGACGTGAGCGAAGCGCGCCGGAGTCAGCCCGCGCCGCGCCGCGAACAGTGCGGGCGCCTCATCGAGCGGCACCCCCGCGCGCGGATCAGGGATTCAGCTGCTGATAGACGGCCGTCGCGACCGCCAGCAGGCGGTCTTTCGGCAACTCCGAGGAAAGCGCGTACCCGAGCTTTCCATCCACCCAATAGAAGACCGAAACGCGGTCTTCCTGGCTGAAGCGGAACGCCGTGTCGCGGTTCGCAGTCGAGCGGGACACGTAAAGCGTGAGGCGTTGCCCGCGCGCGTCCTGGTACATGAACTGGGCGACCGGCCCAGCGTCGCCTGGCAGCAGCCTCCCGCCCACCAGCTCGAAACCGACGGTCGCGAGGATCGGCGCTTTGAGCGGTTGGCCGACCCGCTTCGAAAGCCAGTTGACGAGATGCTCCTGCTGGTCCGCGCCGACCTCCACGGGATGACGCACCTCGGGCGAGTAGACGACGTGCGCGACCGCGGCACGCTTCGGAAGCGAAGCGGTCGGCACGGCCTTGGGATCCGTTGCCAGGTAGGTCTTCGCGGCCCAGCCGATCGCGATCCCGGCCACCAGCGCCCCCGCAGCGAGCGCGTACGGAATCCGTCGCCTCGGCGCCGCGACCGCGCGCAGCCGGTCGGGCACCGTCTCCTCGAGTACCGGGTTGAAGAGAGCGCGCATGCGCGCCTTTTGATCCTGCCACGCGCGGACGCGCTCGGCGTCGACGGGATTCGCCGCGAGATGCGCTTCCACCTCGCGGCGGTGCGCTTCGTCCAGCGCGCCGTCGACGTAGGCGTGGAGGTCCGTCTCGGAAGCCGTGCCGCTCATTTGACGACCTTGAGACCGGACGCCGCAGGAGCGCCGGCCATCAGGTGCCGCAGGCGCTCGCGGCCGCGCGCGAGACGCGACATCACCGTGCCGATCGGGACGCCGAGCGCCTTGGCCGCTTCGGCGTAGCTCATCTCCTCGAGGCCGACGAGCAGAACCACGGCGCGCTGCTCGGCGGGCAGCTCCCCGAGGGCCGCCTGCAGGTCGCGGATCTCGAGCCGATCGACGCTGCCCGCCGGGGCCGCTATCGATTCGTCGTCCGAAAGCGCATCGGCGTCGAGACGCCGGCTGCGAATCTCGTTGACGAACACGTTGTGCATGATCGCGAACAGCCACGCGCGCATGTCCGACCCGGGACGCCAGAGATGCAGTTTGTTGAGCGCCCGCTCGAGCGTGTCCTGCACGAGATCGTCGGCCTGATAGCGGTCGCCCACCAGCGCGCGCGCGTACCGCCGCAGGCGCGGAACGTGGCTCGCGACGGCGTCGCGGTCCATGCAGGCGGGGCGCCGGCGCCGCAGGCGCTCAGCTCTTCACGATCCGCCAGACGTTGTTGAAGCCGTCGCCGGTCTTGTCGCCGGGCTTCGCATCCTTGATCCAGAAGTAGAGCGGCTTGCCCTTGTACGCCCACTGCTTCTGGCCGTCGTCGCGGGTGACCACGGTGAAATCGCCCACGGGCTTCGCGTCGGCTGCGGCCATCAGCGGCGGCCAGTTCGTGGCGCACGGGCCGTTGCAGACGCTCCGGCCGGCCGGATCCTTGTCGAACGTGTAGAGCGTCATGTTGTTCGCGCTGCCGACGAGCACGCCGCCGTCGAACTTGGCCGGGCCTTTCTCGCCGAGCAAGGAGGCGCAGCCCGAAAGGAACGCAAGCACGGCGAGAACCGAAACGATCTTTTTCATGAAAACCTCCGGTGAGCGTTGAGCGAACCTGTTGCTAACACCAGCGCCGACGTCGTTATTCCGCCCGCCGCGCCGGCGCGCCGAACACCGCGTGCGCGAGGCCCCACTTGGCCGCGAGGGTCTCGACCGCGTTGAGGATCTCTTCGCCGAGAGTCGGATGGTTCCACGCGGCGCGCGCGAGCGCCGCGAGAGCTTCCCCGCTGCCGGCGTGCGGCCCGATCGCCTGCAGCCACTCGCCCGCATTGGGGCCGACCGCTTCTGCACCCAGGAGGTGCCCCGTGTCGTGGTCGGCCACCACGCGCACGAAGCCGCGCGGCTCGTCCAGCGCGAGCGCCGCGGGGCTCGACTCGAAACCCGCGAAGCCGACCGCCGGCTCGAGCCCCGCCGCCTCCGCCTCCTCCTCGGAAAGCCCGAGGCGCGCCAGCTCCGCCGCCGAATACACCGCCTCGGGAATCATGATGTCGGCGCGCGTGCGGCTGCCGGGAGCGACGATGTTCGCAACCGCGATCGCCGCTTCGACGAGCGCGTGGTTCGAAGTCATCGCCGGATCGGCGCAGTCGCCGATGGCGAACACATGCGGGGCGCTGGTGCGCATCTCGTCGTCGACGGCGATGAATCCTTCCTCGCCGAGCTCGACCCCCGCGCGCTCGAGGCCGAGGCCCTCGACGTTCGGAACGCGCCCGGCACCGAGGAGCACCCAGTCGACGCGCTCGATCGCGCCGCCGGGAAGCGCGAGCGTCACGCCGGCGGCGTCGATCGTGCATCGCTCGGGCCGGCTCCCGGTCCGCGGCACGACGCCCGAATCCGCGAGCGCCGCCGAGAGAAACCGACGCGCCGAAGCGCTGAAGCGCGACCGCGAAAGCGGCGCCGATTGCGTGAGCCACAGAACATCCTTGCCGAGCATCGCGAGAATGTAGGCGAGCTCGGTGCCGACGACGCCGCTGCCGATCACGGCGACGCGCTTTCCGGGCGGCGGCGGGACATCGAAGAGGTCGTCGGTCGTAATCACGCGCCCGGGCGTCAAGGGCGCCCACGACGGCAGGTAGGGACGCGAGCCCGTGGCCAGGACGACGTGCTTCGCGACGAGCGTGTCCTCGCCGACGGCGACTTCGTGTGGCGCATGGAATCGCGCGGCGCCCTCGAACGCGGCCACCGAGAGCCGTTTCAGATAGTCGACGTAGCTCTTTCGGACGGTCTCGACGACGCCGCGCTGGTGCTGCCACGCGGTGGCGAGATCGGGCTCGAGCCGTCCATTGAGCCCGCGCGCGGCAAAGGTGCGGTTCGCGGCGGCGAGCCTGGCCGTCTGGTACCAGTCTTTCTTCGGCACGCAGCCGCGGTTGAGGCAGGTGCCTCCCCACACGCCGCGCTCGACGATCGCAACCGAAAGCCCGCGCAGCGCACCGAGCACGGCAGCACGGTAGCCGCCCGGCCCGGAGCCGACGACGACGAGATCGAAGCTGTCGCGGATGCTCATGCGCGGCGTTGCGACCCGATGCGCGTCAAGTGCGCGCCGCGAACAAAAATGGGTGGCCGGAGCCACCCATTCCGCGGAACGCGATTCGTTTCGCCGACGCTACCGCAGCCCGGCGATGTAGTCGGCCACGGCGTTGATCTCGGCGTCCGTCATCTTCCCGGCGACGGTGCGCATCATGCCCTGCGGATCGTTACCGCGCTCGCCGGCACGGAACGCCTTGAGCTGTGCAACCGTGTAGTCGGTCCACTGGTTGGCGATACCCGGGTACTGGTTGGGCACGCCGAGCCCGTTCGGGCCATGGCAGCCGGCGCAGGCCGGGAGGCTCTTCTCGACGATGCCGCCGCGGAAGATCGACTGGCCGAGCGCGACCGTGTCCTTGTTCTTGGCAACGCCGGGCTTTTCTTTCTGTGTCGCATAGAACGCGGCGAGGTCGCGCATATCGTCGGGCGAGAGCGTCGCGACGATGCCGTTCATGATGGCGTTCTTGCGCTCGGGCTCCTTGCCGGACGCGGCCTTGAAGTTCATGAGCTGCTTGAAGGTGTAGGGCGCGAGCTGGCCGGCGAGCTTGGGATAAGCCGGCGTCGGCGGGTTCCCGTCGGCGCCGTGGCAGGCCGCACAGACGGTTTCGGAAATCTGCCGCCCTTTGGCGACATCGGGCTTGCGGGCCTCGTCGGCGGCGAATGCGGTCGCGGCGAACGCGAAAGTCGCGGTCGCAGCAAGCGCCAGACGGAGTTTCATGCTGCGGCTCCTCACGGGCGGGTCATCCGGGAAAAGCTGTTATTCTATCGCAGGTTGGCGAGCGAACACCACGGCATGACGCGGTTCGGACAGGCGGTCTTCGAGCGGGCGGTGCACGAGCTTTCGGACCTGCCGCCGCCGGCGCAGCCCGAGATCGCGTTCGCCGGCCGATCCAACGCGGGCAAGTCGAGCGCGATCAACGCCATCGCCCACCGCCGCAAGCTCGCGTTCACCAGCAAGACACCCGGCCGCACCCAGCAGATCGTGATGTTCCGCCTGCCCGGCGGACAGTATGTCGTCGACCTTCCCGGGTACGGCTATGCGAAGGTTCCCGACGAGCTGCGGCGGCATTGGGAGGGGACGCTCGGCCGCTACCTGGGCATGCGCGAATCGCTGCGGGGTCTCGTGCTCATCATGGACTCGCGCCACCCGATGACCGAGCTCGACCAACGGATGCTCGACTGGTTCGCGCCGACTGGAAAGCCCGTCCACGTCCTGCTCACCAAAGCCGACAAGCTCGGGCGCGCGGAGGCCGCGCGTACGCTCGCAGCCGTGCGGCGCGCACTCGCGAAATGGGGAAAGCAATGCACCGCGCAGCTCTTCTCCAGCACCAGCAAGACGGGCGTCGCGGAAGCGGAGGACCTGCTCGCCGGTTGGCTCGGCATCGAGCGAGAACCCGCACCGGCAAAAAAAGGCCCGAGCGGGGATGCTCGGGCCGGAACAAGAAGGCCTCGCACCAAAGGGGATAAGCGCGAGGCCAAAATGCCTTAACGTTGATTAAGGCACCCGCTCAGGGAGGAGAAGCGGGAGACGATCGAAACCGTCTGGCTTTGAGACTCCCCCGCGCAGAAAAAGGTTCCCCGGATCGGCCGCGAATTGGCACGGACGCTGTAACACTCTAATTTTCATGGAACGAGGAAGCCGATGAACGTGTACGGCCGCTTTCCCACCGTCCGGATGCGCCGCATGCGCCGCGACGACTTCTCGCGGCGCCTCATGCGTGAGCACGTGCTCACTACGAACGACCTGATCTACCCCGTGTTCGTCATCGAGGGAACGGGACAGACGCAGGCGGTGCCGTCCATGCCCGGTGTGGAGCGCTATACGCTCGACAAGCTGCTGCCGGTCGCCGAGGCGTGCCTGCAGCTCGGCGTGCCGGTGCTGGCGCTTTTCCCCGCGATCGAGCCCTCGCTCAAGACGCCCGACGGGCGCGAGGCGATGAATGCGAACGGCCTGATCCCGCGCGTAGTCGCCGCCCTCAAGAAGCGCTTCCCCGAGCTCGGCGTCATGACCGATGTCGCGCTCGATCCGTACACCAGCCACGGCCAGGACGGCGTGATCGACGATGCCGGCTACATCCTCAACGACGACACCCTCGCCGTGCTGACGAAGCAGGCGCTCACTCAGGCGGAATCCGGCGTAGATATTTGCGCGCCTTCGGACATGATGGACGGCCGGATCGGTGCGATCCGCGCTGCCCTCGACGAGCGCAAGTTCATCTACACGCGAATCATGGCGTATGCGGCCAAGTACGCGTCGGCGTTCTATGGGCCATTCCGCGACGCGGTCGGCTCGGCCGCGAATCTCGGCAAGGGCAACAAGATGACCTACCAGATGGACCCGGCCAACTCCGACGAGGCGCTGTGGGAAGTCGGGCTCGACCTCGCCGAGGGTGCCGACATGGTCATGGTGAAACCCGGCATGCCCTATCTCGACATCGTTCGACGGGTGAAGGACGAGTTCAAGGCGCCGACCTTCGTCTACCAGGTGAGCGGCGAGTACGCGATGCTGAAGGCCGCGGCGAAGAACGGCTGGCTCGACGAGAGAAAGTGCGCGCTCGAAGCGCTGCTCGGGTTCAAGCGCGCGGGCGCCGACGGAGTGCTCACTTACTTCGCGCTGGATGCCGCGCGGTGGCTGAAAGAAGGCTGAGGCCAGCGGACCGTCGGGGCTGAACAGAGGGCGGCCGAATCCCGATCCTGGTCGTGCGCGTCGTGCGCCCCGCCCGGCGCCGGTTCAGCGGGCCGATCCCGACCTCGCCGCGGTTGCCAGCGGCTCGACGTCCAGCGAGCGGATCTGCTGCACGACGACGCGGCCCTTGCGGTCGGTCGCGCGTATTTTCACCGGCAGGTAGCTGCGGTGCGGATCGACCCAGACGTCGGCCGTCGCGTCGTCGCGGTTGGCGCGGCGCATGTGGATGGCGCTCACCACGCCGAGCGCCGTCTCGACCAGTTCCTCGCCGACGACCTCGTACCAGAACGCGCGGAGTTTGCGGCCGTCGGCGACGCGGAACTGCCCCGACGCGCCGAGCGGCTGCACGAAATAGAACTGGTGCTGCGCAGAGAGCGGATCCTGCGTACCGGGCGCGATCGCCGCGACACGCGTCTCGCCCTTCGATTCGAGCGCGACCGTCGCCGAACGCCAGTCGAACCGCGCCACGTCCGTCGCATCGGCGCGGCCACGACGCAGCGTGTACACCTCGGGCACGAGCCCGCCGGCGCCGATTTGCCCTTCGCTCCGCTGTGCGAACTTGCCGCTATAGAAAAGGCTCACGAGTCCGCTGCCTTCGGCGACGCTCTCCGCGACGTATTGCCGGCCGTCGCTCGACCACGTGTGCGTGACGCGTCCCACCGGCGCATCCGGCGACGCGTCTCCGTAGAAGAGGTCATACACCGCCTCCAGGCTTCGGATCGGATACGCCGCGGGCGGTCCGAAGTCCGCCGATTCCGCCTCCGTCCTCGCCTGCTCGACGTCTGCGACGAGGGCCGCCTCGTCGTCGGACGCAGCGCCCGCCGCGCTGCCCGCGCCGTCAATCCCGGAACCGCCGGCCACTCCGTCAACCGGGGACGGCGCGGCTTCGGCGACCGCGACGATGCGCCTCTCGGGCTCGGCGACCGGGGAGGGCGCGGCTCTTCCCGCGGTGCGCCTCGGCTCCGCGCGTACCGTGCCCGTCGGCGCGACCGGCCGCGGCGAGTCCACAAGCCGCGCAGGCACCGGCACCGGCCGCGCCGCGACGAGCTGCGCCTGTAGCGGCGGCGTGCGCGCGGGCTCAGGGACTCGGTCCAACGCGGGCCATCCTCCGAGCGCCGCGACGTGCAGCGCGACGGAAGCCGAGACGGCGAGCGCGAGCGTCCGGTGGCTTCGGGTCATGATGGGTATGCCGACGCGCTCATCCTGAATCAACGCGCGAGCCGCCGCTCGGGCCGACCGCAGCCGCGCCTAGCCGAAGAGAACCGCCACGCCATGAGCCTGGTCGGCCCCGAGCGCCACCGAACCGTCGGGCATGCGTAGCGGTTCGAATCCGCCCTTGCGCAGCACGGCCTCCGCGCGGTCGCGATCCGGCACGCGGAAAAAGAGCATCGCAAGCGCGGGGTAGGCGCGGCCCGTGATCCAGAGGCCGGGAAAGCGCTTCGCGAGCGCGCGCTCGGTCGCGACCGCGATCGGCGTATTGCCGGTCTGCACCAGGAGTCCCTCGGCGATCCGCTCGGCACGCGCATCGAAAACCTTCTCGTAGTGGCGCGTCACGTCCTCCACGTCCTCGGCGACGATCGCGACCGCCGCCAGAGCCGTCGCGCCGTTCGCGTGCGTCTGCCATTCGGGCCGCCACACGACGTCGCGAGTCAGGTGCTCGCAGCAAAACACGCGGCCGCCGGGCGTCCTGTCGCTCGGCAGCTGGGCGATGCGGAACGCGGCATCGCGTGCGCCGCCCGGCACGTCGACCGGGCGCGAGAAATCCACCACGTCCGAAGGCGCAAGGCCGCTCCACAGCCACTCGGTGTACGCGCCGCGCGCGCTGTCGGTCTTGAGCGCGATCGCCGCGAGCCCGTCGCCGGCGCCGAGGAAGTCGGCGTAGAACTGCGTCGCCGGGTGCGTCTTCGGCACCGCGAGC
>JALOSW010000102.1 GCA_025458245.1 Burkholderiales bacterium
GCGCGACGCGCTCAAGGCGGCCGGCATCGCCGAAGACCGTCTCGTGCTGCTCAAGCCCGAGTTCGTGATCGCGGGCACGGCGGAAGCCGAGGCGCGCCGCGTCGAGGTGAACAAGGCGCCGTGAGCGTCGGTTCGCGCCGCGAGAAGGGCGGGTCGGTGACCCGCCCTTTTTTGTTCGTGGCCTCCGAGGCGGTCGAGCGCACCGCATCGGCGAGGCTCGTGCGGGGCCCGGGCTCCGCATGAGCGGCGCGACGAACCGGGGGCGCATCGCGGCCGCGTTCGCGTGCGCGTTTGCGAGCGCTTTTGCGCTCGCGCAGCCCGCGCCCGAAGCCGCCACCGGCTACGAGACGAAGCCGGCCCTCGTGGCGAAACGCTTCGCGATCGTCACGGCCAATCCGCTCGCCTCGGACGCCGGCTACGAGATGCTGAGACGCGGCGGGAGCGCCGTCGATGCGGCGATCGCCGCCCAGCTCGTGCTCAACCTCGTCGAGCCGCAGTCCTCCGGCATCGGCGGCGGGGGGTTCCTGCTCCACTACGATGCGCGTGCGCGGCGCACCGCCGCCTACGACGGCCGCGAGACCGCGCCCGCCGGGGCGACGCCGCGACTCTTCCTGGACGCCGACGGCAAGCCGATTCCGTTCGGCGCGGCCATCGGCAGCGGGCGCTCGGTCGGCGTGCCGGGGCTCGTCGCGATGCTCGATCTCGCGCATCGCCGGCACGGCATCCTTGCGTGGCGAGAGCTGTTCGCGCCGGCCATTCGGCTCGCCGAGGAGGGCTTCGCGATCTCGCCGCGCCTGGCGCAACTCGTTGCGCGCGACCCGCTGCTCTCGCGGAGCCCGGGCGCGCGCGCGTATCTCTTCGCTGCCGACGGTGCGCCGAAGCCGGCGGGCACGGTCCTCAGGAATCCGGAGTTCGCGGCCACGCTGCGCGAAATCGCGGATCGCGGACCGAGGGCGTTCTACCGCGGAGCGATTGCCGCCGACATCGCGCGCGCCGTGCAAGGCGACCCGCGCGGCGCCGGAGCCCTCACGACCGGCGACCTTGCCGCGTATGAGCCGATGGTGCGCGAAGCGCTCTGCCGCGACATGCGCGAGTGGCGCGTCTGCGGAATGCCGCCGCCGAGTTCCGGAGGGATCGCCACCATCCAGATGCTCGCGATGCTCGGCCGCACCGGCATCGCATCCGCCGCGCCCGATTCGGCGATCGCGGTGCACCTCTTCTCCCAGGCGGGCCGCCTGGCGTTCGCCGACCGCGACCGCTGGGTGGCGGACCCCGCGTTCGTCGCGGTGCCCGTAGCGGGGCTCCTGAACCGAAGCTACCTCGACCAACGGGCGACGTTGATTCGGCCTGCGCGCCCGGTCATTCCGGCACCGGCCGGCGAGCCGCCCGGAGCGCCCCGCGACGCGGGCGCGGAGCGCGAGGCGCGCGATCGCCCCGCGACGAGCCACCTGTCCGTGGTCGACGCGCGCGGCAACGCCGTATCGCTCACCTCGTCCATCGAAAGCGCATTCGGCAACCGCACCTTGGTGCGCGGGTTTTTCCTCAACAACGAGCTGACCGACTTCTCGTTCGTCCCGGAGGTGGACGGCAAGCCGGTCGCGAACCGCGTCCAGCCGGGCAAGCGGCCGCGCAGCTCGATGTCGCCGACCATCGTCTTCGACCGCGCCGGCCGCGTGTCGCTCGTGATCGGATCGCCGGGCGGGAACTGGATCATCAACTACGTCGCGCGCACGCTCGTCGCGACGCTCGATCGCGGCGAGAGCGTGAAGGCGGCGATCGACGCGCCGAACTTCGGCAGCCGCAACGGACCGGTCGAGCTCGAAGCCGCCACGCCGATCGCCGCGCTCGCATCGTCTCTCGAACTGCTCGGCGATCCGGTGCGCATCATGCCCATGACGAGCGGGCTTGCGGGCATCCAGCGCGTGCCGGGCGGGTGGCTCGCCGCCGCCGATCCGCGGCGCGAAGGCGCACCGCGCGGCGAGTAGGGGCCGCCAGGCGCTCGCGAAACCCTGACCGGCGGTCCGCGCCGGCGACCGCGACCCATGTGCTCGGAGGCAAGAGCCGGTCGGCCGCCCCGGGGTCAGGGAGTCGACCGGGATGCGTACCCGCTCGTCGACTCCCGCGAGCGTTCGAGTTCGCACTCGATGGCGGCGAGCACCTTCCCGGCGAGATGCGCGTCGAGGCAGTCGAACTCGATCGTTCCCGGCCACGACCGCAGCCAGGTGAGCTGGCGTTTCGCCAGCTGCCGCGTGGCGAAAACGCCCCGGTCGCGGAGCGTGTTGCGATCGTAAGCGCCGTCCAGGTGCTCCCAGGCCTGGCGATAGCCGACGCAGCGCATCGAGGGCATCGCGGCGTCGAGACCATAGCGCGCGCGAAGGTCGGCCACCTCGTCCACCAATCCCGCGGCCAGCATCGATTCGAACCGCTGGGCGATGCGCCGGTGCAGTGCCGCGCGGTCGCTCGGCAAGAGCGAGACCTCGACGGGCATGAACGGCAGGCGCGTCCCTCGGCGCGCGGCGACGAGCCGCGACATCGGCTCGCCCGTCAGCCGGTGGACTTCGAGCGCGCGCTGGATGCGCTGCGCATCGTTCGGCTCGAGTCGCGCAGCCGTCTCCGGGTCGACGCGCGCGAGCGCCGCATGCAGAGACGGCCACCCCGATCGGGTCGCCTCGGCGTCGATCGCGGCGCGCACTCCCGCGTCGGCGGCCGGGAGGTCGGAGAGGCCCTGAGTGAGCGTGCGGAAATAGAGCATCGTGCCGCCGACGAGGAGCGGGATGCGGCCGCGCGCGGCGATCGCCAGCGAAGCCGCGATCGCGTCGTCCCGAAATCGCGCTGCCGAATACGCTTCGGTCGGATCGATGACGTCGAGCAGATGGTGAGGCACCGCGGCGCGGTCCGCGGCCGAGGGCTTGGCGGTGCCGACGTTCATCCCGCGATAGACCTGCGCCGAGTCGACCGAAACGATCTCGACCGGCAGACGTGCGGCGATCTCCATGGCGAGCGCCGACTTGCCGCTCGCGGTGGGGCCCATGAGGAGGATGGCGGGCGGATTGTTCACCACGGAGACACGGAGGACAAGGCGGACACGGAGGAGGCGGGTCGGGGTCGTCGGAGAATCCGCGAAGCGCCCTCGGCCAGGCGTATCGATAATCCGCGGACTCCGGAGATCATCGATACATGTCCGTGGCTCTCCGTGCCCTCTGTGTCTCCGTGGTGAACGCCTTTCACCGCCCGCGCAGGAACAGCCGATCGAGGTCCGCCAAGGTCAGCTGGTACCAGGTCGGACGGCCATGATTGCACTGCCCCGCGCGCTCGGTTTCTTCCATCTGGCGCAGCAGTGCGTTCATCTCGGGTAGCGTCAGCGCGCGGTTTGCTCGCACCGCGCCGTGGCACGCCATCGTGCCGAGCAGCTCGTTCTGCCGCTCGGCGAGCACCTGGCTCGCGCCGAACTCGCGGATGTCCGCGAGCAGGCCGCGCACGAGCGCCGGGATGTCGCCGCTCGCCACGAGTTCCGGCACGGCGCGCACCGCGAGCGTCGTCGGCGAAAGCGGCTCGACCGTAAAGCCGAGCGCGCCGAGCGTCGCCGCGTTCTCCTCGGCGGTCGCGATCTCCAGCGGCTCCGCGGCGAGCGTCACGGGAATGAGCAGCGGCTGCGCAAGGAAGCGATGCTCGGCGAGCGCGTGCTTCAGCCGTTCGTAGAGGATGCGCTCGTGCGCGGCGTGCATGTCGACCAGCACGAGCCCCGTCCGGTTCTGCGCAAGGACGTACACGCCGTGCAGCTGTCCAAGCGCGTAGCCGAGCGCATGCTCGCCGGCCTCGGGAAGCGCGGCGGGAGCGGGCAGCGCCTCGCGAGTCGACGGGAGGGTGCTCGCCGTTTCCCCCGCCTCGGTCGCGCCGCGCATCCCGGTGAACATCGCCTCGTAGGCCGCGATCGGCTGCTCCACGCCGAGGCGATGCTGGAACGGCTCCCGTGCGGCCGCCATAGGCGCCGCAGGCACGGCGATCGCGGGAGCCGCCGCCGCGGCCGTGCCGGCGAGCGCGCGCGACACCGCATGAAACACGAACTGATGCACCGGCCGCGGATCGCGGAAGCGCACCTCGGTCTTGGCCGGATGCACGTTGACGTCGACCGCGCCCGGGTCGATCTCGATGAACAACGCGTACGACGCGAACCGGTCGCCGTGCAGCACGTCGGCGTAGGCCTCGCGCAGCGCGTGCGCGAGCAGGCGATCGCGCACGAAGCGGCCGTTCACGAAGAGATACTGCGCGTCGCGGCTCGCACGCGCCTGGGTGGGCGAGCCGGCGAGGCCGTGGATACGAAGCGAGCCGGCGCGTTCGTCCACATCGCGGGCGTGGTGGGCGAACTCTTCTCCCAGGACGGCGATGACTCGCGCGACGAGGCCGGCGGGGGGGTAATGGGCGCTCACGCGCTCGTTGTGCTTGAGCGTCATCCCGACGTCGGGGCGCGCGAGCGCGACCCGACGGAACGCTTCGGCGGCGTGACCGAACTCGGTCGCTTCGGTCTTCAGGAACTTCCTCCGCGCCGGGGTGTTGAAATACAGATCGGCGACTTCGACGCTGGTGCCCACGGGATGCGCGGCGGGCTCGACGTTGCCCGCCGGGCCGCCCGCGGCGCTCACGCGCCACGCGTGCGGCGCCTCGGCGGTGCGGCTCGTGATCGAGAGTCGCGCCACCGATGCGATGCTCGCGAGCGCCTCGCCGCGGAATCCGAGTGTCGCAACGTTCTCCAAGTCGGCGAGCGTCGCGATCTTGCTGGTCGCGTGCCGCGCGAGCGCGAGCGGCAGGTCCTGGACTGCGATGCCGCGCCCGTCGTCGGTGATCTTGATGCGCTTCGCGCCGCCCTCCGAGAGGGCGACGGTCACCGACCGCGCGCCGGCGTCGAGGCTGTTCTCGACGAGTTCCTTCACGACCGACGCGGGACGCTCGACGACCTCGCCCGCTGCGATCTGGCTGACCAGGGTGTCCGGAAGGAGGCGGATCGCACCCACGTCAGGACTCCGCGCCAAGAGCGGGCGGGGCATCGGCGCTGCGCGCGCTAATGCTCCCCGAAGCGCGGGATAGGGAGAGTCGGGTCATCGGGATCGATTCAGTCCGCGGCGCGCAGCGCGATGTCCTCGACCGCGCCGCCGGTGATGCGCGCCAACGCATCGGGCGTCAGAGGGAACACGGTGTGCGGATGCCCGGCCGCGGCCCAGATTTCGCGATGACTCATGAGGTCGCGGTCGATGACGGTCCGCATGGTCGTCGCGTGCCCGACCGGCGCGACGCCGCCGATGGCGAACCCCGAGTGCTCGCGCACGAACGCGGCGTCGGCTTTGCCGGCGGGTTCGCCGAAAATCACCTCGAGTCGGGCGGGATCCACGCGATTCGCGCCGCTCGACATCACCAGCAGGGCGCTCCCCGAGCGCTCGCCGCGGAAGACGAGCGAGTTCGCGATCTGCGCAACCTCGCAGCCGAGCTGCGCCGCGGCGTCGCGCGCGGTTCGGGCCGCCGCCGGCAACGACACGATGCCATCGGCGAGCCCGTGCGCCGCGAGTGCGGCGCGCACGCGCGCGACGCTGGGGGAGGCGAGTGCGGCGCTCGGGGCGGGGGCTGACAAAGGCGGGGCGGGCTGTGCGTCGGGAGAACCGGGAATTATAGCTTCGCGCAGGTAGAATATCGGCCTTCGCCGCAGCGTCCTCCCCGATGGAACTCCTCGCCCAGCTCTGGGACCTCGTCGTCCACCTCGACAAGCATCTCGCCGCGCTGCTCGCCCAGTACGGCACGTGGATCTACGCGCTCCTCTTCCTCATCGTGTTCTGCGAGACGGGCCTCGTGGTGACGCCGTTCCTGCCGGGCGATTCGCTGCTCTTCGTCGCGGGCGCGCTCTGGGCGGCGGCGGGCATGGACGCGCACGTGCTCGCGATCACGCTGGTCACGGCCGCGCTCCTCGGCGACAACGTGAACTACTGGGTTGGACGCTATCTCGGTCCGAAGGTGTTCCGCTGGGAGGGCTCGCGCATTTTCAACAAGAAGGCGCTCGACTACACGCGCGAGTTCTACAAGCGGCACGGCGGCAAGACCATCATCATCGCGCGCTTCGTGCCATTGGTGCGGACGTTCGCGCCGTTCGTCGCGGGCATCGGGCGCATGCCCTACGGACGCTACATCTCGTTCAGCATCTTCGGCGCGCTGCTGTGGGTCCTGTCCCTCGTCTATCTCGGCTACTTCTTCGGCAACCTCCCCATCGTCAAGCAGAACCTGACGGCGGTGATCTTCCTCATCATCGGCATCTCGCTCATGCCGATCGCGCTGCAGTGGCTCAAGCATCGCCGTCCGGCGCGTTGAGGCGCGGGTTCGCTCCGCCGGCACGGCGTATCGCGGCGGTTGCCTGAGGCGGCCGGCGGTCGCGCACGCAAGTCGTCGATGCGACTGGCGCGGCACCGCCCGGAACCTGGCGCACCATGACCGACGCGCTCGACGAGCTCCGCGGTCGGCACGAGCGGCTCGAGATTCCCGCCATCCGGGTTGCGTTCGCGATCTCGATCCTGCTGCATCTCGTGCTGCTCATCGGGTTCGCGCCCCAGCTGCGCGTTCTGCCGTTCGAGGGGCCGGAGCGCGGAAAATCGGGCGGCGGGCTCACGGTGGAGCTCGCCCCGTCGCCACCGAAGAGCCCCGCGCCGCAGCCGCAGCGGGCGTCCCCGCAGGTTGCTAAACCAGCGCCGCCGCGCGAGATGCCTGCGCCCAGGGCTTTGCCGAAGCCGTCCGCCGCGCCGCCCGTTCTTGCGCGCCGCGACCCTGCGCCCGCGCCGACCGTCCCCCCGCCACCGCCAACCCCGTCGCCCGTCGTCCCCGTGCCGGAATCGGCACCCTCCGCGGCGCCGACCGACCTCTCGTCGTACATCGAGGCGCGACGGCGCGCACGGTCCGAGCCAGCGCCGCGGCTCGCCGAGGCGCCGCCGCAGAGTCCGCAGAGGCCCGAAGAGACCGAGCGGGAGCGCCACAACCGCGAGGTGGCCGCGAAACTCGGGCTGGATCAGTCGGCGGCGATCGGCTACGACCCGAAGGCGGGCGGCGGCATCTTCCAGATCCAGTACGTGGGCGTCGACGAAGCGGAGTTCGTGTTCTTCGGCTGGAACAAGGACATCCGCCGGAACTCGCGGCAGCTCGTGAAAGTGAAGCGCGGCGACAACCCCGACATTCGCATCGCGATGGTCCGGAAGATGATCGCCATCATCCGCGAGAACGTGTCGGGTGAATTCGTGTGGATTTCGCAGCGGTTGCGCCGCGACGTGACCCTGTCGGCGCGCCCGGCCGATAACGCGGGGCTCGAGGACTTTCTGATGCAGGAATTCTTCGCGGACCCGCGTGTAGCGCGCTGAGGGCGCCTGGCGCGGCGGCGCCCGGCGCGCGCTCCTCCCCGCGGGCCGCGATGCCAACGTCATGGCTGGCAAGGATGTTGCTGATCTCCACGCATACCGCAAGAACAAGGGGAAAAGGCGTGGAAATCGCGAACCGAATCGTGGAGTTATCCGGCGGCCTCGGCAGATTGGCGACACTCCTGGCGCAACTGCGACAGATCCCGCCCGAGCGTCTCGACGCCGCGGTGGCGAAGCTGAAGCAGCAGCACCCGAGTTCCGAGGTGCGCGCTGCCTTCATCGAGCTGCTGGGCGTCGCGCCGATCGAGGATTTCCCGGTTCTTCGCACCGTCTTCATGAAGCATTTCGCGCACTAACCGCGTCGTACCCGCGTCGCGCTCGCGCCGGGATCGCGGCCGCGAGATCGCGACCTCGTCCCTCGAATCTCCGCAACCGGCGGATCGCGCTGATCGCGCGCCGTTACGCCCGTCTCGCGCGCATCGCCTCGCCGGCGCGTCGGTGCGGGCGGGTCCGGCCGGTTCCTTGATCGACTCAGATCGGGACGGCAATACCGGGATTTCGCGGTTCGCAGCCCGCCGTCCGCCCGTCAGGCGCGGCGGGCTTCCGACAGGCGTTCGCTCGCGTCACGGCTACAGAGGAAGCGTTGCGCCCGTCCGCCATCGGCGAGACGTCTTCCGCCGCCCGCAACCCGCCCGAGAAAGCGAGAAACCGAAACTGCTCACGGCCGTCCTCGCGGCTTTCCCCGCCGGCACCCGCGGGCTCGCCGCTGCCGATCCAAAGCAGTGTGCGTCGGCGATGCGCGAGGTCCGCGAGGCACGCGACGTCGACGCGTAGACGCGCCTCCGCCTGAAAACGAAGGCAGGCGAGATGTAGGCCGCGGGGATGGCCCCCGCGGCGCGGCTTGCCATCAGGGGCGCTGCAGCCGCACGACCTCGCCGATCCGCGCTTTCGCGACATCTTCCGGGTGGAACGGCAGCGCCGGCCACTGCTTCTGCGAGAACACCCGCATCTGGTCGGTCGCGTGCGGCGAATCGGGATTGGTGCTCTGTCCGAACGTGAGCACCGCATGCGCGATCGGCCCGCGCTCGTCGAACGTGACCGTCTGCAGATAGCTGGTGCCG
>JALOSW010000103.1 GCA_025458245.1 Burkholderiales bacterium
CGCCGACCTGGCGGCGCAGGCGCTTCTCGAGCTTGTTGGCCTCGTAGGCGGCCTTGCGGACGTCGCGGGCGGCGGGGGCGTTCATGGGGCGGGATTATCTCAAAGCGAGAACCGCAATAGCGCAAAGGACGCAAAGGGCCGCAAAGAAGCATGTGCGCGGGCGTTGTACCGGCCGATCGGGAGGCAACGGGTCGAGTTCGCGGGGGTCGGCGAACCGAGTCACCTCCCACATCGCCCTCTTTTCGCGCTCCTTTGCGCCCTTCGCGCTTTCGCGGTTCTCTCAGCCCCTCATACCATGTGATCCGTCACCGCCTCGTAGTGCTCGACCTCCGGCGGATTCTGGAAAAACCCGCCGATCAGCCCGCGCCACTCCTGGAACTTCGGCGACGTGCGAAAGCCCACGGTGTGCGCTTCGAGCGACTCCCAGCGAACCAGCAGGAGGTACTTTCCCGTGGTCTCGACGCACCGGCGCAGTTCGTGCGAGATGTAGCCCCGCGCCGACGAAATGACCTTCTCGGCCTCGGGGAAAATCGTCTCGAAGAGCTTGCCCTGCCCGGGCTTGATCGTGATGACGGCGACTTCGAGGATCATTCGCAGATCTCCAGGGCAAGCTCTCCCGATTCAGGGGATCTACAAGGGGACATGTCCCCTTGTTCCAGCGCGCTCTCGAAGAGCTTGCCCTGCCCGGGCTTGATCGTGATGACGGCAACTTCGAGGATCATCGCTCGAACCTTTCGAATATTCACCACGGAGGCACAGAGGACACTGAGAACTCACGGAGCAGAGGCGCCTGGAGCGTCGGCGTCGACCTGGCGATTCTCGATGCCGTTTCCTGATCCCTGAATCCGGAACCCCGAATCCCAAGTCCTGAATCCCGAATCCTGAATCCTACAGATTGACGCTGCGTCCGCCGTCGACCGCGACGATCTGGCCGGTGACGTAGGGAGCATCGGCCACGAAAAAGTAGACGGCGCGCGCGATGTCGTCGGGCTCGCCGGCGCGCTTGAGCAGCGTGTGCGCGATCACACGCTGCCGCGCGACCGCGTCGAACGAATCGTCCTCGGGCCACAGCACCGGTCCGGGCGACACGCCGTTCACGCGCACGTCGGGGCCGAGCTCGCGCGCGAGCGACTTCGTAAGGCCGATGAGCCCGGCTTTCGCGATCGAATAAACGACGAAGTGCTTGAGCGGGCGCTCGCCGTGGATGTCGGTAATGTTGACGATCGCACCCTGCGTCTTCTTCAGGTGCGGCGCGGCGGCCTGCGCCAGGAAGAGCGGCGCCTTGAGATTGGTGCCGACGAGGTCGTCCCATGCTTCGAGCGAGATCTCGCCGAGCGGCGTCGCGAAAAAGCTCGACGCGTTGTTGACCAGCACGTCGAGCCGGCCGAAGCGCGTGACGGTGTTGCGCACGATTTCCGACAGCCCGGCGATGTCGAGGAGATCGGCTTTCACCAGCGCGACCGAGTGCTCGCGTGCCGCCGAGAGCTCGGCTTGCAGGGCGTTCGCTTCGCCCTGCGCGCTGCGATAGTGCAGCATGAGGTTCGCGCCGGCAGCGTGCAGACGCCGCGCGATCGCGGCGCCGACGCGTTTCGCCCCGCCGGTGACGAGGACGACCTTGCCTTCAAGTGGAGATCCGCTCTGCGACACGTCCTCTGCCAACGCCGTCCGGGCGACGCGTTGCGGATTCTAGCGGATGCGCGCAACATCGACGCTCCCGTTGCCGCTCTCGCGCATGAGCCTTCCCGAACCGAGTCCCGAAGCGCGCGCCCATAGCGAGCGCGTCGCCGCATGCGTCCGCGGCGAGATCGAAGCGCACGGCGGATGGATGAGCTTCGCGCGCTACATGGAGCTCGCGCTCTACGAGCCCGGGCTCGGCTACTACAGTGCCGGCGCACGCAAGCTCGGCCGCGACGGCGACTTCACCACCGCGCCGGAGATCACGCCGCTCTTCGGCGCGGCGATCGCCCATGCGGCGGCCGAGGTGCTCGGCGCGGGATACGACGCGATCCTCGAAGTCGGCGCAGGCAGCGGCGCGCTCGCCGCCTCCGTGCTCGAGGAGCTCGAGCGCGTCGGGCGGCTGCCGCGGGACTATCTCATCCTCGAGCTTTCGGCGGACCTGCGCGAGCGCAGCCGCGACACGCTCGCCGCGCGCGTGCCCCATCTCCTCGACCGGGTCGCGTGGCTGAACCGTCTGCCGCCGTCGTTCGAGGGCCTCGTGCTCGGCAACGAAGTCCTCGACGCGATGCCCGTCGAGGTCATCCGCGTGACGGAGTCCGGCGTCGAGCGGGCGGGCGTGGCCGCGGCGGAGGGCGAATTCAGGTGGGCGTGGCGCCCGGCGCCGGACGAACTCGTCGCCGAAGCGGCGCGGCTCTCGCTGCCCGCCGGCTACACGACCGAGATCGGCGTGGTCGGGCGCGCCTTCGTGCGCTCGCTCGGCGCAGTGCTTCGGCGCGGCGTGGCGATCTTCGTCGACTACGGTTTTCCCGCGCGGGAGTACTACCATCCGCAGCGCGCGCAGGGCACGCTGATGTGCCACTACCGGCATCGAGCGCACGGTGATCCGTTCTTCCTTCCGGGATTGCAGGACATCACCGCCCACGTCGACTTCACCGCGGTCGCGCGCGCAGCCGCAGAGGCCGGCATGGAGGTGCTCGGCTACACGAGCCAGGCGCAGTTCCTCATCGGCTGCGGCCTGACCGAGCTGATGCTGCGAATTCCACCCGACGACGCGGCGCGATACTTGCCGCAGACGGCCGCGGCGCAGAGGCTCGTCTCGCCCGCGGAAATGGGCGAGTTGTTCAAGGCGATCGCTCTCGGAAAAGACTATCGCGGACCGCTGACGGCGTTCGCGAGCGGCGACCGCACCGACAGCCTCTAGGGACGCCCCGATGAACGCCTTCGGCGAACATCGTCGCAAGCTTGCGGATGCGCCGTCAGCCGCGCCTCAGAACAGCGTCCGCTGCGCCCGCTGCCCGAGTTCCGCGGTGATGTCGCAGGCGCCGCGCGAGGCGACGCGGTGAGCCTCGTCCAGTCGACGATCCTGCTCGTCCTCGTTCTCGACCCGTTCGGCAACGTGCCGCTAGTCGCGAATGCGCTGAAGGCGGTGCCGGAGCATCGGCGCGCGCGCGTCGTTCTGCGCGAGCTGGCCATTGCCTACGCGGTGCTCGTCCTGTTCCTGATCGGCGGCGGGCCGCTTCTCGCGCTGCTCAATCTCTCGGAGACGTCGCTCTCGATCGCGGGCGGCGTGATTCTCTTCCTGATCGCGCTGCGCATGGTGTTCCCGCGGGGCGAGGGCCTCCTCGGCGACGTGCCCGACGGCGAGCCGCTGGTGGTGCCGATCGCGATCCCGCTGATCGCCGGGCCTTCGGCTCTCGCCACCGTGATCGTGCTTGCCTCGCGCGCGCCGCACGGCGTTGGAGGCGGGCTCGCGGCGCTGACGGCGGCGATGGCCGTCTCGGCGGTCGTGCTCCTCTTTGCCGAGCGGATCGCGCGGCGGCTCGGCAAGCGCGGGACCGCGGCGCTGGAGCGGCTCATGGGGCTGCTGCTCACCGCGATCGCGGTCGAGCTGACGCTCTCGGGCATCGAGCGGTTCGTCGCGCAAATGCCCAAGTAGGCGTCATGGTCTTTCGCGGTGCGGCGTGAGGATCGACGCGACGTGCCCCTATAATCGGCGACCATGCGACGCGCCCTCCTGCACGCGGTCCTGCTTCACGCTGTCCTTGTCGCCGCCGGTTCGCACGCGTTCGCGGCGGGCGAGGCCGAGCGCGCCGTCGACGAAGCGAAACGCCGTTGGTCGGAAAGCCCGCACGGCCCGATGCTCGAGCGCATCCTGCCGCCCTCGTATTCGCCCTCGAGCCTTCCCGATCCCGACTCGGCTGGCGCGAAGCTCGCCATCCAGTACTGCGTGCAATGCCACAACCTGCCGAATCCGGCGATGCATCAGGCCCAGAAGTGGCCGGGCATCGTGCAGCGCATGGTGGTGCGCATGCAGGGCAAGGGCAACATGGGCGAGCTGATGAAGGACATGATGGCCGGCGTGCGCGCGCCGACCGAGGCGGAGAAGGCGAGCATCGTCGCCTACTTCGAGAAGCATTCGCAGAAGCCGTTCGACCCGAAGAGGTATCCGGACATCCACGAACCGCAGGCGCAGTCGTTCAAGCTCGCCTGCAGTCAATGCCATGTGCTGCCCGATCCGCAGCGCTACACAGCGCGGGAATGGCGTGCGGTAGTGACGCGGATGGAGAAGAACATGGAGTGGATGAACCGCGTCGTCGGGTCGCAGCCGGTGCGCGGCGAGCCGCAGCTGCGGGTGGAAGAAATCAACGCGTACCTGGCGAAGCACGCCAAGCGCGGCTGATCCCCACCCTCACCCCCGCCCCTCTCCCTCGAGGGCGAGGGGAGATTCGCGACGCGCACCGCGCAACCCCTCGGCTCGAAGAAATCAACGCGTACCTGGCGAAGCACGCCAAGCGCGGCTGAAAGGCAGAACCGCGAAACCGCAATGGGCGCAAAGGAACGCAAAACGAAGACCGTCTAGGTCGCCCAGGGCCACGGTGGCCCGGAGTCTCGCCCGGCGTTGCGCATCCAGGACGCTGCGCAGGTTAACCGGGGGCTCAACACACCGGCTTCCTTTGCGTTCCTTTGCGCCTTTAGCGCCTTTGCGGTTCCGCCTTACGCCTGAGCGGGCGTCTTCCGCAGCCACTCGACGATGCGCGCGGCGACGCGCTCCCAGCCTTCGTCGAGCATCATCGCGTGCCCGAGCCCGGGCATGATCTCGAGCGGCGCGCCGAGCATATTGGCGCCGATGCGCATCTGGTCGAGCGTGAAGAGCGCATCCTTCTCGCCGGCGATCCAGACGATCGGCGGCTTCGCCATCGCCCAGACCCGCGGCAGGCTGAAGAGCGTCATGTCCCAGATCGCGCGCTGCGACTCGGGTTGCGTGTTGCGGAAGAACTCGCGCAGCCGGTCGGGCGGCACCTCGCCCGCGAACAGGGCCTTGCGCAGCGCCTCGGCGGAGCCGCGCCCGTGCGAAAGCACGGAATTCAGCTGCGCGAAGAGCGACGGGTTGCCGAAAGCGAGCTGAAGTTGCGAAGCGAGCAACCCCTGCGGCGGGGTGCTCGCCATCAGCACGACCGCCGGCACGGTTTCTTCTTCCAGGTACTTCTGCACGACGAAGCCGCCCATCGAGTGCCCGATCAGCACCGGCGGGCGGCCGATGTGGGCGATGGCTTCCTGCAAATCCTCGACGTAGTCGGCGATGCCCGCGAGCAGCAGGCCCTCGCGGCCGTGGCTGCCGCCGTGCCCGCGCAGGCTCACCGCATAGGAATCGAACCCTGCTTCCGCGAAATAGGGCAGGAAGTGCTCGGTCCAGCACCATGCGGCGCTGAACGCGCCGTGTACGAACAAGAGCGGGTGGGGAAAGGTCGCGGCCTCGGGACGCGACTCGAAAACTTCGAGGCGATGTGTCGCCTCGCGGCGGACGCCCAGCTGCATCGGTGCCCCGCCTAGCCGGGGACAGCCATGCCGCGCTTCACCGCGGGGCGCGCCGAGATCGCATCGAACCAGCGCTTCACGTTCGGAAACGCGGCGAGGTCGGTCTTGTGCCATTCGTGGCGCGCGACCCAGGGGTAGGTCGCGATGTCGGCGATCGTGTACTGCGCGCCGGCGAGATAGTCCGCCTCGCCGAGGCGTCGGTCGAGCACGCCGTAGAGCCGGTCCTTCTCCTTCGTGTAGCGCTCGATCGCGTAGGGCACCTCTTCCTTCGCGGCGCGCAGGAAGTGATGCAACTGCCCGAACATCGGCCCGACGCCCCCCATCTGGAACATGAGCCACTGCAGCGCGACGTACTTGCCGCGCACGTCGGCAGGCAGGAACCGCCCGGTCTTGCCGGCGAGGTAGACGAGGATCGCGCCGGACTCGAAAAGGCTGATCGGCTTGCCGTCCGGTCCGTCCGGATCGACGATCGCCGGGATCTTGTTGTTGGGGCTGATCGCCAGAAACTCGGGCGCGAACTGCTCGTCCTTGCCGATGTCGACCTTGTGGACACGGTAGGCGAGGCCGCATTCCTCGAGCATCACCGATGCCTTGCGGCCGTTCGGCGTGCCCCACGTGTAGAGCTCGATCACCGCGTCTCCCCTTCGTCGTTCTTCGTGTGCGCGGGAGTGTACACTCAGCCCCGCCCGCCCTGCAGGGACGGGCGAACGCGGAGAGTTCAGCGGATGCTGAAGTGGCTGTTGACGCTCGTCGTCGCCCTCGTCGTGCTGACGATCCTTGCGCCCGGGCTGCGGCGCTACGGACTCGGGCGGTTGCCGGGCGACATCACCGTGCGCGTGCAGGGCCGCGACGTCTATCTGCCGTTCACGACCACGATTCTCCTCTCGCTCGCGCTCACGCTCATCGGACGCCTCGTCTGAGCGTCGTACCGCTCGCTGCGCGATGAGCGCTCCGGACGCCCCCTTCCCGCATCCGCACGGGATCCACTACTCGCCCAAGCGCTGGGAGGGCCTCTTCGGCATCGGCGTCGGCGTGTTCATGTTCACGCTCGACACGTCGAGCGCGAACGTCGCGCTGCCGACGCTCGTCAAGGCGTTCGACACCACGCTCGCCGCGGTGCAGTGGGTAGTGCTCGCCTATCTGCTGGTGCTGACCGCGCTCGTCCTCGGCGCCGCGCGCGTCGGCGAGCGGCTCGGGCGCAAGCGCGCCTACCTCATGGGACTCGGCATCTTCTGCGCGGGCGCAGTCGCGGCGTCTCTCGCGCCCGCCATCGGCTGGCTGATCGCGGCGCGCGCGCTGCAGGGACTCGGCGCGGTGTTCGTCTCCGCGCTCGGCGGGGCGATCGTCGCGCAAACCTTTCCGCCGACGGAGCGCGGCCGCGCGCTCGGCGTCATCGCCTCGGTGGTCCTCGCCGGGGTCGCGCTCGGCCCGACCGTCGGCGGGCTGATGCTCGGATGGTTCGGCTGGCGCGGCGTGTTCCTGCAGAGCGTGCCGGTCGGCCTGCTGGCGATGCTCGTGGTCGCGCGCGTGATCCCGCACCTGCCGCCGACCCCGCCGCGCGGACGCTTCGACTGGGCCGGCGCGATCACTCTCGCGGCATCGCTCGTGGCGTTCGCGCTCGGCCTGACGCGCGCCCAGTCCGAGGGGTTCGCGTCGGTGCAGGTGCTCGGGATGCTCGCGATGGCCGCGGGCGGCGTCGCGGCCTTCGTCGCGATCGAGTCGCGTGTCGCCAATCCGGTGGTGAATCTGCACACCCTCCGCCGCGAATCGATCGGCCTCGGCCTCGCGCTCGGCATGCTCGTCTTCATGACGCTGGGCGCGGTGACGCTCCTGCTGCCGTTCTACCTGCAGGGGATCCTGAACTACCCGCCCGCGAAAGTCGGCCTGCTGATGGCGGTCGCACCGGCGGTCGGCATGGTGATGGCCCCGGTCGCGGGCACGCTCGCCGACCGCATGGGGCCGCGGCGCGTGACCTTCGCGGCTCTGCTCGTGCTCACCGCCGGCTGCGCATCGCTCGCCACGCTCCGGCCCGAGGGCGGTGAATGGGGCTACGTGCTGCACGTCATCCCGTTCGGCCTCGCGACCGGGCTTTTCACGTCCGCCAACAACAGCGCCGTCCTGAACGCGGCGCGCCCGGAGGAGATCGGCATCGTCGCGGGGCTCGTCTCGCTTGCCCGGACGCTCGGCCAGTCGACCGGCGTGCCGCTCGGAGCGGCGGTCTTCGCGCTGTTCGCGCTCGGCCATGCGACGCACGGCGATGCGCGGGCGCTGCTCGCCCTGCCCACCGACGCGCTGATGCGGGGGATGCACTGGACCTTCGGCGCGGCCACCGTGCTCGCCGCCGCCGGCACCGTGGTCGCGACGCGCCTCCTCAAGGTCGAGCGCGCGGGGCCGAGCGTCGTGGTGGAGGATCGGAAGACCAGCGAGTAGCGCTCGCGATCCGGCGTCCCGTCAGCGCACCGCCCCAGTCGCGCTTCCAGCGCCGGCAGCTTCTCCCGGATCGCGTTTCCGAGGGTCCGAACGAACAAGGGGGGCCACATCCCCCCTTGTACATCCCCCCGAAGCGCGCGCGATCCGGCCTCGCGTCAGCGCACCGTCCCCAGTCGCGCTTCCAGCGCCCGCAGCTTCTCCCGGATCGCGTTCCCAACGAAGATCTGCGGTCGCGAGGGGTCCACGCGCTCGCGCCGCTCGCGCTCGCCGACGAGCTCGCGCGCAGTCTCGAACGCCGCGGCGAACGAGTGCGTCTGGCGCAGCGCCTCGTCGAAGAACGCCTTGCCGAACCAGGTGTAGTCGCGGCCGTTCTCGCAGCCGAACGAGGTGGAGCGCTCGTCCGACGCGGTGATCACCACCGTGTTCTGGTCGCGCAGCGGCTCGACGAAGCCGCCGGAGTAGCACGCCGACACGACGATCACCTTCCACTTGATGCCGGCGTCGTGGAGCATGCGCGCGAGCGCGGTCGGCGTGAG
>JALOSW010000016.1 GCA_025458245.1 Burkholderiales bacterium
CACCGACATGGTGCGGATCTCCGATGCGCGCATGAGCGGCACGGCCTACGGCACCGTCGTGCTGCACACGGCGCCCGAGGCGGCGGCGGGCGGTCCGCTCGCCCTGGTACGCAACGGCGACATGATCGAGCTCGACGTGGCGAACCGGCGCGTGCACCTCGATGTCGCCGACGCGGAGCTCGCGAAGCGGCGTGCCGAATGGAAAGGCCCGCCGAAGCATCTCGACCGCGGCTACAACAAACTCTACGTCGACCACGTCCTGCAGGCGAACGAGGGCGCGGACTTCGACTTCCTGGTCGGCAAGAGCGGCGCCTTCGTCCCGAAGGACAATCACTAGGCGCGCCCGTCGCCGACCGCCGCGGCGCGTCGGCCCGCGGCCGTATCGCCCCGCCCCACGCAGCGCGCGAGCCCGCTCCCGCCCTGCGCCCCTCCCGACAGTCCGCGCCCTCGGCTCGCTTGACAATATGCGTATGCATGTTATTGTAGATGCGTACGCATACAAATTGGAGACAGACATGGACCGGCGGCGATTTCTCGAGGTGATGACGGTAGCGGGCGCGGCCACGGTTCTCGCGGCATGCGACCGCATGCCCGCGTCTGCGGTCGCACCCTGGCAGGGCCCGCCTGCCGGCACTGCCGATCCACGGATGCGCATGCTCTCGTGGGCCGTGCTCGCCCCCAATTCGCACAATCTCCAGTCCTGGCAGGTCGACATGCGCCCTGCGGACGGGATGCTGCTCCATGCAGACCCGACGCGGCTCCTCCCGCAGACCGACCCGTTGGGCCGCCAGATCCTCGTGACGCTCGGCGGCTTTCTCGAACTGCTCGACATCGCGGCGTCCGCCGAGGGTTATCGAGCGGACATTGCGCTCTTCCCCGAAGGGACCTTCGCGGCCGATCGTCTCGACACCCGCCCGGTTGCGGCCGTGAAACTCGTGCGTGACCCGGCCCGCGCAGTCGACCCGCTGTTCGCGGTGATTCCTAAGCGGCGATCGTCGAAGGTCGCGTACGACACCGCTCGACCGGTTCCCGCGGCGGTGATCGCGGCGCTCGGCAAAGCAGCCACTCAACCTGGCTTGTCGTATGGCGCGACCAGCGACCCGGTGCTCGCCCGCGAGATCGGCGGATTGGCCGCCGAGGGCTATCGCGTCGAGTTCACCGCACCCGCGAAGATGCAGGAGAGCATCGACGTGATTCGCCTCGGTGCGGACGAGATCGCGCGCGAACCCTCGGGCATCACCCTCCACGGTCCGCTCTTCTGGTGGGGCACGCGGCTGGGTTTCATCACGCGGGAATCGATGCTCGACACGTCGAGCGCGGGATTCAAGCGGCAACTCGATTCACGGATGGCGCTCATGCACGCGACTCCGACCTGGATCTGGATCGAGAGCGACGACGACTCGCGTCCGACCCAGATCGAGGCGGGCCGCGCATACCTGCGTCTCGACCTGGCCGCGGCGGCTGCAGGCGTTGCGATCCATCCCAATTCGCAGGTGCTGCAGGAGTTCGTCGAGATGCAGCCGCTCTACCGGCGCTTCCACGAACGGATCGGCGTCGCGGCCCCGAAGCGCGTGCAGATGCTCGCCCGGCTGGGGTACGCTGACGCTGTGCCGCCCGCCCCGCGGCGGCCCGTGGACCGTATTCTCAAGGCATGAGCACCGACGAGCCCCGCCCTGGCGACAAGCGCTACCAGATCGTCAACTACGTCGGCATCGCCGACCAGCTCCTCACGACGCGAGCGAACCAGATCCTGGGCGTCGGCGACCTGCCGTTCGCCCAGTTCGTCATGCTGAATCATTTCAGTCACGAGCCCGATCGCGCGCGCCGCGTCACCGAGGTTGCATCGGCCATGCAGCAGCCGCAGCCCACGGTGACACGCACGCTCCAGCGGCTGGTGCGCAAGGGCTACCTGGAGGTGCGCGCGGCCGACGACGATGCCCGCGCCCGAGTCCACGTCCTCACGCGTACGGGCAAGGCAGCGCATCGCCGGGCGATCGAGCGGCTCATGCCCGAGGTGGCCGCGCGGTTCGCCGACTGGGACGAGCGCGACGTCGAGACCCTGCACCGGCTTCTCTTTCGTCTCATGCGCGAGCTCGACGAAGCGCGCGGCGGCGCCCCTGCCCCGCGCGTGACTAAGGCCGCACGCCGCCGAGAGCGGCTATGATCGCCCCGCGGCGGCCGATCGCCGCCGCGCCCCAGCAAACGACGGGAACCCGCGATGGCGGAATACACGCTCCACTGCTTCGCCCAGTCCGGCAACGCCTACAAGGCGGCGCTGATGCTCAACCTGTGCGGGGCGAAGTGGGCGCCGCGCTTCGTCGACTTCTTCAACGGCGAGACGCGCTCCGCCGAGTATCGCGAGCGCATCAACGCCTTGGGCGAGGTGCCGGTGCTCGAGCATCGCGGCCGACTCCTTTCGCAATCGGGCGTGATCCTCGATTACCTCGCATGCACCTTCGCGAGATTCGGCTGGCACGACGACGACGAGCGGCGCGAGATCCTGCGCTGGATCCTGTGGGACAACCACAAGCTCACGAGCTACATCGCGACGCTGCGCTACATGCTGCAGTTCGCGAAAACCGGCGACACGCCGGTCACCGAATTCCTGCGCGGACGCACGAACGGCGCGCTCGCGATCCTCGACAAGCACCTGGACACCACGCCGTTCGCGGTGGCGGGACGCGCGACCATCGCCGACTTGTCGATGTGCGGTTACCTCTTCTGGAACGACGAGTTCGGCGTGTCCTGGGACGACTATCCGAACGTCGGCGAGTGGCTCGAGCGCATCCGTGCCCTGCCGGGGTGGGTGCATCCCTACGAGCTGATGCCGGGACACCCGCTCCCGGGCAGATCGTGATCGCGCGGTCGTAGGGCGCGGACGACACTTGCGGCGGGGCGGGCGAATGCGCGATAGTCGACCCGTTCCGACACGCCCGCGCGCCATGAAGACATCGCCACGCATCGCCGCCGCTGCGATCGCTCTCGCGCTTGCCGGCTGCATGTCGCAAGCCGACCGGCCGCCGACGCAGGCCGAGCCGCGCGTCGGTCAACCCGAAACCGCGGCTGCGCCGCCCTCCCAACCGAAAGCGGACGCCGCCGTGCCTGCGCCGAAACCGAAGACGCCCCTCGACCTCTACAAGGAAGACGTCGCCCGCCACGTGGCGGCGAGGAACGCGACGCGGGTCTACACCGATGCGCCGCCGCACTTCCTGCGCTCGATCGTGGTGGTGCAGGTGACGGTCGACAAGCAGGGGTCCGTCACGCGCCTTCGGACGCTGCGCTCGAACGGCTACGCCGATCTCGAGCAGGCGGCGCATCGCAGTGTGAAGACGGCTGCCCCGCTCCCGGTGCCGCCGGCAGGGCTCGTGCGCGCGGGGACGTTCGAGTTCGCAGAGACGTGGCTTTTCCGCGACGACGGCCGCTTTCAGCTCCGCAGCCTTTCCGATGGCGTTCAGGGTGAGCCGCAGAACGGCTGGGACCGCACGCGACGCTGACTCCGCGCACCCGCTCCCGCGGGCGACGGCACGCCTGCCCGGTGGTACATTCGAAGCCCGGCGAAGCGCGGCGCTGAACCGCGCACGGTCCACAACGGCGGAGGAGAAATGGCGGGGGAAGCGGACCAAAATCCGCACGTCGCGCACGCGGTGCTCGACGACGCGGGCGGATTCCACGTCACCGACGAGCCGGTCGACCTTTCGGTTTACCGATGGGAGGACTGGGTCACGTTCGCGCTCTTCTGGGTGCTGTCGTTCGTCGTCTTCTACCAGGTCTTCACCCGCTACATCCTCGACGACGCCGCCGGCTGGACCGAGGAAATCGCGCGCTACCTGCTCGTCGCCGTGGTGTTCATCGGCGGCGCGATGTGCGTGCGCAAGAACAACCATATCCAGGTCGATTTCTTCTATCGCCTCATGCCGCGCTGGATGCAGCGCACGGTTTCGACGGCAGTGGATCTCTTGCGCTTCGCGTTCCTCGCCTACGCGACATGGCTCACCTATCTGCTCATCGAGCGGATCGGCAGCCAGCGCATGGCGATCGTCGACCTGCCGATGGGGCTCGTCTTCGGCGCGATGCTGTTCGGATTCGCGATGATGGCGTTCCGCGCCATTCTCGTCGCCTGGCGCCACTGGCAGCAGGGCTACAGCGTCCTCGAACGCCCCGAGACCGCCATCGACGACAAAGGCGGGATCGCCGGATCGGAGGAGCCTGCAAAATGACCGGCGCCGGGCTCATGGGCGGATTCCTCGCCCTCATGGCGGGCGGCGTGCCGGTGGCGATCGCGATGGCCGGCGCGTCGCTCATCTACGTCATGGCGACGGGCAACGTCCCGGACTTCGTCGTGATCCACCGGATGTACGGCGGCGTCGACTCGTTCCCGCTGCTCGCGGTGCCCTTCTTCATCTTTGCCGGCAACCTGATGAACTCGGCCGGCATCACCAACCGGATCTACAACTTCGCGCTCGCGCTGGTGGGGTGGATGAAGGGCGGCCTCGGCCACGTCAACGTGGTGGGCTCGATGGTCTTCGCCGGGATGTCGGGCACGGCCATCGCCGACGCGGCGGGCCTCGGCACCATCGAGATCAAGGCGATGAAGGACCACGGCTACTCGACCGAGTTCGCCGTGGGGGTCACCGCGGCGTCTGCAACGGTCGGACCGATCATCCCGCCGTCGCTGCCTTTCGTCATCTACGGAATGATGGCGAGCGTGTCGATCGGGCAGCTGTTCCTCGCGGGCGTGATCCCCGGGATCATGATGGGTGCGATCATGATGCTCACGGTCGCGTACTTCGCACACACGCGGAATTACGGCCGCGACGCGAAATTCTCGCTGCCGAAGCTCGTCAAGGCCGGCGGGGAAGTCGTGATCACCCTCGCGTTCCCGTTCGGCATCTGGCTGCTCGCGCAGGCCGGCGTCTCGCCGAAGTACGCGATCGTCGCGGCATTCGTCGGCCTGCTCGCCCTCGACCGTTTGTTCCGGTTCGATGCCGTCATGGCGCTGCTCTCGCCGATCCTGCTGGTCGGCGGGATGACGATGGGGATCTTCACCCCGACCGAGGGCGCCGTCGCGGCGAGCGCCTGGGCGATGTTCCTCGGCCTCGTCTGGTACCGCTCGCTCACCTGGCGGATGCTCGCGAAGATCACGATGGACACCATCGAGACCACCGCGGCAGTGCTATTCATCGTCGCCGCGGCATCGATCTTCGGGTGGCTGCTCACGGTGACGCGCGTCACCGACGAGGTGGCCGCGTGGGTGCTCGCTTTCACCAACGAGAAGTGGGTCTTCCTGTTGCTGGTGAACGCGCTGATGCTCTTCGTGGGCTGCTTCCTCGAGCCGGTCGCGGCGATCACGCTGCTCGTACCGATCCTCGTTCCGATCTGCCTGAAGCTTGGCGTCGACCTCGTGCACTTCGGCCTCATCATGGTGCTCAACCTGATGATCGGGCTGCTGCACCCGCCGATGGGGACGGTGCTCTTCGTGCTCGCGCGGGTGTCGCGGCTCTCGTTCGAACGAACGACCATGGCCATCCTGCCCTGGCTGGTGCCGCTTTTCGTGACGCTGGGCCTCATCACCTACGTGCCCGACATCGTCCTGTGGCTGCCGCGCCAGTTCTTCTGACGCGACGCGGCGAGCGGCCCGGGAACCGCGCGGCCGCGGTAGCGCTGCGGCTGCTCGCCGACGATCTCACGGGCGCCCTCGACACAGCCGCGCAGTTCAGCGGCGCCACGGGGCCGGTCGCGGTCCGTTTTCTCCCGCGCGATTGGCGCGCTGCCGAGCCTCGTCTCGCGTTCTCGACGGACACCCGCGACCGGAGCGAGGCCGACGCGCAGGGCGTAATGGCCGGGCTCTCGCGTTTCTTCACGAACGCCGATACCGCTTTCCTCAAGATCGACAGCCTCCTGCGCGGGCACGCGGCCGCGAGCCTGGCGCAGACGTTCCGGGACGGCGGGTTCGCGAGCTGCGTGCTCGCGCCGGCGTTTCCCGCCCAGCATCGGATCACGCGCGGAGGCAGGCAGCTCGCGCGCTCGCTCGCCGGCGGATGGGACGACGTTCGCCCCGGCTTCGCCGACGAGCTCGCCGCTGCCGGGCTGGGAGTGCGAGTCGTCACCCATGCCGCAGGCCTGGGCGGCGCCGGCGTGTTCTTGTGCGACGCTGCGACCGATTCGGACCTCGGCGTGATCGTTGCGCACGCCGTCGCCCTTGCGCCGCCGCTTCTCTGGTGCGGGTCCGCGGGGCTCGCGCGCGCGCTCGCGAACACACCCGTCCCGCGCGCGGTGGTCCCGGCCACGCCGCTGCTCGCGATCATCGGCTCGAACCATCCCGTGACCCGCGCACAGGTCGGCGCGTTGCGCCAGGCGCAGCCGTCGTGCCTCGTCGAGTTGCGCGATCCGGCGAGCGACGCAGCAGCGATCCGCGGCCGGCTCGCGCGCGGCGAAGTCGCGGTGATCACGTTCGGCATCGAAGCGGGCGCGGGTCCGGATGAAGCGGCGCGCCGCATCCGGGCGATGCTCGCCGATCTTCTGCCGCGGGTGCCGCGGCCGCGCGGGCTGTTCGTCGCGGGCGGCGAGACACTCGGCGCCGTCGCATCCGCCGTGGGCGCCAGAGGTTTCACCGTCGGCGGCGAGGTTTCCCCCGGCTTGCCTTGCTCGCTTCTTTGCGGGGGCGCATGGGACGGCGTGAGAGTGGTCTCGAAGTCGGGCGCATTCGGCGAGGCGGACCTGCTCGCCCGCCTGATCGCCGGCGCCGGGAAGCCGCTCGCGTCGCCCTGAGGCTGCCGCCGGCGGCAGGTCCGGGCGCCGTTCTTCTGCTACCCTCCGCGGCCTCTTCCGAGGGGAAACGCATGTCCCGCCCGCGTATCGCGATCACGATGGGCGACGCCGCCGGCGTCGGCCCGGAAATCATCATGAAGGCGCTCGCGCGCTCGGCCGTGTACTCGCTCTGCCGGCCGTTCGTGGTGGGTGACGCGGCACGGCTCGAACTGGCAGGGCGGCTGACGGGCGCCCGCGTCGCGGTCAGGCGGATCGTCTCGCCCGAGGAAGCGCGGTTCGAGCACGGCACGGCGGATTGCATCGACCTCGGACTCCTGCCGGCGGATCTTCCGTTCGGGAAGCTCTCGCCCGTCGCAGGAGAAGCCGCGTACCGGTTTATCGAGAAGGCCGTGACCCTCACGCTCGCCGGCCAGGCCGACGCGATCTGCACCGCGCCGCTCAACAAGGAGGCGCTCAACGCCGCGGGTCACCGCTTTCCCGGGCACACCGAAATGCTCGCGCAGCTCACCGGCACGAAGGAGGTGTCGCTGATGCTGATGGCGCCGGAGTTGCGCGTGATTCACGTGACCACGCACATCGGGCTCATCGACGCAGTCGCGAAGATCGACGCAGGGCTCGTCGAGCGCACGATCGCGCGCGGCCGCGATCTGCTCGTGCGCGCCGGGATCGCCAACCCGCGCATCGCTGTGTGCGGGATCAACCCGCACGCCGGCGAAGGCGGGCTCTTCGGCCGGGGCGAGGAGGAAAGCAAGATCGTGCCGGCGGTGGCTGCGTGCACAGCCCGGGGCTGGGCGGTCGATGGCCCGCTCCCTGCCGATACGCTCTTCTACCGGGCGCGCAAGGGCGACTTCGACCTGGTCGTCGCCATGTATCACGACCAGGGCCACGGCCCGGTGAAGGCCATCGCGTTCGACACGGGCGTGAACATCACTGCCGGCCTGCCGATCCTGAGGACCTCGGTCGACCACGGCACCGCGTTCGACATCGCCGGAACCGGGAAGGCCGATGAGCGCAGCATGATCGAGGCCCTGAATCAGGCCGCTGCGCTTGCACCGCGCCCCGGCGACTGACGGCGGGAACGCGCGGCAGGCCCGCCGGGACGGCGTGCTCCGCGGCGAGCGTTCCGTTCTAGAATCGTCGGCAGCCTCCGGGAGACCGCCATGCTCCAAGCCGCCGACCTCGTGATCCGACTCAATCCCGCCGACGACGTGGTGATCGCCCGGGTCGACATTCCCCGCGACACCGCGCTTGCCGGGGAGAACGTCCGCACCGCCCACGCGATTCCCGCGGGTCACAAGATCGCGGTGCGCGAGATCAAGGCGGGCGACCCCGTGCGCCGCTACAACCAGATCATCGGCTTTGCGACGCGCGACATCCGCGCCGGCGAACAGGTTCACGTGCAGAACCTCGGCATGGGCGATTTCGAGCGCGACTACGCGTTCTGTGCCGACGTGCGCCCGACCGCGCCGATCGCCCCGTCCGCGACCTTCCAGGGCATCGTGCGCCGCGACGGGCACAACGCCGGCAAGGTCGCCACGCGCAATTACATCGGCGTGGTCACGAGCGTGAACTGTTCGGCGACCGTCGCCAAGCTGATCGCGCGGCATTTCGAGAACCGCCTCGATGAATTCCCGAACGTCGACGGCGTGGTGGCGCTCACGCACCGCACCGGCTGCGGCATGGCCTCCGACGGCGAAGCGATCGACCTCCTGCGGCGCACGACGGCGGGCTACATCCGGCACTCGAATTTCCATTCGGTGCTGCTCGTCGGGCTCGGCTGCGAGTCGAACCAGATCAGCACGCTGCTCGCGTCGCAGGGTCTCGTGCGCAGCGACTCGCTGCACGCGTACACGATCCAGGACAAGGGCGGCACGCGCAAGGCCGTCGAAGAGGGCGTCGCGCGCATCAAGGCGCTGCTGCCCGAGGCGAACAAGGTGCAGCGCGAGGCGGTGCCGGCGAGTCATCTCGTGCTCGGGCTGCAGTGCGGCGGCTCCGACGGCTACTCCGGCATCAGCGCCAACCCCGCGCTCGGCGCGGCGGTGGATCTGCTCGTGCGCCACGGCGGCACCGCGATACTGTCGGAAACGCCCGAGATCTACGGCGCCGAGCATTTGCTCACGCGCCGCGCCGTGTCGCGCGAGGTCGGCGAGAAGCTGGTGCGGCGCATTCACTGGTGGGAGGAGTACACCGCACGGATGGGCAACGAGATGAACAACAATCCGTCGCCGGGCAACAAGGCGGGCGGGCTCACGACGATCCTCGAGAAATCGCTCGGAGCGGTCGCGAAAGGCGGCACGACGAACCTCGTCGACGTCTACGAATACGCCGAGCCGGTCACCGCGAAGGGCTTCGTCTACATGGACACGCCGGGATACGACCCCGTCTCGGCCACGGGCCAGGTCGCGGGCGGGGCCAACCTGATCTGCTTCACCACCGGGCGAGGATCGGCCTACGGCTGCAAGCCCGCGCCATCGCTCAAGCTGGCCACGAACACGGCGCTCTTCGTCCGCCAGGAGGACGACATGGACATCAATTGCGGCACGGTGATCGACGGAAAGGAATCGATCCAGCAGGCGGGCGAGCGCTTCTTCGAGATGATTCTCCGCACCGCTTCCGGCGACAAGACCAAGAGCGAACAGTGGGGCTACGGCGACGACGAGTTCGCCCCGTGGGTGCTCGGCGCAACGATGTGAGCGGCACCACCATGCGCGTCGCGCTGCGAATCACACTCGCGCTCGCCGCCCTGGCGCTCGCGTGCGCCCCTGCGTCCGCCCAGGTGCGCGGAAAGAAGGGGGCGTACGGCGCCATCGCCTACCACCCTGCCACGAAGTCGGTCGGGTACACGTTCGATTACCCGGCGAGCCGCGCCGCGAAGATCGATGCGCTCAAGCAATGCGGTCACGAGAAGTGCGAGGTGGTCGTGACCTTCCACGGCGCCTGCGGAGCGCTCGCGACGCACGACGCGAGGTTCGGCGCTTCGGCAGGCGCGACCCGGGCCGAGGCCGAGGCCAAGGCGCTCCGCAAGTGCGGCGCGGACTGCGAAATCGCCGCCTGGGCGTGCACGCGTTGAGGTACCGCCTGGCCGTCGCGGCACTCGCGGCCGCGGCTCTCGGCACCGCGCCGCCCGCCGACGCGCAGGTGATGCGCCCGCTGCCGCCGCGCCCCTATCCGCCCGTCATCTGGGTGCCCGGCACGGTGGAGACGACGCCCGCCGAGTACTGGGGTGCGATCGCGTACGAGCGAGCCACCGGCGCGCAAGGCTACGCGTACGACTACCCGACCGAGCGCGATGCGAGCATCGCCGCACTCGAATCCTGCGGCGAGCCGTCGTGCCTGACGATGGTGACGTTCAAGAGCGGGTGCGGCATCCTGCTCGATGGTCCACAGGGCCCCGTCACCGCGCGCGGCGCCACGGCCCAGGAGGCCGAAGTCAGGGCCCGCCAGCAGTGCACGGATCCCCAATGCCACGTCGTCGCGTGGGCCTGCACGCGGTGAGGATGCGTCTGCTTGTCTGTATTCGGGTGCATAAGTCGTCTCGCCATGTGACGACCTTTCGACGCCGGAGATGGGGTTCCGCCGGCCGGAGCCGGCAATCGACCGTTCGTCGGAAGCGGGCGGCAACCGCGTGAAGTGAGTCACGCCGAAAGGCCGACGCCTCTGTCGAGGTGATGCCATCGGCATAGCGCTCTGGCATAGTGGACGCCGCCGATGCCGCTTCACGCGCGATCGCGCGCGGCGCCACCGGCGACACGCGGCCCAGTCACCCCATGGACTCGAACCCACTCGCAAGAGCGCCGGATCCGGCCTACGAGCCGAATCCGATGCGCGTGCGCGCCCTGCTCGGGCAATGCCGCGAGCTGGTGCGCGAGCGGCTCAATCGCGTGATCGGCGACGCGCTGGAGAAACTCGAACTCGACCTCATGAAGCTCGCGGACCAGACGCACGCGCGCAGCGAGCAGCAGGTTCTCCTCGAGGCGATGTCCCACCTGCGCAAGCACCGCGGCCAGATCGCGGTGGCGTTCGACCGCAGCTTCCTCGAGGTCTTCGACCGCCGGCTGGACAAGCCGCGCCTCGCCTCGGTGACCTCGACCGCGGAACTCCGCCTCGAGGACCTCAGGCTCGTCGACGACAGTGCGATCGAGAGCGAGATCATCGTGGGCCAGCTCGCGAAGAAGGCCAAGGACGGCATCGACCAGGACCAGCTGATGGGCATTCGCGCCCGCATCGGGCACCTGCTTGCGAACGAAGAGCTGCCCGACGACGTCAACCCCATCGCGCCGGAGGCGATCATCGAGGCCCTCAAGCGCGCCTGCGACCAGATCCCGGCGGAGTTCGCCGTCAAGACCGCCCTGCTGCACGCGTTCCAGCCCTATGTCGCGGGCGGCATCGGCCATGTCTACGCCGACGTCAACCAGTGCCTGATCGCGAACCACGTGCTGCCGCGCATCCGCCATCAGGTCCGCAAGGCGCACGACGGCGGCGCGCAGGCGACGCCGCAGGGCATGGATCCGGCCACGGCGGCGCGCCTCGGCCGCACGCAACCTCTGCGGCTCGATCAGCTGCTCGCGATGGGCCAGATGATGCGCAGCGGCGGCATGCCGATCCCGGGCGCGCCGGTGCACATGAGTCAGGCGATCGCGACCATGGCCCTCGGCGCGGCGGAGATGTCCGCCGCGCTCGGCGAAGCGATCATGAACGGGCCGCCGGAGGTGCGCTCGCAGGTCGCGCGCATGCTCTCCGATCCGCAGCGCTATGCCTTCGAGCCGGCGATGCAGATCCCGGCGACGCCGGCCCTGCTCTCATCGCTCTCGGAGATGCAGGCCAGCCTCGCGGACGCACCCGTCAACTTCCTCACCACGCTCGACGGCGAGCTGCGCGCGCAGGCGCACCCGCTCGATCAGCTCACCATCGAGCTCGTAACAGTCGTCTTCGACTTCATTCTGAACGACAAGGCCCTGCCGCAATCGGTCAAGGCCGAGCTTTCGCGCCTGCAGATCGTCGCCGTCAAGGCGGCGATCCTCGACCGCACGTTCTTCGCGCGACGCCAGCATCCGATGCGCCAGCTGCTCGACCGGATCGCCGAAGCGGGCACCGATCCCGAGGTCGAGACGTCCGCGGAGGGCCCCTTCGTGGGGGGACTGCGCGCGATCGTCGACGACGTGGTGGCAGACTTCAAGGACGACCTCGCCGTCTTCACGGCTGCACAGGAGCGCGTCGAGAAGCTCGCGGCCGAGTCGGCCAAGGTCCGCGAGGCGGAGCTGCAGACCACCGCGAAGCAGCTCGAGCAGCAGGAGCAGGCCGAGATCGCGCATGCCTCCGCGCTCGCCGAAGTGCGCCGGCGGATCCGCCGCAAGACGCCCGATTTCGTGCGCGACTTCCTGCTGGAATGGTGGACGCGGGTTCTGGTCGACTCGTACCTCAGGGAACTGCAGGGCGAAGACTCGTGGACGCACCGGCTCGGCATCGTCGACGCGCTCGTGTGGAGCGTCGGGACGCTGCGCCGCACCGAAATCGCACAGCTCGCGTCCATGCTGCCCACGCTGATGCGCAGCGTGATGCGCGGCATGAACGCAGTCGGCATGCCCGCCGATGCGCGCCACGCGTTCTTCAATCAGCTCATGCAGGCGCACACCGCGACGATCAACGCGGCGAAGGGTTCGACCGGCGAGGCCACGCTCCCGGACGCGCAGCCCGCCGCGAACGACGCGTCGACCGACCCGGTCGTGGAGGAGCCCGCCGCCGCCGCCGCGGCGCCGATGGGCGGCGATTACTATCTGCACGCCGTCAAGGCGATGGAGCGCGGCGCGCTGGTGGAGTTTGTCGCTGAAGCCGAGCCGGTGCGCGCCAAGCTGTCGTGGATCAGCCCGCGGCAGACGATCTATCTGTTCACGTCGGTGCAGGGCGGGCGTTCGCTCTCGCCCGACGCGCTGGCGCAGTCGCTGCGAAGCGGCGCCGCGCGTCTGGTCGGCGAGACGGCCGGTCTGATGGACCGCGTCGTCGAGGCCGTCGTCGGGCCGCACTCGGTTCCGGCCGCATAGCGGCCGCGCGCCCGCAGCGTCGGGCGCCCACTGCTCGAAGCGTCCGCGATGCGCCTCATGCGCCGTGTGCACGGCGCGGCGCATCGAGCTGCGCGCCTAGCCACGCTGCCAGATCGGTCAGCGCTTGCGGCGCGATCTGATGCCCGGCCGGATATTCGCGATACGTGAGGTCGAGGTCGAGACCGAGCAGGAACTCCCGATTTGCGCGCGCGCGGCCGATCGGCACGACGTCGTCGTGCAAGCCGTGCGCGAGGAACAGCGGCAGCCCGGCCGTCCGGACGGCGGGCGCAAGTGTCGGCAGCACCTCTCGCAGCAGCCGCCCGCCGACAGCGATCACGCCGGCGACCTCGTCGGGCACCGTGAGCGCGAAAGAGAGCGCGACCGTGGCACCCTGGCTGAACCCGAGGAGGTAGACGCGCTCCGCGTCGGCGCCATGGCGCCCGATGACCTCGTCGATGAACGCCGCCAGCGCCTTGCGGCTCTCGCCTTCCTGACCCTCGTGAACGATGGGGCCGCCGGCCGTGAACGTGGTGCGGAACCACGAATAAGCCCCCGCCTCGATGCGATTCGGCGCCCGCGCGCTGACGATCTGGAGTCGCTCGTCCAGGTAAGGCACCAGCCCGAGCAGATCGCCCTCGTTGGCGCCCCCGCCGTGCAGGAGCACGAGGAGCGGCGGCTTGCCGGCAGACGAGCGCCGTGCCGGAACGAATTCGTACGAGAGCGCACCGTCGTGGCGCACCGTGCTGTCGCCGACGAGGTGCAGCGACTTTGAGAAAGGCGAAGGCTGGTCGTCCATGCGGCGCTCGCGGTCGCGCACGCGAACACCGCATACGCCTGACCGAGAATGCCACAGGTGAAATGCCCGCGCATCGACGGAACGTCGGGCGCCTGCGACTCGGAAGGGCACACGCGGCGGACGGGAAACCCGCCGCGCGCCTGTGGCAGCGCCGGACTCGGGGCGCGAGTCCGGCGCAGGCGCGGGTCTTACGCGCCGACCTGGTGGGCGAACGGCTCGACGCGTTGCTCGGCAGTCGACATCGGGGACTTGCCGCTCTCCTTGATGTCGGTGCCGTTCCCGAGCACGTAGTACGGATCGTAGCCGAACGGGTTCCCGGCCGGCTTCGCCGAGTAGGACTTCGCATCGACGGCGCGCGCGGTGCCGAACACGTAGTACGGGTCGTAGCCGAAGCCGACGGGCTGTACGGCGAGCGCGCTCTGCGCGGTGGCGAGCGAACCGACGGCGGCGATGGCGAGGACGAGGTTGCGCTTGAACATGACGATCTCCTTTCCGATTTAGTGAGGTGCTGCAATCGGAGTCGGCTCTGCACCGTGTGCGTTTCGCGACCCCGATGTATGCACATACTCGGACAGCCCGGAAATGGATTCAGCGTCGGCGCGGCAAGAAGAGCGTGGCGGTGGCGACGGCGCCGCCGCCGCGGGGCGCGAATCCGTCCGGCGGGATGCGTCGTATAAGGGCGCCGCGACGCTGCAGAACCGTCAGCCGGCACGCGCGGGGACGCGTGCGCGAATCCAGTCTTTCCACTCCGCGAACACTTCGCGATCGAGCGCAGCGATCACCGCGCGGGCGCCGAACGGGTCGGCCCACAAGTGCTCGGAGTCGAAGGCCGCGTGGCAGCCGCCGGCCTCCTCGAGAATCAGACTGCCCGCGGCATAGTCCCAGGGTTGCTGGTTGCCGTGCACGTAGACGTCGAGCCGGCCAGCCGCGAGGTAACACCACTCCAGTGCGCTCGCGCCGAAGTTGCGCTGCGAGTGACAGGGTGCACGCGACGCGAGCGAAGCAGCAAGCGGCGGCGGGAGCCGCTTCAGGTCGGCGCCCGCGATCGCCTCGGCGAGGACTGTCGCACCCGGACGCAAGGGCAGGCGCTCGTCGCCCAGCCAGGCACCGCCGCCACGCGCCGCATGAAACAGTTCGTCGGTCGCGGGGTTGTAAACGACCCCCAGCGCGGGCCGCCCCGACGCGAACAGCGCGACCGAAACCGCGAAAAACGGGATGCCGTTCGCGAAGTTCGACGTGCCGTCCACCGGGTCGACGCACCAGAACGAACCGCCGCCATCGGCAAGCGCGGCATCGCGCTCCGCTTGGGTCATTTCTTCGCCGACCATCGGCTCCGGGGCGATTCGCGCGAGCCGGGCGGCAAGTGCGCTCTGCGCGGCGACGTCCGCCTCGGTGACGATGCTGCCGTCCGCCTTGCGCACACGTCCGGCCGCGCGGAAACGCGGCATCACTTCGGCGTGCGCCACTTCGCGCACGGCCGCAACTACGTCGGCGATCATGGGTGCGAGCCGTGCCGCCACTTGATCGAGCACCCGATCGAAGGCGTCTGATCGGCCGGGCCCTTGCCCGTTCGGGCGATGGCGATCATCGCCTCGAGCAGTTCGCGCTTCGCGTCGGGCGGCGCCGGGGCACGCCCCGACGCGTCGAGCCGGCCGCGATACTGTAGCTCGAGTCGCGCGTTGAAGCCGAAAAAATCCGGGGTGCAAGCGGCCCCGTACGCCTTCGCGACTTCCTGTGTCTCGTCCCAGACGTATGGAAACGGAAAGTCGAGCGACGCGGCGAGTCTCTTCATCTCGTCGAACGAGTCCTCCGGATACTCCACGGGATCGTTCGACATGACCGCGATCGCGCCAACCCCGTGGCCGGCGAGCGCGCGGCAGTCGCGCACGATGCGATCGATCACGGCCTTCACGTAAGGGCAGTGGTTGCAGATGAACATGACGAGCAGCCCGTTCGGTCCGCGGGCCGACGCGAGGCTGTGTCGATGCCCGTCGACGCCGAGAAGATCGAAGTCGCGGGCTTTCCAACCGAAATCGCAGAGAGGAGCCTGGGCAGCCATGGGATGAAGCGACGAGGGGCCGGGCGGTACGCTGGCAGCGACGCGGCACGCGCATCGGTGCACTAGAATCCTAGCATGCTGACCGACGGCGACAGCGCATCGGCGCCCCGTTTCTACTGCCCTGACGGACTTGCTGTCGGCGCCACGATCGCGCTGGCCGACCGCGCCGCCCAGCACGTTCGCGTGCTGCGACTCGCGCCGGGCACGGCGATTACGCTGTTCGCAGGCGACGGGGCCGAGTACGCCGCGGATCTCGTCGAGATCGGCAAGCGCTCGGTCGTGGCGCTCGTGCGCGCGCGCCGCGACGTGACACGCGAATCGCCGCTGCACATCGTGCTCGCGCAGGGATTGTCGAGCGGGGAGCGCATGGACCTCGTGGTCCAGAAGGCCACCGAGCTCGGCGTCGCCGCGATCCAGCCGGTGCTCGCCGCGCGCAGTATCGTGCGCCTCTCGAGCGAGCGGCAGGAGCGTCGCGCGCAGCATTGGCAGAACGTCGCCGTGGCCGCATGCGAGCAGTGCGGCCGCAACGTCGTGCCTGAAGTGCGCCCGCTCGTTCCCCTCTACGAGTTCCTCGCACGCCCGCGGGCGCCGCTCGCGATCCTGCTTTCGCCCACGAGCGACACTTCGCTGCGCGCGTGCGCGCCGGCCACCGACATCGAGCTGCTGATCGGCCCCGAGGGCGGACTCTCGCGTCAGGAGCGCGATGCGGCGATCGCCGCGGGGTTCGTCGGGGTGCGGTTCGGCCCGCGGATCCTGCGCACGGAAACGGCCCCGCTCGCGACCGTTGCCGTGCTCCAGGCGATGTGGGGAGACGGCTAGGACGAAAGCGCCGGCTGCCCGCGACTGCGAGCAGCGCGACGAGGTCGACGACGATGGTTGCGTAACGCACGGCGCGCCTGCCCGGGCGGCGATCCGCGGAATGGGATCGACGCGCGGCGCGCGGCCCCGGTGACACCCGCGCCATCCAGCCCGGGCCGCGTCGCTGGATCACCAAGAAACGACTCTCAGCTACGCCGGCGCGTTCGGAGACGCAGTTTCGCTCCCGGACACCCTCGAGACGCGCGGGGACCCGCCGCCGGAAAACCGATTTCGAACGGCTTGTTAGACTCGCGCCCGCGTCCAGGATCTTCCGTTAGAGGCGGTTTCCCATGACCATGAAGCGAACCGAGCTGGAGAAGCTCAAGGCCAAGCGACTCGAAAGCGGCGTGCGCAAGGACGCCGTCGCCGGCCGGCTAGCGCCCGGCGGCGAAGTGCGAAACCGGAAGGAACAGCGCGAGCGCGAGCGGGCGCTCGGGCTCGTCCCGTTCGCGATCAAGCTGCACGCCGATCTCGTGAGGGAGATCCACGCGCGCGCCCAGTCGCAAAACACCGACCTCAACGATCTCGTGGCGGAGCTGTTGCGCAAGGGATTGGATCGCTGAGCGCGAAGGCGCGGCCGCGGTCCCGCCGCGCCACGATGCACCTAGAATCGAGCCGATACCGGCCACCGAGAGGCGCCCTGCCCCAATGCCCGACCAGAACCCCGAGCAGTTCGTTGCCTGGTTCCGTTCCGTAGCCCCCTATTTCCACTCGTTCCGGGGCAGAACGTTCGTGATCGCATTCGGCGGAGAAGTGGTCGCCGAAGGCAAGCTCGCTCGGCTCGCGCACGATCTCAACCTGCTGCACAGCGCCGGCATCCGCGTGGTGGTGGTGCACGGCTCCCGGCCGCAGGTCGAGGCGCAACTCGCCAGCCGCGGCGCGAAGCCACGCTATCGCCAGGGTTTGCGGATCACCGACCCGGTCGCGCTCGAATGCGTGAAGGAGGCCGTGGGTCTGCTGCGCGTCGAGATCGATGCGCTCCTTTCCCAGGGACTGCCGAACACGCCGATGGCGGGCGCGGCGATCAACACGGTGTCGGGAAATTTCATCACGGCCCAGCCGCTGGGGGTCGTGGAGGGTGTCGACTTCCAGTACACCGGCGTGGTGCGCAAGATCGACGCGCAGGCGATCGAGGGCTGTCTGGCGGCGGGCAACATCGTCATCGTCTCGCCCGTCGGCTACTCGCCGACCGGGGAGGTCTTCAACCTGGCAAGCGAGGACGTGGCGGTGGCGACGGCCATGGCGCTGCAAGCCGACAAGCTCGTCTACCTCACCGATGCCGCCGTGCAGGATGCCAAGGGACGCCTGCTGCCCGAGCTGTCGGCGCAGGAGGCCGAGGCGCTACTTGGCCGCGGCGCCCACCTCACCGAGGACACCCGTCTTTACCTCGCGCACGCGGTCGAAGCGGTGCGCGCCGGCGTCGACCGCGCGCATGTCGTCTCGCACAACGTGGACGGAAGCCTGCTGCTGGAGCTGTTCACGCACGCGGGCTCCGGCAGCATGATCACCGCCGACAAGCTCGAGCGCCTGCGTCCGGCGACCATCGAGGACGTCGGCGGCATCCTGCAGCTCATCGAGCCGCTCGAGGCCGACGGGACGCTCGTGCGGCGCAGCCGCGAGCTCCTCGAACGGGAGATCGACCGCTTCGTGCTGATCGAGCACGACAAGCTCGTCGTCGGATGCGCAGCGCTGTATCCGTTCCCGCGCAACCGGGCGGGCGAGCTCGCATGCCTCGCCGTGCGCCCCGAGCACCGCGACCGCGGCCATGGCGAAAAGCTCATGCTCGCGATCGAGGAGAAGGCGAGAGCGGCAGGGATGAAGAAACTCTTCGTACTCACCACGCGCGCGATGCACTGGTTCGTCGAGCGCGGGTTCGTCGAGGCGCGGGTCGCCGATCTCCCCGACGAGCGCAAGGCGCTCTACAACCTGCAGCGCCGCTCGAAGGTGCTCGCGAAGCGCCTCTGACTTTCGTGCCTCACCACAGAGGCGCGGACCGCACGGTGAGCCGCTAAGGGAGGGACGTGCCGGCAAGTCCGGTTCGTTCGCGCCAGGCCGATGCGTCCGCGCCATGAACGGGTCCCATGCAGAGCCCGCAATCCCTCCGTGTCCTCAGTGCCTCCGTGGTGAGGGCCTTTCGCCGCGCGCGCTAGAATCGCGCCTCCCGAATTGCAGGAATGACCCCATGGCGAGAATGGTGAACTGCGTCAAGCTCGGTCGCGAGGCGGAAGGACTCGACTTCCCGCCGGTGCCGGGCGAGCTCGGCAAGCGCCTCTACGAACACGTGTCGAAGGACGCCTGGAAGCTGTGGCAGGCGCAGCAGACGCGCCTGATCAACGAAAACCGGCTGTCGCTCGCCGACGCGCGCGCCCGGAAGTATCTCCTCGAGCAGACGGAAAAATTCTTCTTCGGCGGCGGCGCCGACGAAGCGTCGGGCTTCGTGCCGCAACAGAAGTAAGCGAAGCGCGGGGGTCGCGCGCCGCGTAGCGCTACTGCGCGACGACCTTCTCGACGTCCTCCACGGGCAGGTGGCGCACGTCGCGCCCCTCGACCATGTAGACGACGTATTCGGCCATGTTCTTCGAGTGGTCGCCGATGCGCTCGAGTGCCTTCGCGACGAAGAGCACCTCGAGGCAGCGGCTGATAGTGCGCGGGTCTTCCATCATGAAAGTGATGAGCTGCCGCAGGATCGACCGGAACTCGTTGTCCACGGCCTGATCCTGCCGCACCACCTCGGAGGCGGCGCGCGCGTCGAGGCGAGCGAAGGCGTCGAGAGCCTTGCGCAGCATCGCGACCGCGAGCGCGGCCACGTGCTTCAGCTCGAGCCGCGGCATGTGCAGGCGCTCGGCCGTGTGGATGAGCTTCGCCATGCGCGCGATTTTCTCCGCCTCGTCGCCGATGCGCTCGAGGTCGGTGATGGTCTTCACTACGGCGATGATCAGGCGAAGATCGCCGGCCGCGGGCTGGCGGCGCGCGATCACGTGGCTGCAGGCCTCGTCGAGCTCGACCTCCATCGCGTTGACGCGCTTGTCCTCTTCGATCACATGCTCGATGAGGTCCATGTTGCCGGTCGAGAGCGCCTCCATCGCCTTGGCGATCTGCTCCTCGACGAGGCCCCCCATGGCGAGCACACGCGTGCGAACGTCTTCCAGCTCGTGGTCGAACTGCTTCGAGGTGTGGTGATCCGCCATTGCATCGCTCCGAAACCCGGTGAGCCTAGATTAGCATCGTGACAGCGTTATTTCACGGCGCGACGGCCGCCGGCCGCCTTATCTGACGACCGTCCGGACGCCGTCGGAGGTCCCGAGGAGCAGGACGTCGGCACCGCGCCTGGCGAAGATCCCGTTCGCCACCACGCCGACGATATCGTTGATCGCGGACTCGAGCGCTGCGGGATCGAGGATCGACAAGCCATGCACGTCGAGGATCTCGTTGCCGTTGTCGGTGACGAAGCCCTCGCGGCGCTTCGGCGTCCCGCCGAGCTTCGCGAGCTCGCGCGCCACGTGGGCGCGCGCCATCGGGATCACCTCGACCGGCAGCGGGAACCGCCCCAGCACTTTCACGCGCTTGGTCGAGTCGGCGATGCACACGAACGTCCGCGCCACGGCCGCGACGATCTTCTCCCGCGTCAACGCGCCGCCGCCGCCCTTGATCATGGCGAGTGCGCCGTCGATCTCGTCGGCGCCGTCGACGTAAACCGGGAACGAGTCGACGTCATTCAGGTCCAGCAGCGCGACGCCGTGGCGCCCGAGCCGTGCCGCGCTGCGCTCCGAGCTGGAGACCGCTCCGGCGATGGGTACGCCCGCGCGCGCGAGCTCATCGATGAAGTAGTCCACCGTCGATCCGGTGCCCACTCCGAGGATTTCTCCCGGAACAACATGGCGGACCGCCTCGCGGGCCACTGCCTGCTTGAGCTCGTCCTGGGTCATCTTCGGGCTGGATGGGTCGAGGGTCGTATGCGGGGAGCCGCGATTCTAGCCGACGGCCGCACGCCGGCCTGCAGCCGTTGCAGCTCCGTCACGGTGCGCTGCGCAAACGCAAGATTTTCACGCTTTCGCCCGGCAGCGGCGGTAATCGGGTGCTACAGTCAACCGTAGCGGGAGGGGTTTTCGCAGGAGGCAGTGTCATGAGGCGGGCAGCATCGATCATCGTCGCGGCTGCGGCGTTGGCCGGGCCGGTGCAGGCGCAGGACTCGGGATTTCAGGGGCTTCGGGTCGATCCGGTCCGCAGCGTCCCGCCGACCGGGTTCGGTTTCCGGGTCGGGCCGGGCGATGCCGCGCGCGCGGGCCTGGTGGGAATTCAACGCGACTTGGCCGACGCCGACGCGGCGGTGCGCGCTGCCGGTTCGCCCGGTTCGCCGGGCAGCGCATCCGCCTTGAGCGCCGGGCGTCCGTTCGCGTTCCCCTCCGAGGCGGGCGCCCTCATGGACTATCGGCTCAATCGCTGGACCTTCTCGAGCTCGCTCCGGCAGGGCCTTGGAGCGCGGTCGACGGCGGTCGACGTCGGCGCGCGGTACGGCTTCGCGCTCGCGCCGCGCCATGATCTCGCCCTGCTCGGGTCGGTAGGCCTCGGCGATCACAGCGCGATTCGCCCGCTCGCCATGGACGAGCTCGATGTCCTGCGGCTGCGCCCGCCGGGGCTCGGATTCCGCGACGTCGGCGCGCAGCTCTCGCTCCTCTACACCTTCGACCAGACGTGGTATGTCAATACGATGCTCGGTTACTCGCGCCTGCTCGGCGACCCGCTGGACGCGGCGGCGCCGGATCGCAGCGTGACGTCGGTGGGCGCGTATTTCGGCTTCCGGTTCTGAAGCGGCGGGCACGCCAGCGAAAAACGGCGCCCGCGGGCGCCGTTTTTCATGACACGGAGACTCGCGCGATCAGCGCTTGCGCGGCGGCAGGACGTCGGTGCACACCCCCTCGTACACCTCGGCGGCAAGGCCGACGGACTCGCCGAGGGTGGGATGCGGATGGATGGTCCGGCCGATGTCCACCGCGTCGGCGCCCATCTCGATCGCGAGCGCGACCTCGCTGATCAGGTCCCCCGCACCGGTGCCGACGATCCCGCCGCCGATGATCCGGTGGCTCTCTTCGTCGAACAGAAGCTTCGTGAATCCTTCCGATCTGCCGTTCGCGAGTGCGCGGCCGGACGCGCCCCATGGCAGCTTGCCGACGCCGTACTTGATGCCCCGCGTCTTCGCCTCTTCCTCGGTGACGCCGACCCACGCGACTTCCGGGTCGGTGTAGGCGACCGACGGGATCACGCGCGCATCGAAGTACGACTTCTGCCCGGCCGCGGCCTCGGCTGCGACATGGCCTTCGTGCACGGCCTTGTGCGCGAGCATCGGCTGACCCACCACATCGCCGATCGCGAAGATGTGCGGCACGTTGGTCCGCATCTGCCCGTCCACGGGGATGAAACCGCGGTCGGTGACCGACACGCCCGCCTTCTCGGCGCCGATCTTCTTGCCGTTCGGGCTGCGGCCGACGCTCACCAGCACGAAGTCGTAGCGCTGCGGCTCGGCAGGCGCCTGCTCGCCCTCGAACCTCACGTGGATGCCGTCGGGCTTCGCCTCGACGGCGACGGTCTTCGTCCTGAGCATGATCTTGTCGAAGCGGCCGGCGTTGTGCTTCTGCCAGACGTTCACGAGGTCGCGGTCCGCGCCGGTCATCAGGCCCTCGAGCATCTCGACCACCTCGATGCGCGCGCCGAGCGTCGAGTACACGCTCGCCATCTCGAGCCCGATGATGCCGCCGCCGATCACCAGCATGCGTTTCGGCACCGCATGGAGCGCGAGGGCGCCGGTCGAGTCGACGATGCGCGGATCGTCGGGGATGAACGGCAGGCGCACGGGCATGGAGCCGGCCGCGATGATCGCCCTCTCGAAGCGCACGACTTTTTTCTCGCCGGTCTTGTCCTGCCCGTCGCCCGCGGTGAGCTCGACCTCGAGGTGATGCGGATCGAGGAAGTGCCCATAGCCGCGTACCACCGTGACTTTGCGCGACTTGGCCATGCTGCCGACGCCGCCGACCAGCTTGCCGACCACCTTCTCCTTGTGCGCGCGCAGCTTCGCAAGGTCGATCGCGGGCTTGCCGAACGTCACGCCCACCTCGGCGAAGTGCGCGGCCTCGTCCATCACGGCGGCAACGTGCAGCAGCGCCTTCGACGGGATGCAGCCGACATTGAGACACACGCCGCCGAGCGTCGCGTAACGTTCCACGATCACGGTGCTGAGGCCAAGGTCCGCGGCGCGGAACGCGGCCGAGTAGCCGCCGGGCCCGGAACCGAGCACGACCACGTCGCAGGTGATGTCCGCGCCGCCGCCATGCGAAGCCGCGACCGGCGCGCTCGCGGTTGGAGCCGCCGGCGCCGCGGCCGGCGCGGGCGCAGGAACGGATGCCGGGGCTGCAGGCTTGGGCGGCTCGGCTGCCGCCGGTGCGCCCGCCGCGTCGAGGTCGAGAATGACGTCGCCCTGCGAAACCTTGTCGCCGACTTTGACGCGCAGCGCCTTCACCACGCCCGCGTGCGACGACGGAATCTCCATCGTCGCCTTGTCCGATTCCAGCGTGAGCAGCGACTGTTCCACCGCCACGCTCTCGCCCGGCTTCACGAGGATCTCGATGATCTCGACGTCGCGGAAGTCGCCGATGTCGGGAACCTTCACTTCGACGGTCATGACGCGCGCCTCCGGCCTAGAGCATCACACGGCGGAAATCCGCCAGGAGCTGCGCGAGATGCACGTTGAAGCGCGCTGCCGCGGCGCCGTCGACCACGCGGTGATCCCACGAAAGCGACATCGGCAGGATGAGCCGCGGCGCGAATTGCTTGCCGTCCCAGACCGGCCGGGTCGCCCCCTTGCACACGCCTAGGATCGCCACCTCGGGCGCGTTGATGATCGGCGTGAAGTAGGTGCCGCCGATGCCCCCGAGGCTCGAGATGGAGAACGTGCCGCCCTGCATGTCGGTCGGCTTGAGCTTGCCGTCGCGAGCGAGCTTCGCGAGTTCCGCGGTCTCCTGCGCGATCTCGAGGATGCCCTTCTTGTCGGCGTCCTTGACGTTCGGCACCACGAGGCCCTGCGGCGTGTCGGCGGCGAAGCCGATGTGGTAGTAGCCCTTGCGCACGATCGACTCGCCGTCGGCGCCGAGCGATCCGTTGAAATCGGGGAACTTCTTGAGCGCGGCGACGCAGGCCTTGATGAGGAACGCGAGCATCGTCACTTTCACGCCCGACTTCTCGTTCTCCTTGTTCAGTTGGACCCGAAACGCTTCGAGCTCCGTGATGTCCGCATCGTCGTGGTTCGTGACATGCGGAATCGTCACCCAGTTGCGCGCGAGCGCGGGACCCGACAGTTTGCGGATGCGCGACATCGGCACCGTCTCGACCGGACCGAACTTCGCGAAATCCACGACCGGCCAGGCCGGAAGGTTGAGCCCGAGCCCGCCGCCCGGCGCCGCAGCGGCGGCCGGCGACGCGGCGCGCGCCACCATGACCTTCACGAATGCCTGAACGTCGGCTTGCAGGATGCGGTTCTTCGGACCGCTGCCCTTCACCTGCGCAAGGTCCACGCCGAGCTCGCGCGCGAATTTGCGCACCGACGGGCTCGCGTGCGGCTTGAACGCGCCTGGCGCGGCGGGCTCGATCGGCACGGGCGGGGCGTGCCGCGGAGCGCCGGGCGCGGCCGCGTCCGGCGCATGCGCGGCTCTGGGTGCCGGCGCAGGCGCAGGCGAGGCAGGCGCCGCCGCAGGCTTCTCGGCCGCTCGGGCCTGCGCACTCGGGGCGGCCGCGGCGGCGTCCGATTCGAGCAGCAGGATCAGGCTGCCCTCGGAGACCTTGTCGCCGATCTTGATCCTGAGCTCTTTCACCAGGCCGTCGGCGGGCGACGGGATTTCCATCGTCGCCTTGTCCGACTCGACGCTGATGAGCGACTGCTCCTTCGCGACCGCGTCGCCGGGCTTGACCAGCACCTCGATCACGTCGACCTCCTTGAAGTCGCCGATGTCGGGGACGAAAACTTCCTGGATGGCACCCATCGGGCTCTCCTCCGGTCGCAAATTCTGCGGTCTTGCGTTTCTACGAGTGCGCCGGGTTCGGCTTGTTGGGATCGATGCGGTACTGGCGGATCGCCTGCGCGACGACGCCCGGCTCGATCTCGCCCTGATCGGCGAGCGCCTTCAGTGCCGCGACGACCACGAAATAGCGACTGACTTCGAAGAACTCGCGCAGCTTGGCACGCGTATCGGAGCGCCCGAACCCGTCGGTGCCGAGCACGCGATAGAGCTTGTCGCGCGGAACGAAGCTGCGGATCTGGTCGGCGAACGCCTTGATGTAATCCGTCGCCGCGACCACCGGGCCGGACCGGCCCTCCAGAAGCTTCGTCACGTAGGGCACGCGCGGCTCGTCCTCCGGGTGCAGGAGGTTCCAGCGCTCGGCGTCCATGCCCTCGCGCCGCAGCTCCGTGAAGCTCGTTGCGCTCCACACGTCTGCCTTGACGCCCCAGTCCTGTTCGAGGAGATCCGCGCCCGCGATCACCTCGCGCAGGATGGTGCCGCTCCCGGCGAGCTGGACCGCTTTCTTCGTCTTCTTGCCGCCGGTGCGGTCGCGGAGGAGGTACATCCCTTTCAGGATGCCCTCCTCGGCCCCGGCGGGCATGCCGGGATGCTCGTAGTTCTCGTTCATCAGGGTGACGTAATAGAAGACGTCCTCCTGATTCGTGACCATGCGCCTCAGGCCGTCGTGGACGATCACCGCCACCTCGTAGGCGAACGTCGGGTCGTACGAGATGCAGTTCGGGATCACCGACGAAAGGATGTGGCTGTGCCCGTCCTCGTGCTGCAGGCCCTCGCCGTTCAGCGTCGTGCGTCCGGCCGTGGCGCCGAGCACGAAGCCGCGCGCACGCTGGTCGGCTGCGGCCCACGCCAGGTCGCCGATGCGCTGCAGGCCGAACATCGAATAGAAGATGTAGAAGGGCACCATGACGACGTTGTTCACGCTGTAGCTCGTCGCCGCGGCGATCCAGGAGCTGAACGCGCCCGCCTCGTTGATGCCTTCCTCGAGGATCTGCCCCGCCTTGTCCTCGCGGTAGTACATCACCTGGTCCTTGTCGACCGGCGTGTACTTCTGCCCCTCGGCCGAGTAGATGCCGAGCTGGCGGAACATGCCCTCCATCCCGAAGGTGCGCGCCTCGTCGGGCACGATCGGGACGACATGCTTGCCGAGCGACTTGTCGCGCACGATCTGGGCGAGAACGCGCACGAACGCCATCGTGGTCGAGATCTCGCGGCCGGCCGCCGTGGGCTGCAGGATCTGCTCGAACGCGGTGAGCGGCGGCACTTCCGGCACGACGTCGGCCTTGGGCCGGCGCTGCGGCAGGTAGCCGCCCAGGGCCTTGCGCCGTTCGTGGAGATACTTCATCTCCGGCGCGTCGGCCGGCGGAAGGTAGAACGGCAATTCCTCGAGCTTGTCGTCCGGAATCGGGATCGCGAAGTGCTCGCGCATCTCGCGGATGGTCGAGATGTCGAGCTTCTTCAGCTGGTGGGTCGGGTTCTGCGCCTGGCCCTGCCGGCCGAGCCCGAAGCCCTTGATGGTCTTGGCGAGAATGACGGTGGGCTGGCCCTTGTGGTTCACCGCCGCATGGTAGGCCGCATAGGCCTTGTGCGGGTCGTGGCCGCCGCGGTTCAAGCGCCAGACGTCCTCGTCGGTCATTTTCGAAACGAGCTCGAGCAGCTTCGGATGCTTGCCGAAGAAATGCTTGCGCACGAACGCGCCGTCGTTCGCCTTGTAATTCTGGTACTCGCCGTCGACCGTCTCTTCCATCACGCGGCGCAGGATGCCTTCGATGTCGCGCGCCAGCAGCGGATCCCAGTAAGAGCCCCAGATCAGTTTGATCACGTTCCAGCCCGCGCCGCGGAAGTCGCCCTCCAGCTCCTGGATGATCTTGCCGTTGCCGCGCACTGGCCCGTCGAGCCGCTGCAGGTTGCAGTTGATGACGAAGATCAGGTTGTCGAGCTTTTCGCGCGCCGCCATGGCGATGGCGCCGAGCGATTCCGGCTCGTCGGTCTCGTGAGCCAGGGATGCGGGTAGGAGGAAATCCCCTTGCCATCGACCTCGCGACGGAAGTTGAGGAGCTGGTCTTCGGTGAGACGGCCCTCCTGGAATGCCCGGGCATAGATGCCGGGCGACGAGTGCCCCTGGAAGTAGATGAGGTCGCCGCCGTGCCCCTCGCTGGGGGCATGCCAGAAATGGTTGAAGCCGGTGCCGAACAGGGTGCCGACGGACGCGAAGCTGGCGATGTGGCCACCGAGATCGCCCTCGCCCTTGTTCGCCTTGGCGACCATCACCATGGCGTTCCACCGCATGATCGAGCGGTTGCGCTCCTCCAGCGCCGCGTCTCCCGGCAGGCGCGCTTCGAGGTGCGGCGGGATGGTGTTGATGTAAGCCGTGTTCGGGCTGAACGGGATGTAAGCGCCAGAGCGGCGCGCGTGGTCGATCAGCTGCTCGAGCAGGTAGTGCGCGCGCTCGGGCCCTTCGCGCTCGAGCACGGCCTCGAGCGCATCCAGCCATTCCCGGGTTTCGAGGGCGTCGGGGTCGTTTGCCGCGGCGATTTCGGGCAGTGCAGACATGGTGTTCCTCGTCGTGCTCAAGGATGGTGCGCGGGCGGGTACGGCGCGAAAGCGAAGCTAGCTTAATACGCCCATAAGGCAGCGGCAATGCACACGTTTTTCGCAATGCAAAATGCCGTTTCGAATAATACAATCCGTTCGCCTTGCTTTTCAAGGCGTTTGGCGTTTTCGCTGGCGGGAAGACCCGGTCCCACGGAGGGTCGGCCGATCCGGTCAGACTGCTAGAATCCCGGGCTTTTCGACCCTCTGGCGAAGGCCACAGCTGCCATGGAAACCAAGATCATCGACGGCACCGGGCTCGCGCGGCAGGTCCGGGAAGAGTGGCGCGAGCGGGCGCGGGCGCTCGCCGGGCGCGGCTGCCGTCCGGGCCTCGCCGTACTGATCGTCGGCGACGATCCCGCTTCGAAGGCCTATGTGCGCAACAAGGTCCGGGCGTGCGCGGAGCTGGGGCTGCGTTCCGATCACATCGAGCTACCCGCCGCGACCAGCGAAGACGAGCTGCTCGCGCGCATCGCAGGGCTGAACGCCGACCCCGGAATACACGGCGTCCTGGTGCAGCTGCCGCTGCCGAAGCACATCGCGTCCGAGCGCGTGATCGAAGCGATCGCGCCCGAGAAGGACGTCGACGGCTTCCACCCGTTGAACGTGGGACTGCTGGCGACCGGGCACCCCCGCTTCGCGCCGTGCACCCCCGCCGGGATCATGCTCATGCTCGAGCGCGAGGGAATCGACCCTTGGGGACAGAACGCCGTAATCCTCGGCGCGAGCAACATCGTCGGCAAGCCGATGGCGCTCCTGCTCCTGCAGCGGGGCGCCACCGTGACCCTCTGCAACTCGAAAACGCGCGATCTCGCCGCCCACACCCGGGCCGCCGACATCCTGATCGCGGCGGTCGGGCGACCGAACCTCGTCACGGGCGGCATGGTCAAACCCGGCGCGGTCGTCATCGACGTCGGAATCAACCGCCTGCCGGATGGAAAGCTCGCGGGCGACGTGGATACCCGAAGCGTGATGGGCGTCGCCTCGCGCGTGACGCCCGTGCCGGGGGGCGTCGGCCCGATGACCGTGACCATGCTCGTGGTGAACGCCGTGCTCGCCGCGGAGCGGGCGTGCGCCGACGAAGCGAAAACCGAGGATCGAGAAAGATGACCCAAGCCCTACTCCTCGTCGACATCCAGAACGACTACTTCGAGGCCGGCGCCATGGCCCTCGAGGGGATGGACGCCGCGGCCGCGAACGCCCGTGCCGCGCTCGACGCGTTCCGTGCCAAAGGGCTGCCGGTCATCCACGTGCAGCACCTGTCCGTGCGCCCGGGCGCGACCTTCTTCGTGCCGGGGACGCGCGGCGTCGAGATCAACGACGCGGTCCGCCCTGCTTCGGGCGAGCCGGTGGTGCAGAAGAACTTCCCGAACGCGTTCCGCGGCACGCCGCTAGAGGCGATCGTCCGGGAAAAGGGCGTCGACTCCCTCTTGATCGCCGGGGCGATGAGCCATATGTGCATCGATGCGACGACGCGCGCGGCTTTCGATCTCGGCTTCGCGTGCACCGTGCTCGACGACGCCTGCGCGACGCGGGCCCTCGCGTTCAAGGGTCAGCCCGTCCCGGCCGCGGCAGTGCATGCCTCGTTCATGGCGGCGCTCGCGGTGCCTTATGCGAAGGTGGTGCCGACAGCGGAAGCGCTCGCAACCCTTGAATAGTCACCACGGAGGCACGGAGAACACAGAGGGTCACGAAGTGTGTGTGTAAGTCTCCACGAAGACACGAGGTGACGCGGCTGCAGCGGGGCGTCGCGAATCCTTCCTCTGCTTCACTCCGTGTTCTCCGTGCCTCCGTGGTGAATCCTTTTCCAGGACATTCATTGACACCATGAACCCCCTCCTCGATTTCTCCGGCCTGCCGCGCTTCGCGCAGGTCAAGCCCGCCGACGTCACGCCGGCCGTCGACCAACTCCTCGCCGAGAACCGCGCCCTGCTCGCGCGCGTCACCGACGACGCGACGCCGGCGACCTGGCCGGCCTTCGTAGCACCGCTCGAAGACGCGAACGAGCGGCTCTCGCGCGCCTGGGGCACGGTCGGGCACCTGCACGGCGTGCTCGACTCGCCGGAGCTGCGCGAGGCCTACAATGAGAACCAGCCGAAGCTCGTGCAGTACTGGACCGAGCTCGGCCAGAACGAGCGGCTCTTCGCGAAATACAAGACGCTCGCCGCGTCGCCCGAATTCGCTACGCTCTCGCCCGCACAGCAGCGGATCCTCGAGAACGAGATCCGCGACTTCCGCCTGTCGGGCGCCGAGCTGCCGCCGGCCGAGAAGAAGCGCTTCGCGGAGATCATGGAGGCGCTTGCGAGGCTTTCGACCGAGTTCTCGGAGCACCTCCTCGACGCGACCAATGCCTTCGCCCTGTACATCGGCGACGCGGCCGCGCTGGCGGGCATCCCGGAGGACGCGCTCGAAGCCGCACGCGAATCGGCCGCGAAAGACGGAAATCGCGGCTGGAAATTCACGCTTCAGGCGCCGAGTTATCTGCCCGTCATGCAGTACGCAGACAACCGCGCGCTGCGGGAAGTGGTCTACCGGGCTTATGTCACCCGCGCGTCCGAGGAGTACGCCGAAGCGCTCGCCCACGCACGCGGCCTGCAGGCGAACGCAGGCGGCGTCGACAGCGAGCCGCCGGCCGAACAGGCGGTCGCCGGGTGGAACAACACGCCGCTCATCGGCGAAATCCTGAAGCTGCGCCGCGAGGCGGCGCGGCTCCTCGGCTACGCGAGCCACGCCGAGGTGTCGCTCGTGCCCAAGATGGCGGAGAAGCCCGAGCAGGTGCTCGCGTTCCTGAACGACCTCGCCGACAAGGCACTGCCGTTCGCGCGCCGCGACTATGCGGAACTCGCCGATTTCGCTCGCAAGGAGCTCGGTTTGCCGACGCTCGAGGCGTGGGACGTCGCGTACGCGTCGGAGAAGCTGCGCGCGCGGCGCTACGCGTTCTCGAGCCAGGAAGTGAAGCAATACTTTCCCGAACCCAAGGTGCTCGACGGCATGTTCCGGGTCGTCGAGACGATCTACGGCGTGAAGATCGAGCGCGACGAGGCGGAAACCTGGGACCCGGGCGTGCGCTTCTTCCGCATCGTCGGCGGAGACGGCAAGCCCGTCGGCCGGTTCTATCTCGACCCCTATGCGCGCGAAA
>JALOSW010000247.1 GCA_025458245.1 Burkholderiales bacterium
GAAGTCGGCGAATCCGTCACGAGACCCGCGCGGCGCAAGTGCCACCAGAAGTTGAGCGTCTCGCCCGCGGGGATCGTCAGGTTGGCGACGCTGGCGGGAGGGACGTCGTTGTAATTGCCGGAGATCTGTCGGTCGCCGTTGCCGTTCTTCGAACCTGCCCATCGGCCCTCGGCGAGCGGGTCGTCCCCCGGCAGCGCGCGGTAACGGTCCATGTAGAGCAGGAACGCGGAGTTGGCGCCCGACAACTCGTTCCCGAGATCTTTCATGCGCGCCTGCAGGACGAGTGCCTGGCCCTGCACGATGAACCCGATGAGCAACCCGGCGATCACCGCGATGATCGCGATCTCGACGAGAGTGAAGCCGCGCTGACGCGCGCGCGACGCCCGGCACCGGCCCTCGGCGGATCGGCGGCGAGACGCCGCCATTACCCCAATCTTCATCGATATCCTGCGCATGTCGACGAGGCCGCCGGAGTAGGTCTCGTTGTCGCGTCCTCTGGCTCGGGACGTGGCGGCCTTTCGCTCGCGGGGATGCTACGGGATGGGGTATGCGCCGCGGAAACGCCGACCCCGCCGGTGTGAACAAGTTGGCATTTTCCGTCCCGGAATCCGGAATGACGGTGCTGCGTGCAACGGTCGCGGGCCGGCTGATGCGGCGCGGTAAGTCTCCGTTAAGGCGCGGCATTCGCGCGATCGGCGGCAACACGCAAAAGGACGAGGCCGCGCGAGATCCCGCCCCGCGGGCGCACGCGCGGCGAGGTGCGCCGGTAGCCCGCGCGGCGCAGTTTGCCTAAGATGCGGAACGCCCTCGCGAAGGAGGCCGCGATGAACACGCGCCGGGGAGACGGCCTGACGATCTATCTCAACGTCGGCCACACGCTCGACCACCTCGTCATGCTGATCTACCCGACGGTCGTCCTCGCGCTCGCGGTCGCCTGGGATCGCCCCTATTCGGAACTGCTGCCGCTCTCGCTCGGCGGCTTCATCGCGTTCGGTGCGTTCTCGCTTCCGGCGGGATGGCTCGCGGACCACTGGAGCCGGTTCGGCATGATGGTGCTGTTCTTCGCCGGCGTCGGCGCGGCGTCCATCCTTACGGGGCTCGCGCAGTCCGAGTGGCAGATCGCCGCCGGCCTCACCCTGATCGGCCTCTTCGCGGCGATCTATCACCCCGTCGGCATCGCCATGCTGGTGGCGGAAGCGCCGCAGGTCGGCAAGACGCTCGGCATCAACGGGGTGTTCGGCAACGTCGGCGTGGCATTCGCCGCGCTCCTCGCCGGTGCGCTCGCCGACTTCGCGACCTGGCGCGCGGCATTCATCGTCCCGGGGGTCGCCGCCCTCGCGCTCGGGCTCGGGTTCTATCGCGCCGGCCGCGGCATCGATCCCGCGCGCGGCAAGGCGAAAGGCCCGGCGATCAAGCTGCCGCGCGAGCTGCTGGTGCGCGTGTTCGTGGTGATCGCCATCACCACCGCAGCGGGCGGGCTCATTTTCAACGCCACCACGGTGTCGATGCCCAAGCTCTTCCAGGAGCGGCTCGCGGCGATCACCGACACGACCTTCGGCATCGGCGCGCTCGTGTGCGCGGTCTACCTCATCGCGGCGATGGCGCAGCTTCTGGTCGGCTGGCTGATCGACCGGCACTCGCTGAAGGCGATTTTCGTGACGGTCGCGCTCGCGCAGGTGCCGCTGCTCTGGCTCGCCGGCACGACCGACGGCGCGGCGATGATCTTCGTCGCGATCGCGATGATGTTCTTCGTGTTCGGCCAGATCCCGATCAACGATGCGATGATCGCCCGCTACACCGCCGAGGAGTGGCGCGCGCGCGCTTACTCGGTGCGCTACGTCGTCTCGTTCATGGGCAGCGCGCTGGCGGTGCCGCTCGTGTCGGTGGTGAGCGGCGTCTACGGCGCGCTGGGGCCGGTGTATCCGATCCTCGCGATCTTCGCCGCGCTGATCCTCGCGGTCGCGCTCGCGCTGCCCGGCGACCGGGCGATCGCCGCGCAGGGGCGCGCGAGCGCCGTGGCGTGACGGGTCGGCCCGCGCCTACCTCGCGGACACGTCGGCGCCAGGATCCCAGCCGCCACCGAGCGCGCGGATGAGCGCAACCGTCGCGACGGCCCGCCCGCCGCGGATTTGCGCGTCGAGCCGCTGCACGACGAGCAGGGTGCGCTGCGCGTCGACCACCTGCAGGTAGCTCGTCGCGCCGGCGCGATAGCGCACTTCCGAAATCTTCAGCGCGCGCTGCGCGGCCTGCAGCGATTCGCTCGCGGAACCGGCCTGCCCGGCGAGCGTTCGCAACGCCACGAGGTTGTCCTCGACCTCGGCGAACGCGACGAGCACCGTCTGGCGATACGCCCCGACCGACTCCTCGAGCACCGCGTAAGAGCGATCGAGGTTCGCCTGGTTGCGCCCGGCGTCGAAGATCGGCACCGTGAGGATCGTGCCGAACAGCGGCCCGAGCGCCCACACGCGGCTCGACCACTGGAAGAGGTCCGCGAGGTCCGCAGACTCGTAGCCGGCGAGTCCCGTGATGCGCAGCGCCGGGAAGAACGCCGCTTTCGCCACGCCGATGCGCGCGTTCGACGCCGCCATCGTGCGGCTCGCCGCCGCCACGTCGGGGCGGCGCTCGAGGAGCGCCGACGGGAGCCCCGGCGGCACCGACGGAAGCGTCGTCGGCAGCGAGGCCGGCGCGAGGGCGAACGACGCCGGCGCCTTGCCGAGCAACACCGCGAGCCCGTTCTCGAGCTGCGCGCGCTGGCGCTCGACGCCGAA
>JALOSW010000248.1 GCA_025458245.1 Burkholderiales bacterium
GAACACCCACAGCGGCCACTCGGGGTGCTGCAGCGCGATGCCGGTGCCGATCGCCGGCGCGAGCAGCATCGCGGTGGTGAGGAAGATCGTGTTGCGGCCGCCCGCGAGGCGGATGAAGAACGACGCCGGAATGCGCATGGTCGCACCCGCGATGCCGGCGATCGCGGTCAGGGTGAAGAGCTCGGCCTGCGTGAACGGGAAGCCGAGGTTCAGCATCTGCACCGTGATGATTCCCCACATCCCCCACACGGCGAAGCCGCAGAGGAGCGCGGGCACCGAGATCGCGAGGTTCCGGTAGGCGATGCGCTTGCCGGTCGATTCCCAGAACGCGTTGTCCTCGGGACGCCAGTCGACGATGTCGGCCTTCGAAGTCGTCTTCGGCGCGACGGTCGCAGCGGGTTGAGCGGTTGCCATGAAGGCTCTCCTTTAGATTTCTCTTTGCGCCGGCGGGCGGTCAGCCCTTGAGCGAGAATTTCTTCGAGCGCGGGCCCATCAGCTCGGCCTTGCGCACCTCGGTCCAGTACATCCAGATGAGCGAGACCCACACGACGCCGTAGAGCAGCATGAACGCGCTCGAGCGGATTCCGGTGAGGTCGAGCAGGATCCCGAACATGATCGGCAGCAGGAAGCCGCCGAGGCCGCCGGCGAGGCCCACGACGCCCGACACCACGCCGATGTTGTCGGTGAAGTCGTCGGAGATGTACTTGAAGACGGAGGCTTTGCCGAACGCCCACGCGATGCCCATGATGAACATCAGCGCGGTGAAGAGATAGACGTTCAGGCCCACGTGGAAGGTCTTCGGGCCGTTGATCGTCTGGATCGTCATGTCGGTCTGCGGGTACGAGAGCAGGAAGAGGCAGATCCAGGACACCCAGAGCACCCACCAGGTCACCTGGTGCGCGCCGTACTTGTCGGAGAGCCAGCCGCCGATCGCGCGCAGCACGCCGCCCGGGAGCGAGAAGGCCGCCGCGAGCAGGGCCGCGGTCGCGAGCTGGAGCTCGAACTCGCCCACGTAGTACTGCGGCATCCACAGTGCGAGCGCGACGTAGCCGCCGAACACGATCGAGTAGTACTGCGAGTACTTCCAGACGCGCGGGTCCTTCATCGCCTTGAGCTGGTCGCGCCAGGTCACCTTGGAGCTCACGAGGTGCGCCGGGTCGGAGTAGCTGAAGATCCAGAAGAGGATCGCCGTGCCGAGCATCACCGCCGCGTAGACCTTCGGCACCATGGTCCAGCCGAAGCCGAGCACGAGAGCCGGGGCGATGAACTTGTTCACCGCCGCGCCCGAGTTGCCGGCCCCGTACACGCCCATCGCGAAGCCCTGCTGGCTGCGCGGGAACCAGCGCGCGACGTAGGGCGTGCCGACCGAGAACGACCCGCCCGCGAGGCCTACGAACAGCCCGATGGTGAGGAAGTGCCAGTACTCGGTGGCGTACGACATCATCCAGATCGGGATGACGGTCGCGAGCATGAGCACGAACATCACGATCCGGCCGCCGTACTTGTCGGTCCACATGCCGAGCGGCACCCGGATGAGCGACCCGGTGAGCACCGGCGTCGCCGTGAGGATGCCGAACTGGGTGGCGTTGAGATTGAGTTCTTTCTTGATCGGCACGCCGATCACGCCGAACATCAGCCACACCATGAAGCACACCGTGAAAGCGACCGTGCTCACCACGAGCACCGAGATCGCCTTTGCCTTGTGGGACTTCGCCATGGACCGCTCCCTGTTGCGGGGTTTTCGTATGGCGCGCATTTTCGGTGCGTCGCGGCGAGCGTCACATTCCCCGGAAGGGGCCGCGGCGGGGTGCGGAAGGAGGAGGCAGGGGCCCTACCGGCGGCGGATGGCGCATCCGCCGAAAGAACTATGGGTGGTCGCGGAAGGCGCTTGAATCCGTGGAACGACGCCCCGATTTGAGCGAGGTCAATATCCAGGAGTCCAATCCGATGCGAGAGCCCGTGCACATCGTCTGTCCGCACTGCGGCACGACGAACCGACTGCCTCGCGAGCGTCTCGCCGAGCGGCCCGCCTGCGGGAAATGCAAGGCGCCGCTTTTCGACGGCCATCCGGCCGCGCTCGGCGAGGCCGACTTCGACCGGCACGTCGGCAAGTCCGACATTCCGGTGGTGGTCGACTTCTGGGCGGCGTGGTGCGGCCCCTGCAAGATGATGGCGCCGCAGTTCGAGCGCGCGGCGCAGGAGCTCGAGCCGCACGTGCGCCTCGCGAAGCTCGACACCGAGGCCGCGCAGGGCATCGCGGCGCGCTACGGGATCCGGTCGATCCCGACGATGATCGCGTTCAAGGGCGGCCGCGAGATCGCGCGCCAGTCTGGCGCGATGGACGCGGCATCGATCGTGCGGTGGGTGCGAGGGGCGGTCGGCGGGTAACGGCCACGACGCAGAGGACGCAGAGAGCCCAAGGCCTCGGCGGCGGTTTGCCCTGGGAACGGGCGCAGTCTCGGGTAAGGGGGTGGTGTCCAGATCGAGACCACGCGTTTCGCTCCGTTTCGACGTTCCCTCTGCGAGGGTGAAGTAGCGACCCCGTCAACGCGCTCCCGCCCGCTCGAGCATCGTCGTCATCTCCTTGTAGCCCCGTGCGCGGGCGAGGTCGAGCGGCGTGCGGCCGGCCGCGTCCGCCAGCTTGGTGCTCGCGCCCGCATCGAGCAGGGCGCGCACCGTGGCCTGATGCCGCGGGCCGCCGTCGCCGAGCACGATCGCCTCGATCAACGCCGTCCAGTGCAGGTTGTTCACG
>JALOSW010000249.1 GCA_025458245.1 Burkholderiales bacterium
GCGTTCAGCTTGGCGATCACGTCGGGCGGCGTGCCCGAGGGCGCATAGACCGCGAACCAGGAGGTCGCTTCGAATCCCGGCAGACCGGACTCGGACATGGTCGGAATGTCGGGCGCGGCAGGATGACGTTTCGCGCTCGTCACCGCGAGCGCGCGCAGCTTCCCCTCCTTCGCGACCGGCAACGCCGAGGGCATGTTGTCGAACATGAACTGGATCTGTCCGCCGAGGAGGTCGGGAATCGCGAACTGGCGTCCCTTGTAGGGCACGTGCACGGTCTTGACGCCGGCCATGGTGTTGAAGAGTTCGCCCGACACGTGCACGGACGTGCCGATGCCGGGCGAGCCGTAGGAGAGCTGACCGGGCTTGGCCTTCGCGAGCGCGATCAGCTCCTGCACGGTAGTCGCCGGCACCGACGGGTTGACCACGAGCAGATTCGGCGTCGACGCCACGAAGATCACCGGCGCGAAGTCCTTGATCGGGTCGTACGGCATTTTCGAGTAGAGGCTCGCGTTGATCGCGTGCGTGCCGACCGTGCCCATCACCAGCGTATAGCCGTCGGCGGGCGAGCGCGCGACGAACTCCGCACCGATGTTGCCGCCCGCGCCGGGCTTGTTGTCGACGACCACCGGCTGGCCCCAGTTCTCCTGCATCTTGGCGCCGATGAGTCGCGCGAGAATGTCGGGCGCGCCGCCGGTCGGAAACGTGACGACGATGCGGATGGTCCTCGACGGGAAGGGCTGGGCGTGCGCCGGTGCGGCGAGCAGCGGGAGGAGCAGCGCCAGGACGAGCGCCACCGACGCGCGCGCCAGCATGGTTCGCTTCGTGTCGGTGGGGAGCCTCCGGCAATCGCGGTCGAAGCGGCGAGCGCGACGACGGAGTCTCTCTAGGGCGTATGCGAGCATGGTCTCCTCCTCGTTATCGTGCCGACCGACCGGTCGGGGGGCGTGCGTCGTCGATTCTAGACCCGTACCCGCCGGGTCGGCCAAGGCGCGCGGCGCCCGCGCCTCAGAGCAGCCACTCGATCGGGAGGATCGACAGGAAACCGATCCAGCCGCGCTTCGCCGCGCCCGCGCCGGGTTCGGTCTCGTACCGGATCTCGCCCGACTGCGTGCGCTCGATCCACTCCATCCGGCCGTCCGCCGCGAGCCGGACTTCGTAGGCGGCCCTCGGGATGATTTTCTCGAACGCGGCGGAGAGCTGGCTTGCGAGCGCCGGGCTCTCGATCACGAGCCCCATCTCGGTGTTGAGGAGCGCCGAGCGCGGATCGAAGTTGAACGAGCCGACGAAGATGCGCTCACCGTCGATCGCGAACGTCTTCGCATGCAGGCTCGCCGACGAGCTGCCGCCGAGGCTTTTTCGCTCTTTGGGCTCGAGGTCGCGCACCGAGGGCTTCAGCTCGAACAGCTGCACGCCGGCGTCGAGGAGGTCGCGGCGCCGTTTGGCATAGCCCGCATGCACGGGCGCGACGTCGGTAGCGGCGAGCGAGTTGGTGAGGACGCGCACCGCGACCCCGCGTCGCGCGAGTTCGACGAGCGCCTCGGTGCCCTCCTTTCCGGGCACGAAATAGGGGGAGACGAGGTCGAGCGATCGCTTCGGCGTTCCCACCGTTTTCACCAGCTCGGCGAGGAGCAGGACGTCGGTGCGCTGCGTGTCGTCCAGGGTCTTCGCGGGATCGTCGCGCAGCACGCGCGCGTCGTCCCATTCGTACACGACCCTGCCGGCGAGCAGGTCGCGCAGGAACGGCGTGTCGCGAAGCGCGTCGAGGTACGCGGTCGACGCGGGATCGGCGCGCGTCGCGGCGAATCTCGCCTTCAGTCGCGCTTCTCCGTCCGGCGGCGCCGGTCCGACGAGGCTCGAGGCCGGGTAGGCGGACGCGCTGTTCCAGTAGAGGTCGAACGCCCTGGAGACGTCACGGACGGCCTGTCCGACGGCGACGACGTCGAAGTCCTCGAAGACGACTTCGTCGCCCGCGCCGAAATATTCGTTGCCCACGTTGCGCCCGCCGACGATCGCGACCTGGTTGTCGGCGGTGAACGACTTGTTGTGCATGCGCCGGTTGACGCGCGCGAAATCGGTGAGGTAGTTCAGCGGCCTGAACCCGCGATGAACGACCGGGTTGTAGAGGCGCACCTCGATGTTCGCGTGCGCATCGAGCACCGCGATCGTTTCGTCGAGCCCCGCCGTGTTGTTGTCGTCGAGCAGGAGCCGCACGCGCACGCCGCGGTCGGCGGCGTCCCACAGCGCTTCGAAGAGCAGGTAGCCGGTCTGGTCGCCGTGCCAGATGTAATACTGCGCGTCGAGCGAGCGGTCGGCGCCGGCGGCGAGCACCGCGCGCGCCGCGAAGGCGTCGGTCGGCCGGCCGAGCGGATGGATTCCCGACTTGCCGGGTTGCGCGGCGACGCGCGGCGCGGTCGCGCGCCCGAGCCGGGTCGTGTCGGTGTCGACGAGCGCGGTCGTCGGCGTTCGGCCCTCGAGCGAGGGCAGGCTCCCGCAGCCCGCTGCGAGCGCCGCGACGGCAATGAAGACGGGCATGCGGATCCAGAGCATCGCTGGGATTCTAACGGACCGGAGAGACCGGAACCGCGAAGGCGCGCGGGGCGCGAAGGGACGCCAAGGACACACGCCAGAGGCGGAAGCATGACCGGCCGCGCCCGCGGTGCGAGGGCGACGGAATCGGGGCTGAACGGCTTGCATCGCCGGGCCATCCCATCTCTCACTCCTT
>JALOSW010000250.1 GCA_025458245.1 Burkholderiales bacterium
CGCCGGACGCTCGCCGACCTACCTGCTGCGTCAGCTCGTCGCGTTCAGGACGGGCGCCCGGCAAACGCGCGAGGGCACGCCGATGAGGCCGGTCGTCGACGGGCTCACCCTGGACGACATGATCGCGGTGGCCGCGTACGCGGGCACGCTCGACCCTTGATCAGGCTGCGCGCCGGCTTCCGGCGTAGAGCTCGAAAAGCAGGAGCCGGCAGGGGATGCTGCCGTTCATGAGCCGGATCGTGCGTCCGGGCTTCAAGCCAATCGACCGGTAGGGCGACGCGTCGGCCGCAAGTACTGCTGCACGCCAGCCGCTGAACTTCTGCTTCAGCGTGTCGCCGACTTCCTCGTACAGCTGGCGGACGTCCGCCTCGCCGCCGCCGATGCGATCGCCGTAGGGCAGGTTCGTGACGATGAGGCCGCCCGGCGCCGGTGGCGTCAGGTCCTGGAAGCGCGCGACGTCGAAACCGATGTATTTCTCTACGCGCGCATCGAGCGCGCTCTTGCGCGCCATCGCCACGTACTTCGGCTCGATATCGGAAGCGAAGACAGGCGCGAGCGGCGCCTCGAGCTTCTCCGCGCGCACGCGATCCTGCGTCGTGCGCCACAGCGCGCGGTCGAATCCGTTCAGCCACTCGAAGAAGAACTCGCCCTTCTTGCGATGGATCTGCGGTGCCTTGCGCACGGCGATCATGGCCGCCTCGATGGCGAGCGTGCCGCTGCCGCACATCGGGTCGAGGAACGGCTGCGTCCCGTCGTAGCCCGAGAACAGCAGGATCGCCGCGGCGAGTGTTTCCTTGAGCGGCGCGGGGTGCCCGGGCTCGCGATAGCCGCGCTTGTGCAGGGACTTGCCGGAAGTGTCGAGGCTCAGCATGCAGCGGCCGCGCGAGAGGTGCGCCACGACGCAGACCTTCGGGTCCTTCGTGTCCACGGGCGGCACGCGTCCGCCCTCGCGCCGGAACACGTCGCGAATGCTCTCGCGCACCTGGGTGATGACCTGCTTCGGCGCCATGCCGCCGCCCTCGACGTCGGCACCGAGGCTCTCGACGACGAACCCGTGCCGGGCGTCGAACAGCTCGTGCCAGCGGATGCGCCGCGCCTGCGAGTGGAGCATCTCAGGCGACTTCGCGGGCACCTCCTTGATCACGCGCAGGATCCGGCTCGCGGTGCGCAGCTTCAGGTGCAGCTCGTAGAAGAGCGCCTCGCTGGCCTCGAAGGCGACGGCGCGGAACGTGGGCGCGATGGCGGTCGCCCCCAGCGACTCGAGCTCGAGCACCAGTGCGGATTTCGTCTCCTCGGGGCAGGTGGCGATCAGCAGCACACGCTAATCATAGGCCAGTCAAGGAGTTGCGGCGTACTGGCGGCCGCCGGCCTCGAGGAAAACCCGTCCGCGGCGCGCCCGGTCGGCTAGACTCGCGCCCCCTCAAGGACCGGCCGCCATGCTCTCGACGACCAACCTCGCCATCCAGTTCGAAGCGAAGCCCCTGTTCGAGCACGTCTCGGTCAAGTTCGCCGACGGCAACCGCTACGGGCTGATCGGCGCGAACGGCTGCGGCAAGTCCACGCTCATGAAGATCCTCGGCGGCGAGCTCGAGCCGAGCGCCGGCGAGGTCGTGCTCCAGGCGGGGTTGCGGCTCGGCAAGCTCAACCAGAACCAGTTCGCCTACGAGGACGAGCGTGTGCTCGACGTCGTCATGCAGGGGCACGCCGAGATGTGGCGGGCGATGCAGGAGCGCGACCGGATCTACGCGAACCCCGAGGCGACCGACGCCGACTACATGCACGCCGCGGAGCTCGAGAGCCGGTTCGCGGAGTACGGCGGCTACACGGCCGAGGCCCGCGCCGGCAGCATCCTGATCGACGCGGGCATCGAGGAGTGGCGCCACAACCTGACGATGCGCGAGGTGCCGCCCGGGCTCAAGCTGCGCGTGCTGCTCGCGCAGGCGCTCTTCTCGCGGCCGGACGTGCTGCTGCTCGACGAGCCGACCAACAACCTCGACATCCACTCCATCGGCTGGCTCGAGCGGGCGCTGAACGACTACGACGCCACGATGGTCATCATCAGCCACGACCGGCACTTCCTGAACCAGGTGTGCACGCACATCGCGGACCTCGACTACCGGCAGCTCACGATCTACCCCGGCAACTACGACGACTTCATGCTGGCCTCCGTCCAGGCACGCCAGCGCGTGGAGTCGGCCAACGCGAAGGCGCGCGCACAGATCTCCGACCTGCAGGAGTTCGTGCGCCGCTTCTCCGCCAATGCCTCCAAGGCGCGGCAGGCCACCTCGCGAAAGCGGCAGATCGAGAAGATCAAGATCGAGGAAGTGAAGCCCTCCTCGCGGCAGAACCCGTACATCCGCTTCGAGCAGGCGAAGAAGCTCTACCGCTCCGCCGTGACCGTCGAGGGCTTGAGCTTCCGTTACCCGGGCGCGGATGCGGACGTCTTCTCGAACCTGAGCTTCACCATCGAGGCGGAGGATCGCGTCGCGGTCATCGGTCCGAACGGCATCGGCAAGACGACCCTGATGAAGTGCCTCGCCGGGGAACTCACGCCGACGGCCGGGCGCATCACCTGGGTGGAGAACGCCCAGCCCGGCTACATGCCGCAGGACCCGCAGGCCGAGTTCGAGGCGAAAATGGACCTCTTCAGCTGGATGTCGACGTGGACCGGCAAGGCCGACGACGACCAGCTCGTGCGCGCGACGCTCGGCCGGCTGCT
>JALOSW010000251.1 GCA_025458245.1 Burkholderiales bacterium
TTGCCGATCACGTTGGTCGCCGTCCGGCCCATGTCGAGGAACTGGTCGATGCCCATGATGAGCAGGAGCCCCGCCTCGGGGAGCCCGAAGGTCGGGAGCACCGCGGCGACCACGACGAGCGACGCGCGCGGGACGCCCGCGACACCCTTGCTCGACAGCATCATGACGAGCAGCAGCACGAACTGCTGGCCGAGCGACATCTCGATGCCGTACGCCTGCGCGATGAAAAGCGCCGCGAACGCCTGATACACCATCGAGCCGTCGAGGTTGAACGAGTAGCCGAGCGGCAGCACCAGCGCCGTGACGCGCTCGTTCACGCCGAAGCGCTTGAGCTGCTCCATCAGCTTCGGATACGCCGCCTCGCTGCTCGCGGTGGTGAACGCGATCATCATCGGCTCGCGCACCATCCCCATGAGCCGGAACACGCGCGGTCCGAGGAAGACGAAGCCTGCTGCGACCAGCACGCACCAGAGCAGCACGAGGCTCACGTAGAACGTGCCGATGAACTTGCCGTAGGTGACGAGCACGCCGATGCCCTGCGTCGTGATCGCCGCGGCGACGGCGCCGAACACGCCCATCGGGGCGAACATCATCACGAAGTCGGTGAGCTTGAGCATGACGTGCGCCAGCTCGTCGACGAACTTCGCGATCGTGACCGCGGGCCGCTCCTTCAGCGCCGCCACCGCGAGCCCGAAGAAGAGGCTGAAGACGAGGATCTGCAGGATCTCGTTCTTCGCCATCGCCTCGAAGAAGCTCGACGGGAACACGTGGACGACGAAGTCCCTGAGGCTCAACCCGCCCGTCTTGAGGTCCGTGGAGAGACCCGCGTCGGGCAGCGGCAGCTTGAGGTTCGCGCCGGGCTGGAACAGGTTGGCGAAAAAAAGCCCGAGCGTGAGCGAGACGAGCGAAGCGGTCACGAACCAGCCGAACGCCTTGATGCCGATGCGGCCAACGGCCTTGGTGTCGCCCGAGCCGGTGATGCCGGCCACGACGGTGGCGAACACCAGCGGCGCGATGATCATCTTGATGAGCCGCAGGAAGATGTCCGCGAGGATCGAGAAATAGCCCGCGATCTTCGCGGCCGCGTCGGCGTCGGGCGCCAACTCGTGCGCGGCGTGGCCTGCGAGCACGCCCGCGACCGCTGCGACGAGGATCATGATCGTGAGCTTCGAGCGCATGCGGATCGTCTCGCTTTCCTGTTGGCCGCGGGCGGCGGCCGTTCGGTTACGTTCCCATCGCCGCTTCGATCGTGTTTGAGCAGGGTCAACAACGCAGCGATTTAGGGTGCGATCGCCGGTGGACGGACGCGGCGCGCCTTCCTGTTTGAGCCTGATCAATCGGACGCCGTACCCGGCGCCTAGACTGGAGTTGACGCGCTGCAGCAGAAGGGCAAAAAGAGGGGCTGCGACGCGCCTTTCGTTTTTCGACAGAAAGGCTGAGCGATGAGCACCACTGCAGGTTCGACCGGCACCAACCCCGCCGGAAAGGGACGGGGCGTTCCCGTCTGGAAAGCGATCGCGCCCATCGCGGTCGCGGTCGTCGTCGCGCTGATTCCGCCGCCGGAGGGTTTGCCGCAACACGCGTGGTGGTACTTCGCGATCTTCGCCGGCGTGATCGTCGGTCTCGTGCTCGAGCCGCTTCCGGGCGGTGCGATCGGGCTGATCGGTGTGACGCTCGTGGTGGTGCTCGCCAACCACGTCTACCTTGCGCCCGACCAGCTCGCCAAGGCGGGCTCGAAATGGCCGGGCGAGGCGATCCGCTGGGGCCTCTCGGGCTTCTCGAACACGACCGTCTGGCTCATTTTCGGCGCGTTCATGTTCGCCCTCGGCTACGAGAAAACCGGGCTCGGGCGGCGCATCGCGCTCTTGCTCGTGAAGGCGATGGGGCGCAAGACCCTGACGCTCGGCTACGCGGTGACGATCGCCGACCTGATCCTCGCCCCGTTCACGCCGTCGAACACGGCGCGCTCGGGCGGGACGATCTTCCCGGTGATCAAGAACCTGCCGCCGCTCTACGACTCGAAGCCGAACGACCCGTCGGCGCGTCGCATCGGCGGCTATGTCATGTGGACCGCGCTCGCCGCGACCTGCGTGACGAGCTCGATGTTCCTCACCGGCCTCGCGCCGAACCTGCTGGCACTCGAGATCGCGCAAAAGACCGCGAAGGTCGAGGTGACCTGGGTTCAGTGGTTCAGCGCGTTTGCGCCGGTCGGGATCCTGCTGCTCATCGCCGTCCCGCTGCTCACGTATTTCCTCTATCCGCCTGAGGTGAAGTCCGGCGACGAGGTGCCGAAGTGGGCGGGGAGCGAGCTCGCGAAAATGGGGCCGTTCTCGAGCCGCGAGATCACCCTCGCGATCCTCGTGATCGTCGCGCTGGCGCTGTGGATTTTCGGCGGCGCTTATGTCGACGCGACCACCGCCGCGCTGGTCGTCATCTCGCTGATGCTCGTCACTGGCGTGTTCACCTGGGACGACATGATGGGGAACAAGCCGGCGTGGAACACGCTTGCGTGGTTCGCCACGCTCGTTGCGCTCGCGGACGGTCTCAACCGGGTCGGCTTCGTCAAGTGGTTCGCCGGCGTGATCGGCGCGCACATGTCCGGCTTCTCGCCGGTCATGGCGATGGTGGTGCTGGTGGCGGTGTTCTTCTTCCTCCACTACATGTTCGCGAGCATCACGGCCCACGTGACGGCGCTTCTGCCCGTCATGCTCACCGT
>JALOSW010000104.1 GCA_025458245.1 Burkholderiales bacterium
GGGCTCAACTGGTGCTGCGGCGGAGGCGGCGGGGTCGTCACCATCCATCGCGCCGATCCGCTCCGCTACAAGGTCTACCAGCTCAAGATGGAGCAGATCGAAAGAACCGGCGCCGAAATGGCGATCACCACTTGCGCGAACTGCCGCCAGACTTTCGACGACGGGCAGGCGCACTTCAAGGCCGATCGCGAGGTGGGCAGCCTGCTCGAGCTGGTGGCGGAGAACCTGGCCGGGTAGGGGTTCACCACAGAGGCACAGAGGACACGAAGGGGCACGGAGAGATCATGGGTTTCGCGACTCGTTCGGCAACGATTCGGCATGACATCGCCGCGACGGTGCGCATGGAGCCGCCCCCGACACGCATCCTCCGTGTCCTCCGTGTCTCCGTGGTGAAAGCTTGAAGGAATCGCAATGACTACGAACGCGCATCGCGTCGTCGTCGATCCCATCACCCGGATCGAGGGGCACCTCCGCATCGAGGCCGACACCGACGCGGAGGGCCGCATCACGCGCGCCTCCAGCGCCGGCACGATGGTGCGCGGCATCGAGATCATCCTGAAGGGGCGCGACCCGCGCGATGCCTGGGCGTTCGCGCAGCGCATCTGCGGCGTCTGCACGCTCGTCCACGGCATCGCCTCGGTGCGCGCGGTCGAGGACGCGCTGAAGTACCGAATCCCGCCGAACGCAGAGCTCATCCGCAACCTGATGATCGGCGCACAGTACGTGCACGACCACGTGATGCACTTCTACCACCTGCACGCGCTCGACTGGGTGGACGTGGTCTCGGCCTTGAAAGCCGATCCGCGACAGACCTCCGCGCTCGCGCAGTCGATCTCGGGCTACGCCAAGTCCTCGCCCGGCTATTTCGCCGATGTGCAGACGAAGCTCAAGCGTTTCGTCGAGGGCGGACGGCTCGGCATATTCGCTGGCGGCTACTGGGGCAGCCCGCTCTACAAGCTCCCGCCCGAAGCGAACCTGATGGCGGTGGCGCACTACCTCGACGCGCTCGCTTGGCAGCGCGAGGTAGCGCAACTGCACGCGATCTTCGGCGGCAAGAACCCGCACCCGAACTTCGTGGTCGGCGGCGTGCCGAGCGCGCTGAGCGTGAACCCGGGCGGCCAGACCAACCCGGCGGCGTTCCGCGGCGGCGAAGCGGCGACCGCCACCAACATCGTCGGGCTGGAGCGGGTGCAGGAGATCATCGCGAGCATGCGCTCGTTCGTCGACCAGGTGTACGTCCCGGACACGCTGGCGATCGCGTCGTTCTACAAGGACTGGTTCGCGATCGGCGAGGGCCTCGGCAATTTCATGACTTACGGCGAGTTTCCGTCGAAGTCCATCTTCGATCCCGCGACGTTCATGATTCCGAGCGGCGTCATCGTCGACCGCAACCTCGCCCGGATCGAGCCGGTGGATCTGCACGCCGCCGACCAGATCGAGGAGTATGTCGCGCACTCGTGGTACGAGTACTCGGTCGGCAAGGACAAGGGCCTGCATCCGTACGCGGGCGAAACGAACCTCAAGTACAGCGGACCGAAGCCGCCGTACCAGCACCTCGACGTGGAGGCGTCCTACTCGTGGCTGAAATCGCCGCGCTACAAGGGACGCGCCGTCGAGGTCGGCCCGCTCGCACGCGTGCTGATGCTCTACGCCACCGGCCATGCGCAGACGAAGGAGCTGGTCGACTTCGCGCTGAAGAAGCTCGACGTGCCGATCGACGCGCTCTATTCCACGCTCGGCCGAACCGCGGCGCGCACGCTCGAGACGAAGATCATCGCCGACGCGATGCAGGGCTGGTACGACGGCCTCATGACGAACATCAAGGCCGGCGACTTGCGCACGTTCAATGCCGCGCTCTGGGATCCGTCGACCTGGCCCGGGGAAGCGAAGGGCGTCGGCTTCATGGAGGCGCCGCGCGGCGCCCTCGGACACTGGATCGTGATTCGCGACGGCAGGATCGCGAACTACCAGGCCGTGGTGCCGTCGACGTGGAACGCCGGACCGCGCGACGCGAAAGGCCAGGATGGCGCATACGAGGCGGCACTTAAAGGGACGAAGCTGCTCGATCCGAAGGCCCCGCTCGAGATCCTGCGCACCATCCACAGCTTCGACCCGTGCCTCGCGTGTGCCGTGCATGTGCTCACGCCGGAGGGCGAGACCATCGAGGTGACGGTGACGCCCTGAGACGCAGCCCATGGCCGCCGCTCCCGCGCCAGCGGCCATGCGAGGACGAAGGCGGATGGCCCGGTGCGCGGGCGGAGCCAGCGAGGGACCCATGGAAGACGCACTCAAGAAGCTGCTCGAGGCCGAGCTCCGGGCCGACGCCGAAGTCGCCCAGGCGAGCGCCGAGCGCGAGCGCACGATCCAGGAGGCGCTCGACCAGGCGCGCCGCGCCGAGGCGCAGTTCGTCGCCGGCATCGACGAGCTGCGGGGGCCTTACGTGAAGCAGGCCGAGGAGCGGGCGGCGACGGCCATCGCCGAGCTGCGCCGGAAATACGACGAGCGCGGCCGTGCGCTGCGGGCGCAGGCCGAGGCGCGCGAGGCGGTCGCAGTGCAGGCCGCGCTCGCCGTGCTGCTCGACGCAAAGCGAAACTGAAGGAGCCCGCCGTGCTTCGCGGCATCACGCGCCCGTACCTCTACACGCGGGTCACGCTGATGTCCCGGCAGCTCGCGGGGCCCGGCGCGGTCGAGAAGGCGATCGAGACGCCGCTCGACGAGCTCGCGCCCCTGCTCGCGGCCCTCGGCGCGGAGTCGCTCGTCGCGAACACCTCCGAGGAGATGCCGCGCTCGATGGAGCAGCGCCGGCTCTCCATCCTGCTGAACGAGATCCTCGTGCTCGCGCGTCCGTGCATCAAGCAGCACCGCGAGTTCCTCCTCTACTGGACGCACGCGCTCGAACTCTTCAACCTCAAAGCGATCCTGCGCGGGCGCATCGCCGGCGCACCGGCAGGCGCCATCCGCGACGAGCTGCTCGACATGGGCCCGTTCGCGGCGCTGCCGCTCGATGCGCTTCTCAGGGCGGACAGCGCGGCGGAGGTCCTGAACCTGCTCGAACCGACGCCGTTCGCGGAGATCGCGACGCAGGCGCGGCGCGTTCTCGAGCAGGGGCGCGACCTTTTCTTCCTGGACACCTCGTTCGACCGGCGGTTCTACGGCGGGCTCGCGAAGCGCGCGGCGGTGCTGGAGACCAAGGATCCGGTTTCATTTCGCCGTCTGATGGCGTCGATCGTCGACGGCACCAACATCGTGTGGCTGCTCCGCTACCGTTTCGTCTACGGCCTGCCGCCCGCCGAGACCTACTACCTGCTCGTCCCGGCCGGCTACGATCTCGCGAGCCGCCACCTCAAGCGGCTGACGGCGCTCGCGAGCCTCCCCGAGGCGATCGCGTCGTTGCCGCGCCCGCTCGGGCCGCTGCTCCGCGGCGCGGAAACGGTCGAGGACGTCGCGCGCCGGCTCGACGCGAACACGCGGGCGATCGCGCGGCGCGTGATCCGCGCCTCGGAGTCGAGCTTCATCCGCGCGTTCGCGTACGTCCTGCTGCGTGCCGGCGACCTGATGGTCCTGCGCGGCGTGGTCAAGGCGAAGCAGCTCGGCCTGCCCGACGATCTCGCCCGGACCGCCCTCACGGGTCGCGGTGCGACGCGGGAGGAGACCCATGCTTAGGCCGCTCGCGATGCAGCACTTGTCGCTGTGGCTCGTGCGCGAGGACGCGCCGGCCGCATCGCTCGCCCTCGCGGAGCTCGGCGCGTTCTGTCCCGATGCGGCCGAGGGCCTGAAGCTCGACTTTCCCGACGTCTCGGAGACGCGCTTCCGCGACGTGTACCTTTCCGCGCGCAGCCGCCTCGATCGGATCCTCGGACACTGCGGCATGCGGCCCGAAGTGCGCATGCCGCCGGCGCCCCAGCCGGTGCCGCTCGAGCGGCTCCAGACGCTCGACGCGCGGCTCGGCGAAATCTGGTCGGCTTGCTTCGAGCGCGGCGAGGCGTTGCGGCGCATCGAGGAAGAGCGCGTGCGCATCGGGCAGCTGCTCGCCACGCTCGACACGTTCTCCGATCTCGACGTCGATCTCGGCGCGCTGCTCGCCGAGCATCGCTTTCTCGACGTGCGCCTGGGGAGCGCGCCGGCGGCGAACCTCTCGCGACTGCGGGAGGCGCTCGCGCTCGCGGGATTCGTGATCGACGTCTTCGGCGAAGTCGGTGGCGCCGCCCGCGGGATCGTAGTCGGCCCGGCGGGCCACGAAGTGCAGATCGCGTCGCTGCTCGCGACGGCGGGCTGGCGCGGCATCGAGGTCCCGCCCGAGCTGCGTACCCACCCCGAGCAGGCACGCGCCGATCTCGGTGCGCGTCTCGCGACGCTCGCCGCCCGGGAGAAGGAAGCACGCGAGGCGCGCGAAGAAGCGTGGCAGTCGCGCTGGGACGAGATCGAGGCGGCCGAGACCACGCTCGCCCTCGCGGAACCCTACGCGAACCTCGTGGAGAACGCGCTGCGCGGACGCGGCGGTCTGACGCTCGTCACGGGCTGGCTGCCTGCGCGCGACGCGCAAGCGCTCGACGCGGCGCTCGCCCGGCGCCTGAAGCGGCCCTATCTCCTCAAGCTCCGCGAGCCCGAGCGCGAGGAGCGCGGCCTCGTGCCGTCGATCGTGCGCACTCCGCGGTTGCTGAAGGGCTTCGCGACGCTCGTGCACACCTACGGCATCCCGAGGTACGGCGAAATCGATCCGACCGCCCTCTTCGCGGTCTCGTTCGTGCTCATGTTCGGGATGATGTTCGGCGACATCGGCCAGGGCGCGGTGCTTGCCGCCGCCGGCTTCTTGCTGCGCGGCAAGCTCGCGCCGGCCCGGGTGCTCGCCGTCGCCTGCGGCGTGTCGTCGATGTTCTTCGGCCTTCTGTACGGCAGCGTCTTCGGCTTCGAGGAGTGGATTCACCCGCTGTGGCTCTCGCCGCTCAGCGACCCGCTGCGCATGCTCGGGGTCGCGGTGTTCTGGGGCGTCGGCTTCATCGTGATCGCATCGGCGATCCGCATGCACAACCTCTACATGCAGCATGGCGCGGAGGCCGCGCTCCTCGATGCCGGCGGCGCGGCAGGTCTCACGCTCTATCTCGGCGCGGTGATCGGCCTCGTGTCGGTGGCGCGCGGCGGCGCGTTCGGGTACGTGCCTCTCGCGATGATGACCGCTGGCGGCGCGGCGATCTTCTGGCATGCGTTCCGCGAGCAGCAGGGCAGGCCGGGCGAGCGCGTGCTGGTCGCCGTGATCGAAACGTTCGAGGCGCTGATCGGGTTTTTCGCCAACACGCTGTCGTTCATGCGCGTCGGCGCGTTCAGCCTCAACCACGTGGCGCTCGCGCTCGCGGTGTTCACCATCGCCGGCATGATCGGCGGCGCAGGCAGCTGGGTGGCGATCGTGCTCGGCAACGTCTTCATCATGGTGCTGGAGGGCGCGATCGTGGCGATTCAGGCGCTGCGCCTCGAGTACTACGAGGGCTTTTCGCGATTCTTCAGCGGTGACGGACGGGAGTTCCACCCGCTCCTGCTGCGCACCAACCGGAACAACCACGCAAAAGGAGTCTGACATGCTGTTCCTCGTCGGATTGATGACTGCAACGGTGCTCGGCATGATCGTGCTCGGCATCGTCCTCGAGATGAATCGCGGCAGACCGTTCGCGCCGCCGCGCCTGCTGCGCGGCGCCGTGGCGGCGAACCTCGCCCTCTTCGCGCTGGCACTGGGCGCCGTGGTGTTCATGGGCATCGGCGAAGTCTCGGCGCAGACCCAGGCGGCTGCAGGCGGCGGGGACGTCTCGATCGGCAAGGGCCTCGCGCTGATCGGCATCGGCATTCCCACCGCACTCGCGTCGATCGCCGCCGCGATCGCGCTCGGCCCGGTCGGGTCGTCGGCGCTCGCGGTGCTTGCCGAGAAGCCCGAGATGTTCGGCCGCACGCTCGTTTACCTCGGCCTCGCGGAGGGCATCGCGATCTACGGCCTCGTGATCAGCATTCTCATGCTCGGCCGGATCTAGCGGGAGAGCCGCAATGTCGACGCCCACGCGCCTCGTCGCACTGGGACACGCGCCGCTGATGGAAGGATTCCGGCTCATCGGGCTGGAGACGCATCCGGACGCGACCGACGCCACCGTGGAGCGCGTGCTCGCGGAGCTCGTGCGCAGCGGCGCGCGCGCCCTCGTGCTGCTCGAGCATCACCTCGCGAGCGGGCGCGGGCCGTGGCTGGAGCAGGTGCGCAGCGAAGGCGGCAGCATCGTCGTCACCGAGATTCCGCCGCTCGCCGCACCCGGGGCGTACTCGCCGGCCGTCGACCACCTCGTCCGGTCGATTCTCGGGCCGGGTGCGCTGGAAGAAGCGGTCGAAACGCGATGAACCCCGAGTCTCAGGTCAGGAATCTCGAACAGGCGCTCCTCGCGCGGGCCCGGGAGCTCGTCCGCGAGCACCTCGAGAAGGCCGCGAGCGAGCGCGAGCGCATCCTCGCCGAGGTCGCGCAACGCCTGCGCCTGCGGGAGGAGCGCGAAATCCTCGCCGCCAAGGCCGATGCCGAGCGCATCTTCCGGCGCCGCGTGCAGGCCGCGGAGATCCGCATGCAGGGCGAGCTCGACCGGTTGCGCTGGACGCTCGTGCAGACGGTGCTCGGCGCGGTGCGCGCGGAGCTCGCGCGCGTCGCGGGCGACGAGAGCGCGTACCTGCAGGTGCTCGCGGGCTACCTCGCATCGGCAGCCGAGCACATCGACGGCGATGCGCTCGTCGCGGAACTCGGCGTGCGCGACCGGGAGCGATTTGCGGCGCGCTGGGACGCCTTCGCGGCCGCAGCGGTTCCGGCGAAGCGCGTATCGCTCTCGCCGACCGCCATCGAGGCGTCGGGCGGCGTGATCGTGCGTACGCCGAACAACGAGGTCCGGGTCGACAACACGTTCGAGGGTCGCATCGACCGCCTGGAAGAGACGGTGCAGGCTGCGATCCTCGAGCGGCTCTTCGCCGCGGTCCCGCACATGGAGACGGTGTTCCATGGCTGAGATCCTCGAAGTCAACGGCCCGATCCTGACCGTCCGGCTCCCCGAGGCGCTGATCGGCGAGCAGGTGCGCGTCGGCGCGATGGGTCTCCTCGGCGAGGTCATCGGCCGCGACGGGCGCGACGCGACCGTGCAGGTCTACGAGGCCACGGACGGCATTCGCCCGGGCGAGCAAGTCGAGGCGCTCGGCCACCCGCTGTCGGTCGAGCTGGGGCCGGGTCTCCTCGGGCAGATTTTCGACGGCGTGCAGAGGCCGCTCGACGCGATCGAAGCGCTTTCGGGCGACCGCATCGAGCGCGGCCTCGCCGTGCCGGCGCTCGATCGCGACAAGCGCTGGAACTTCACGCCGAGAGCCGGGCTCGAGATCGGCGCCGAGGTGAGCGGCGGCGTCGTGCTCGGCACCGTGCCGGAGACGCCGACGATCGAGCACAAGATCCTCGTGCCGCCGAACATCGCCGGCAAGCTCGTCGACTTCGCGCCGGCAGGCGAGTACGCGGTCGAGGAGACGGTCGCCCGCGTCGCGGACCATTCGGGGAGAGTGCACAAGCTGCAGCTCTTCCACCGCTGGCCGGTTCGCACTCCGCGACCGCACCTGCGCCGCGATCCGGCCACAGAGCCTCTCCTCACCGGGCAACGCATTCTCGACACGTTCTTCCCGATGGTCAAAGGCGGGAAGGCGGCGATTCCGGGGCCGTTCGGCGCCGGCAAGACGGTGCTGCAGCATCAGATCGCGCGCTGGTCGAACGCGCGCATCGTCATCTACGTGGGCTGCGGCGAGCGCGGCAACGAGCTGGTCGACGTGCTCGAGAGCATGCCGAAGCTCACCGACCCGTACACCGGCCGGCCGCTCATGGAGAGAACGCTGCTGGTCGCGAACACGTCGAACATGCCGGTCGTGGCGCGCGAGGCATCGATCTACGTCGGCATCACCATCGCCGAGTACTTCCGGGACCAGGGCCTCGACGTCGTGATGGTCGCCGACTCGACCAGCCGGTGGGCCGAGGCGCTGCGCGAGGTGAGCGGTCGGCTTCGCCAGATGCCGGTCGAGGAGGGCTATCCCGCCTACCTCGCGTCGCATCTCGCCGCGTTCTACGAGCGCGCGGGCCGCGTGCGCACGCTCGCAGGGGAGACAGGGTCGGTGACCCTGATCGGCGCGGTGTCGCCGCCGGGCGGCGACTTCTCCGAGCCGGTCACGAGCCACACCAAGGAGATCATCCAGGCGTTCTGGGCGCTCTCGAAGAGC
>JALOSW010000017.1 GCA_025458245.1 Burkholderiales bacterium
CCGGACTCGCGCCAGAGCGGTTCTTCCTCATGGCGCACGGCGAGACGCGGCGCATCGCAGACCTGCTGGCGCCGTAAGTCGATCCGATCGTTCGCCACCCAGGGCGCGGAGAGCACGACGGGCGGCGAAGGAGAGGGCTTCGGACCCCGCGTCCGACCTCGCGGAAGCGTCGGGCGCGCCGATTCGCGCTGCCCCGCTGCGCGCGGACATTCCTCGGCGGGCGTCGGCGTCCTGCGTGCCCTCGTGATGAACGTCCTTCCGCCGCCGGTATAATCCGCGATCCTCGTGCAGTCCTGTCCCGCCGAACCCCGATGATCCGCCTGCTCCCCGTCCTCCTCCTCGTTCTTCCGCTCGCTGCGCGCGCCGATGCGCCGCCGCCCCCCTCCGTCGCGGCCAAGTCGTGGCTGCTCTTGGACGTCACGAGCGGGCAGGTGATCGCGAGCCAGAGCCCGAACGAGCGCGTCGAGCCCGCGTCGCTCACCAAGCTCATGACGGCGTATCTCGTGTTCACGGCGCTCAAGGAAAAGAAGATCCAGTCGACGCAAGCGGTGAACGTGTCGGAGCGCGCGTGGAAGATGGGCGGGTCGCGCATGTTCGTCGAGCCGCGCAAGCCCGTGACCGTGGAGGAGCTGCTGCGCGGCATGATCGTGCAGTCGGGCAACGACGCCACGGTCGCGCTCGCCGAGACGGTGGCGGGTTCCGAAGACGTGTTCGCGCAGATGATGAACAAGGAAGCGGCGCGGCTCGGCCTCAAGGACACGAGTTTCACGAACTCGACCGGCTGGCCCGATCCGAAGCTCTACTCCACGGCATCCGATCTCGGCCGTCTCGCGGCCGCGCTCATCCGCGACTTCCCCGAGCAGTACGCGGCCTTCTACTCCACGAAGGAGTTCCGCTACAACAACATCACCCAGCCCAACCGCAACCGGCTCCTCTGGCTCGACCCCAACGTCGACGGCGTGAAGACCGGCCACACCGATGCGGCGGGCTACTGCCTGATCGCTTCGGCGAAGCGCAGCGATCGCCGGCTCCTTTCGGTCGTGCTCGGGACAGCCTCCGACAGCGCGCGCGCCCAGGAGAGCCAGAAGCTCCTCAATTACGGCTTCCAGTTCTACGACACCGTGCGGCTCTTCGAGACGGCAAAGCCCGTCGGCACGGTGCGCGTGTGGAAGGGCGCGGAGAACGAAGTGGGGGCCGGCGTGCGCTCGGACCTCTACGTGACCGTTCCGCGCGGGGAGGCGGATAAACTCAAGGCGGACTTCGTGAGCCAGCAGCCGCTCGTGGCGCCCGTGTCGGCGGGACAGCCGGTCGGCTCGATCCGGGTTACGCTAGACGGCAAGCCCTTCGGCGAGTATCCGGCCGTCGCGATGCAGAACGTGCCCGTGGCGGGATTCTTCGGGCGGCTCGCGGATACCGTGCGTCTTTGGTTCAAGTGACCGGGCGGCGCGCCCGGAGAGGAGCGGCGCAGTGACCACGCAGATCGTTCATCTCAACGGGAAGTTCATGCCGATCGAGGACGCGCGCGTGCCCGTGCTCGATCGCGGCTTCATCTTCGGTGACGGCGTGTACGAAGTGATCCCGGCCTACGCGCGCGAGCCCTTCGCGCTCGACGGTCATCTCGAGCGGCTCGAGGCGAGCATGGCCGGCATCGGGCTCTCGAACCCGCACACGCGCGCCCAGTGGGCGAAGCTCGTCGGCGAGGTGATCGCGAAAAACGAGCCGCAGGACCAGGCGGTCTACCTGCAGGTCACGCGCGGCGTCGCGCCTCGCGATCACGCGTTCCCCGAGGGGGTGGCGCCGACCGTGTTCATCATGTCGGGACCGTTGAAGCCGGTTCCCGCAGAGCAGGTCGAGAACGGCGTCCCGGCGATCGCGCTCGCGGACAACCGCTGGCTGCGCTGCAACCTGAAGACGACCTCGCTGCTCGCGAACGTGCTGCTGCGGCAGGCGGCGGTGGAAGCCGGCGCGGCCGAATGCGTGCTGTTCCGCGACGGGTTCCTGACCGAGGGCTCGGCGAGCAACATCTTCGCGGTGCGGGCAGGCAAGGTGCTCGCGCCCCCCAAGTCGAACCTGATTCTCCCCGGCATCACCTACGACGTGGTGCTGGAGCTCGCGCGCGAAGGCGGCATCCCGGTCGAGGTGCGTCCCGTGCCCGAGGCCGAGGCCCGGAGCGCCGACGAGCTGTGGCTCTCCTCCTCGAGCAAGGAAGTGCTCGCTATCACGACCCTCGACGGCAAGGCGGTTGGAAACGGGCGTCCCGGCCCCATTTTCCAAAAGGTGCACGCGCTGTTCCAGGCGCGCAAGCCGCGCGCGCGCGCGCCGGCGCAAGTCGTCGGCGCCTGAAAAGGCGCGGCGCGCGCGCTCGGCCGCGCTTGCCGCTTCGAGGAACCTCCGCCCATGTCCGCCGCCGAAGAATCCCTGCTCAAGTTTCCGACCACCTTCCCGATCAAGGTGATGGGGCTCACCCGGGAGGGGTTTGCCCAGGCGATGTCCGAGATCGTGCGGCGGCACGCGCCTGACTTCGACGCCGCGACGACGGAGATGCGCTCCAGCCGGGAAGGCAAATACCTGTCCCTGACCTTCACCATCAACGCGACCTCCCGCGAGCAACTCGACAGCCTCTATCGCGAGCTCACCGGGAATCCGATGGTGGCGATGGTGCTGTGATCCGGAAGCCGTGAATCGTGACCCGCGAGCCGTACGCCACCGGGACGAAAGCGTCTGACCGGGCGCTGCGGGCGCATCCGGGATCTGCCGCTCCCGGTTCGCCGTTCGTGCGTTCGCTCGGCCGCGTGGCGTACCGCCCGACCTACGAAGCGATGCAGCGGTTCACCGCCGCGCGCACGGCGGCGACGCGCGACGAGCTCTGGGTTCTCGAGCATCCGCCGGTCTACACGGTCGGGCTCGCTGCTCGCGAGGAGCACTTCCCGCGCCGCAGCGACATTGCGCTGGAGCGCATCGACCGAGGCGGGCAGATCACCTACCACGGCCCCGGACAGGCGGTGGTCTATACGCTCGTGGATCTGCCGCGGCGGGGGCTTCAGGTGCGCGGGCTCGTCACCCTGCTCGAGCAGGCGGTGATCGACTACCTCGCCGAATATGGCATCGCCGCGACGCGGCGCAGCGGCGCGCCCGGGGTGTACGTCGATGGCGCGAAGATCGCGGCGCTCGGCCTGCGCATCCGGCGGGGCTGCGCGTATCACGGCCTGGCGCTCAACGTCGACATGGACCTCGCGCCGTTTGCGGCGATCGACCCGTGCGGCTATCCGGGTCTTGCGGTCGCGCAGGCGCGGGATCTCGGCGTCGCCGACGACGTGGCGAGTGCGGGCGACAAGCTGGCGCGGCACGTGAGCGTGCTGCTGGAGAGCTGAGGCTAAACCGATGCCTCGGGCATTGCTGTCCCCGACGTCGGGGAGCACGGGGAAGCGTAGCGATGCGATGCCGCCCCCTCGTAGCGTGGAGATCTAGCGTGGACGTCAAGCCGACCGACAAACAGAAAGGCGCATCGAAGACGGCGCGCATCCCGATCAAGGTCGTGGCTGCGGAGCGCCTGCCCAAGCCCGACTGGATTCGCGTGAGAGCGCCGAGCCCCGGCTCGCGCTTTCACGAGATCAAGGAGATCCTGCGGGAGCACCGCCTGCACACCGTGTGCGAGGAAGCCTCGTGCCCGAACATCGGCGAATGCTTCGGCAAGGGCACCGCGACGTTCATGATCATGGGCGACAAGTGCACGCGCCGCTGCCCGTTCTGCGACGTCGGGCACGGGCGGCCCGATCCGCTCGATCCGAACGAGCCCGAGAATCTCGCCAGGACGATCGCGGCGCTGCGGCTTGCCTACGTCGTCATCACCAGCGTCGACCGCGACGACCTGCGGGACGGCGGCGCGCAGCACTTCGTCGATTGCATCCGCGCCGTGCGCGCGGCCTCCCCGCGCACGCGCATCGAAATCCTCGTGCCGGACTTCCGCGGCCGCCTCGACCGCGCGCTCGGCATCCTCGACGCCGCGCCGCCCGACGTGATGAACCACAACCTCGAGACCGTGCCGCGCCTTTACGCGCAGGCGCGCCCCGGATCGGACTACGCGCACTCCCTGAAGCTCCTCAAGGACTTCAAAGCGCGCCGCCCGGACGTGCCGACGAAATCGGGACTGATGCTCGGCCTCGGCGAGACCGACGACGAGATCCTGCAGGTGATGCGCGACCTCCGTGCGCACGACGTCGACATGCTCACCATCGGTCAGTACCTCGCTCCCTCGAACCACCACCTGCCGGTGGCGCGCTATGCGCATCCCGACGTGTTCGCGATGCTCGCAGCGGAGGCGGGGAAGATGGGCTTCGCGCATGCCGCGGTGGCGCCGATGGTGCGATCGAGCTACCACGCGGACCAGCAGGCCCGCGGCGCCGGCGTCGCTTGAGGCATTTGCCGCCGCCGCGACCACGCACCCACGCCTCGCTCGACCTCTTTTCGCGGAAGCACTCATGTTGCGAATTCTCGTTGTCGTCCTCGGCCTGACCCTCGGGGTTCCCGCGCACGCGCTGACGCTCGGCGACCTCACGAACCAGGAGGCGGCCACCGGCCTTAAAGAGGGCCTCGCGCAGAGCGCGAGCAAGGCGGTGGCGCAGCTCGGCACCTCCGGGGGCTTCCTCGACAACGCGAAAGTGAAGATCCCCCTGCCCGATTCCATCCGGCGAGTCGAGAGCGGGCTGCGCCTCATGGGAATGGGCAAGCAGGCCGACGAGCTCGTGATCAGCATGAACCGCGCCGCCGAGATGGCCGTGAAGGAGGCGGCGCCCGTGCTCGCGGGCGCCGTGAAGCGCATGACCGTGCAGGACGCGAAAACGATCCTCGCCGGCGGCGATACGGCGGTGACGGACTACTTCCGCCGCTCGACCTCCGCCGAGCTCACGCAGAAGTTCATGCCGATCGTGAGGCAGGCGACCGCGAAGGTGCAGCTCGCGGAGCAGTACAACCGCCTCGCGGGCCAGGCGTCGGGCGTCGGCCTCGTGTCGAAGGACGATGCCGACATCAACGCATACGTGACGCGCAAGGCGCTCGACGGCCTGTTCCTCGTGATCGGCGAGCAGGAGAGGGCGATCAGGCAGGATCCGGTCGGCGCCGCGACCGGGATGGCGTCGAAGGTGTTCGGCGCGATCGGAAAATAGCGGGCCCGCGACGGGCTCGCGTCCCGCGAGATGCTCAACTTCCTCCCCGCCCCTCTGGTCGGCGTGATCGCAGCGACGCTGCTCGCGATCAACTGCCTCTTCTGGGTGCCGATCCTGCTCGTGTTCGCGGTGCTGAAGCTGCTCGTCCCGATCGAGGCGGTCCGCCGGCGCCTGGCCGCCGTGCTGCTCTTCATCGCCGAGGCGTGGATCACGTGCAACAGCGCGTGGATGAACCTCACGCAGCGCACGGAATGGGATGTCCAGGGGATCGCGGGACTCGACTATCGCAGCTGGTACCTCGTGAGCTGCAACCACCAGTCCTGGGTGGACATCCTGGCGCTGCAGCACCTCCTGAACCGCCGCATTCCGCTGCTGAAGTTCTTCCTCAAACAGCAGCTCGTGTGGGTCCCGGTGATGGGCCTCGCCTGGTGGGCGCTCGACTTCCCGTTCATGCGCCGCCACAGCGAGGAGTACCTGAAGAAGCATCCGGAGATGCGCAAGCAGGACCAGGAGACTACGCGGCGCGCCTGCGAGAAGTTCGCGCTGATGCCGACGAGCGTGATGAACTTCCTCGAGGGAACGCGCTTCACGCCGGCCAAGCACGCGCGCCAGCAGTCGCCCTACCGCCACCTGCTGAAGCCCAAGGCGGGCGGCATCGCGCTCGCCCTGAACGCCATGGGCGACCGCTTCCGCTCGGTTCTCGACGTGACGATCGTGTATCCGGACGGCGCGCCGACGTTCTGGCAGTTCCTCTGCGGCAAAGTGCGTCGCGTCGTCGTGAGGGTGCAGACCCTGCCGGTGCCGCGCGAGCTCGCCACCGGCGACTACGCCGGTGATCCCGAGGTGCGCGAGGCATTCCAGAGATGGGTGCAGCAGCTCTGGTCGGCGAAGGATGCGCAGATCGAGAGCGTGCTCGCGGCGAGCGCCGCGAAGCGCTGAGCGGACCGCGACGGCGCGCGCGGCTCAGTGCGCCTTCTCCCAGTTGGGCCCGACGCCCACGTCGACCACGAGCGGCACGCGCAGCTCCGCGACGCCCGCCATCAGCTTCGGCAGCTCCGTTCGGACGCGGTCCACCTCGGCATCGGGCACCTCGAGGACCAGCTCGTCGTGCACCTGCATCACGAGCCTGCTCGCCAGCCGCTCGCGGTCGATCCAGTCCTGCACGGCGATCATCGCGAGCTTGATGAGATCGGCGGCCGTGCCCTGCATCGGCGCGTTGATCGCGGCGCGCTCCGCGCCGCCGCGGCGCGCCTGGTTCGAGCTCTTCACGTCGGGCAGCCACAGACGCCGGCCGAACACGGTCTCGACAAAGCCCTTCTCGCGCGCCTGCTCGCGCGTCGCCGCCATGTAGTGCGCGACGCCGGGATAGCGCGCGAAGTAGCTGTCGATGTAGGCCTGCGCGGTCGCACGCTCGAGCCCGAGCTGCTGCGCGAGGCCGAACGCGCTCATGCCGTAGATCAGCCCGAAGTTGATGACCTTCGCGTAGCGCCGCTCCTCGGCCGTCACCTCGGCCGGCGAGCGCGCGAAGATCTCCGCCGCGGTCGCGCGGTGCACGTCGTGGCCCTCGGCGAACGCGCGCAGGAGACTCTCGTCCCCCGAGATGTGCGCCATGATGCGCAGCTCCACCTGCGAGTAGTCGGCCGAGACGATCGCATGCCCCGGCGGCGCGACGAACGCCTCGCGAATGCGCCGGCCCTCGGCGGTGCGCACCGGGATGTTCTGCAGGTTCGGATCAGTCGAGGCAAGACGCCCGGTCACGGCGGTGGCCTGGCTGTAGTTGGTGTGCACGCGCCCGGTCGCGGGGTTCACCATGCGCGGCAGCTTGTCGGTGTACGTGCTCTTGAGCTTGGTGAGCGCGCGGTATTCGAGCAGCGTCTTGGGGAGCGGGTAGTCGAGCGCGAGCTTCTCGAGCACCTCCTCGTCGGTCGACGGCGCGCCCGAGGGCGTCTTCTTCACCACCGGCAGCTTGAGCTGCTCGAAAAAGATCTCGCCGATCTGCTTGGGCGAGTTCAGGTTGAATGGCTGTCCGGCCTCGCGGTACGCGCGCTCCTCGAGCTCGAGCATCTTCTGGCCGAGCGCTCGGCTCTGCTCGGCGAGCAGCGCCGCGTCGATCAGCACGCCGTTGCGCTCGATGCGGAAGATCACTTCTCGCACCGGCATCTCGATCCGGGCGTACACGAACTCGAGCCTGGGCTCGGCCGCGACCTTCGGCGCGAACGCGCGATGCAGCCGCAGCGTGATGTCCGCGTCCTCCGCCGAGTATTCGGTCGCGCGCGCGACGTCCACCTGCTCGAACGGGATGCGCCCCGCGCCCTTGCCGGTGACGTCGTCGTAGGAGATGGTCTTGACGCCGAGGAAGCGTTCGGCGAGCGAATCCATGTCGTGGCGCGCGTGGCTCTCCAGCACGTAGTGCTCGAGCAGCGTGTCGTGCGCGATGCCCGCGAGCTTCACGCCGTGGTTCGCGAGCACGTGCTCGTCGTACTTGAGGTTCTGGCCGACTTTCCGCTTGCCCCGATCCTCGAGCCACGGCCTGAGCAGCGCGAGCGCACGGTCGACGCCGAGCTGCGCCGGCGCGCCCGCATAATCGTGCGCGATCGCGAGATAGGCGGCATGCCCGGGTTCGATCGAGAACGACATGCCGACGAGCCGCGCCTGAAACGGGTCGAGGCTCGTCGTTTCCGTGTCGACGCACACGAGGTCCGCGCCGGCGATGCGCGCGAGCCAGGGCGCGAGATCTTCCTCGGTGAGAAGCAGCTCGTAGCGGCGCTCGACCGCCTCGCCGGGGCGCTCGATGTCGAGCGGCGGCGGTTCGCCCGAGACCGGCGCGCTCGGCCGAGCGCTGCGCCCGCCCGCGGGACCGTCGCCCGCCGCGTCCCTGAGCCAGCTCTTGAAGCCGAAGCGCGCGAACTGGCTCGCGAGGGCGGCTTCGTCGCGCGGCCGCAGCGCGAGGTCGGTCACGTCGAAGCCGAGCGGCACGTCGCGCTTCACGGTCAGCAGCGCGCGGCCGGTCGGAAGCCAGTCCCGGCTCTTCCTGAGATTCTCGCCGACCACGCCTTTCACCTCGTCGGCGCGCGCGATCAGCGCATCGAGCGACCCGAACTCGCCGAGGAGCTTCACGGCGGTCTTCGGTCCGACCTTCTCGACGCCGGGAACATTGTCGACCGCATCGCCCACTAACGCGAAGTAGTCGACGATACGCTCGGGCGGCACGCCGAATTTCGCCGCGACGCCCGCGGGGTCGAGCGTCTCGTTCGACATCGTGTTGACCAGGGTGACGCCGGCATCCACGAGCTGGGCGAGATCCTTGTCGCCGGTCGAGATCACGCAGCGCATGCCTGCGCGTCGCGCCTCTGCCGCGAGCGTGCCGATGACGTCGTCGGCCTCGACGCCCTCGACGACGAGCAGCGGCCAGCCGAGCGCGCGGATGGCGGCGTGCAGCGGCTCGATCTGCGCGGCGAGGTCGTCCGGCATCGGCGGCCGATGCGCCTTGTACTCGGGAAACATGTCGTCGCGGAAGGTCTTGCCCTTCGCATCGAACACGCAGGCGAGGAAATCTGCCTTGTAGTCGGCGAGGAGCCGCCTTAGCATGTTCAGCACGCCGTAAATCGCGCCGGTCGGCTCGCCCGCCGCGTTACGCAGATCGGGCAGCGCGTGATACGCCCGGTAGAGATACGACGAGCCGTCGACGAGGACGAGCGTCTTGGATTCGGTCACGGGAATGAACGGCAAGCTGCCGAAAGCGGTCTCCGCGGGGATCGACTCCGCCCAGTCATCCGCGCGGGAGGCATGGCACCTCCTGGGGATTATGTCAGAGTTCGTCGAGGCGACCGAGCGGCTCAACCAGATCCGCCCGGCGGTCTCGATCTTCGGCAGCGCGCGTACGCCGCAGGGCCACCCGTACTACGGCCTCGCCGAGCGCATCTCGCGCCTGCTCTCCGATGCCGGCTTCGCGGTGATCTCGGGGGGCGGACCCGGAATCATGGAGGCGGCGAACAAAGGCGCGCACTTCGGCCGCTCGCCCGCGGTGGGACTCAACATCGAACTGCCGCGCGAGCAGTTCGGCAACACCTACCAGGACATCAGCCTCTCGTTCCGGCACTTCTTCGCGCGCAAGGTGACGTTCATCCGCTTCGCGACCGCGTACGTGGTCATGCCGGGCGGATTCGGCACCCTCGACGAGCTCACCGAAGCGCTGACGCTGGTGCAGACCGAGAAGATCCGCAAGCTGCCGGTGATTCTCGTGCACGAGCCCTTCTGGCGGGGCCTGGTGGACTGGTTCCGCGACCGGCTCGTCTCCGAGGGCATGATCTCGCCCGGCGACGTGAACCTGGTGCAGGTCCTGAACGAGCCCGAAGAGGTCGTCGAGGCGATCTTCCGCTACTACGAAAAAGGCAGCTTCACGCCGACGCCGGCCGACCGCGAGCGCACGTTCCTGAACCTCTGAGCGGCGCGACCGGAGAGGGGCGCTCCGGGGCTTCTGCTACAATTTTCGACGAGACGCTCCCGCCCACGCTCCCCGATGCGCCGCTTCCTTCCCGCAGTCTTTCTCGTCGCCGCCGTCCCCGCGCTGGCGCAGCAGCAGCCGCTCAAACTCGAGCCGCTCCCCGAGCCGCCGCCGAGCGCGATCGGGTTCGACCAGTCGACGGATCAGGGCGTGACCATCGCGCCCCGAGAAGGTCGCGTCGAAGAGATCCTCACGCCCGAGGGCTTCAAAGTCATCCGCGTGACGACACCCGAAGGACTGGAGTACGTGCTACAGGAAGACCAGGGGGACGGCTCGTTCGCCCGGCAGAATTCCGGCGACACGGGCGTGCGCGCGCCGCAGTGGGTGATTTTCCGCTTCTAACGCCTTTTTCTCCGCATCGTCCGCGTCGCGCGGCGACGCGCCCACGGGCCCACGCATGTCTGTCTACACGGCGGTCAACGAGACGGAAGTCGCCGCCTGGCTGAAGAGCTTCTCGGTCGGCACGCTCGTCGAGTTGAAGGGTATCGCCGCCGGGATCGAGAACACCAACTACTTCGTCACCACCACGCACGGCCGCTACGTGCTGACGCTGTTCGAGCGTCTGCCGCGCGAGGACCTGCCCTTCTATCTCAACCTGATGGCGCATCTCGCCCGCCACGGGATTCCCTGTCCCTCGCCGATCGCCGACCATCGCAACCAGCTGCTCGGCGAGCTGCACGGCAAGCCTGCGGCGCTGGTCACGCGACTGCCCGGGGTCGTAGTCGCCGAGCCCGACGCGACGCATTGCGCCGCGGTGGGATCGGTGCTCGCCGACATGCACCTCGCCGGACAATCGTACGGCGGCCGGCTCGAGAACCCGCGCGGGCCCAAGTGGTGGCGCGAGACGGCGCCCAGAGTCATGCCCTTCCTCGACGCACCGCGCCAGGCGCTCCTCAGGGAAGAGCTGCGGTTCCAGTCGCTCTATCGCCTGCAGGACCTGCCGCGGGGCCCGGTGCATGCGGACCTCTTCCGCGACAACGTGCTCTTCGACGGCGGGAATCTCGGCGGCGTGATCGACTTCTATTTCGCCGGGGTCGACACCCTGCTTTTCGACGTCGCGGTCACGGTGAACGACTGGTGCCTCCGCGCCGATGGGAGCCTCGATCCCGAGCGCTCGACGGCGCTTCTTCGCGCGTATCACGCGACGCGGCCGTTCAACGCGCTCGAGCGCGGCGCGTGGCCGGTCATGCTCCGGGCGGGCGCGTTGCGATTCTGGCTCTCGCGCCTCTACGACTTCTACCTGCCGCGGCCGGGTGAGCTGGTGCACGCGCACGACCCCGAGCATTTTCACCGGGTCCTGCGCTTGCGCATCGCCGAGAGCGATCGGCTTCCGTGGGTCGCCTGAGCCATGAGAATCGTGCCGGCACGCAATGGTTTCGGGTGGATCGCGGAAGGCGTGCGCCTGTTCGCGCGCGCGCCGTTCGGCTGGATCTTCGGCGTATTCGCGTACTGGGGCATCATGCTGATGGCGAACTTCGTCCCCGTCGTCGGTCCGCTCGTCGCGACGGTGATGCTGCCCGCTTTCTCCGTGAGCTTCATGGCCATGGCGCGCGCCGCGGAAGCGGGCCAGCCGGTGCTCCCGCCGCTCCTGTTCGCGGGCTTCTCGCGCAACCTGCGCGCGCTCGTCGTCCTCGGGGTCGTGTACATCGTCGCGATCGTCGCGGTTCTGGGAATCTCCGCGGTCGCCGACGGCGGCTCGCTCTTCAACTGGATGCTGCGCGGCCAGCCGCCCGCGGCAGAAGCCGAGGCGCAGCAGGCGCAGGCGCGCGCTGCGCTGGTCGCGATGGTGTTCTATGCGCCGGTGCTCGCCGCGTTCTGGTTCGCCCCGGTGCTCGCCGCGTGGGAGGGCATGTCCGCGACGAAGGCGCTCTTCTATAGTTTCTTCGCGACGCTCCGCAACTGGCGCGCGTTCTTCGTGTACGGCGTCGGAATCGCGATCGCGGCGATCCCGACCGTGGTCGTGTTCGTCTTCGCGATGCGCGTGCTCGGCTCGTTCTCCGCGGGGTTCGCGGGCGATCCGGCAGAGCAGGTGGCCGCGGCGCTGCTGGCCGCCTCGCCGATCGTGTTCGCGGCGGCATCCATCCTGCTGGCAAGCTTTTACGCGAGTTGGCGCGACGTGTTCCCGGCCGAGGAAGACTCCGCGCCGGCCCTCCCGATCGGCGCGGAACCCGCGCCGGATTCCGACGACCAAACGACCGCTTAGGGCGTTGATTCGCAGGGCCCGCCCCCGAAACCGTCGAGATCGGCGAACGGGGCTCGCCCCGCGTGGTTGCTGCGGCGCAATATCGGTAGAATCCGTGGGCGGCCGGATGGCCTGCCAACCCGCGCGGTGACGCACTAACGCGCCGGGGGCCGTCGCAGCGCCGCCGCCTTTCCACTACTCGTCGAGCAGACCCGCGTGCCGCTTAACGATGTTTTCGACCGTTGGGTCCGATCCGGGACCGGCGGGGCCGAGCCGGACGAAGCCCCGGAGGGCACCGGGGCGCGACTCCGCGAGATCCCGTACAACTACACGTCCTTCTCGGATCGCGAGATCGTCATTCGTCTTCTCGGCGAGGCGGCGTGGGACACGCTGCTCGCGCTGCGCGCCGAGCGCCGCACCGGCCGCTCGGCGCGCATGCTCTACGAGGTGCTCGGCGATATCTGGGTGGTGTCGCGCAACCCCTACCTGCAGGACGATCTGCTCGCACATCCCAAGCGACGCGCCGCCCTCATCGAGGCGCTCCAGCACCGGCTGGGCGAGATCGAGAAGCGGCGCGACCGCTACCGCGCCGATGCCGAGCGCAGCGCGAGCCCGGACGCCGCGGCCGCGGAGCGCTCGCGCGACGAGCGCGTCGCGTTCCTGCTGGAGCGTGCGCGGATCGCCGTCGGCAGCTTCGCGCGCGAGTTCGAGGAAGCCGCAGAACTGCGCCGCCGCGCCATGCGCAAGCTCGCGCGCAGCACGCGGCGCGACAACGTCTGTTTCGACGGCTTCGCGCGCGTCGCGCACGTGACCGACGCGACCGACTGGCGCGTCGAATATCCGTTCGTGGTGGTCTATCCGGACACCGAGGACGAGGTCGCGGCGATCGTGCGCGACGCGATCGATCTCGGCCTCACCATCATCCCGCGCGGCGGCGGCACCGGCTACACGGGCGGCGCGATCCCGCTCACCAAGAACGCCATCGTCATCAACACCGAGAAGCTCGACCGCTACGGTGCAGTCGAGACGACGCGGCTCCCGGGCGTCGCAAGCGAAGTACCGACCGTCCACTGCGGCGCCGGCGTGGTGACACGCCGCGTGATGGAGGCGGCGGAAGCCGTCGGGCTCGTGTTCGCGGTCGATCCGACCTCGGCCGACGCGTCGTGCATCGGCGGCAACATCGCCGTCAACGCGGGCGGCAAGAAGGCCGTGCTGTGGGGCACCGCGATCGACAACCTCGCGAGCTGGAAGATGGTCGACGCGAACGGCTTCTTCCTCGAAGTGACGCGCCTCGACCACAACCTCGGCAAGATCCATGACGTCGAGACCGCGCGCTTCTCCATCCAGAAGTTCCGCAAGGATGGAAGGACGCCGTTCGGCGAGCCGGCGATGCTCGAGATCCCCGGGCGAGCGTTCCGCAAGGCCGGACTGGGCAAGGACGTCACCGACAAGGTGCTCGGCGGCCTGCCGGGCATCCAGAAAGAGGGCACCGACGGCATCATCACCTCGGCGCGCTTCATCCTGCACCGCATGCCCAGGGCGACGCGCACCGTGTGCCTGGAGTTCTTCGGCGCCGTGCGCGAAGCGGTTCCGTCGATCGTCGAGATCAAGCGCTACCTCGACGATCGCCCCGGCGGCGCGATTCTCGCCGGCCTCGAGCACCTCGACGAGCGCTACGTGAAAGCGGTGGGCTACGCCACCAAGTCGCGCCGCGGCGGCCGGCCGAAAATGGTGCTGATCGGCGACATCGTGGGCGACGACGAGGACGCCGTCGCCGCCGCGGCCTCGCATGTCGTGCGCATCGCGAACGCCAGGAGCGGCGAGGGGTTCGTCGCGGTGTCGGCCGAGGCGCGCAAGAAATTCTGGCTCGACCGCGCGCGCACGGCCGCGATCGCGAAGCACACCAACGCGTTCAAGGTGAACGAGGACGTCGTCATCCCGCTCGAGCGGCTGGGCGACTACTCCGACGGCATCGAGCGCATCAACATCGAAAGCTCGATCGGGAACAAGCTGGCCCTGCTCGCGGCGCTCGACGAGTACCTCGCGGGGCCGCTGCCGCTGCACCGGCACGAAGAGCCGCTCTCGGCCGCCGAACTGCTCGGCGATCGGCCGCAGGCGGCGCGCGAGCGCATCGCTGCCGTGCGCGAGCGGTGGACATGGCTGCTCGCGAACCTCGACACAGCCGCGTCCGACGCGAGCGCAGGGGATGTGCGCACCGCCGCCGCATCGGCGCCGGGCGCGACGGTGTTCGCCCTGCTGCAGAACCACGCCCTGCGCGTTTCGTGGAAGAGCGAAGTGCGCGCGGCGCTGCACGATCTTTTCGACGGCGAGCTGTTCCGTCCCATCCGCGAAGGCATCGACGCCGTCCACAAACGCGTTCTCAAGAGCCGTCTGTTCGTGGCGCTGCACATGCACGCGGGCGACGGCAACGTGCACACGAACCTCCCGGTCAACTCCGACGATTACGGGATGCTGCAGGAGGCGACCCATGCGGTCGCCCGGATCATGGCGCTCGCGAAATCGCTCGGCGGCGTGGTGTCGGGAGAGCATGGCATCGGGATCACGAAGCTCGAGTTCCTGGAGCCCGGCGAGGTCGAGGCATTCCGGAAGTACAAGGCCGAGGTCGATCCCGAAGGTCGCTTCAACAAGGGCAAGCTCCTCGCCGGCGCAGATCTGCGCAACGCGTACACGCCGTCGTTCAACCTGCTCGGCGCGGAATCGCTGATCCTGGAGCAGACCGACCTCGGGAGCGTGTCCGATTCGATCAAGGACTGCCTGCGCTGCGGCAAGTGCAAGCCGGTCTGCTCGACGCACGTGCCGCGCGCCAACCTGCCGTATTCGCCGCGCAACAAGATCCTCGCGACGTCGCTGCTCATCGAGGCGATCCTGTACGAGGAGCAGACGCGACGCGGCGTGTCCCTCACTCACTACGACGAGTTCGGCGACGTGGCCGAGCACTGCACGGTCTGCCACAAGTGCGTGAAGCCCTGCCCGGTCGACATCGACTTCGGCGACGTGTCGATCGCCATGAAGAACCTCCTGCGCCGGCAGGGCAGGAAGCGCTTCAACCCGGGCACGGCGGCGGCGATGGCGTTTCTCACGCTCACCGATCCGACCGCGATCAAGGCCGCGCGCAAGGTGATGATCGAGTGGGGCTACAAGGGCCAGCGCCTCGGCTACCGCGTCGCGCGCTCGCTCGGCCTCGCGCAGAAGCAGACGAGCGTGCCGCCGATCACGACCGGCAAGGCGCCGGTGAAGGCGCAGGTCATCCACTTCGTGAACAAGCCGATGCCGGGAGGGCTGCCGAAGAAGACCTCGCGCGCGCTGCTCGACATCGAGGACCGGTCGGTGATCCCGATCATCCGCGACCCGCAGAAAGCCGCCGACGACGCGGAGGCCGTCTTCTACTTTCCCGGCTGCGGATCGGAGCGCCTGTTCGGGCAGGTGGGGCTAGCGACGCAGGCGATGCTCTATCACGTGGGCGTGCAGACCGTGCTGCCGCCCGGCTATCTCTGCTGCGGCTACCCGCAGACGGCCGCCGGCAACGAGGACAAAGGCCGGAAGATCATCACCGACAACCGGGTGCTCTTCCACCGTGTCGCGAACACGCTCAACTATCTCGACATCAAGACGGTCATCGTCTCGTGCGGCACGTGCCTCGACCAGCTGGAGCACTACGAGTTCGAAAAGATCTTCCCGGGCTCGAGGCTTCTCGACATCCACGAGTATCTTCTCGAGAAGGGCGTGAAGCTCGACGGCGTCGCCGGGACGCGCTACATGTATCATGAGCCCTGCCACACGCCGATGAAGCAGCTCTCCGGGATCAAGGTCGTGAACGAGCTCATGGGCTCGGACGTGAAGCTCTCCGATCGCTGCTGCGGCGAGTCGGGCACGCTCGCCGTCACGCGTCCCGACGTCTCGACGCAGGTCCGCTTCCGCAAGGAGGAGGAGATGCGCAAGGGGGTCGACGCCATCCGCGCCGAGGGCCACCAGGGCGCCGTGAAAGTTCTCACGTCCTGCCCGTCTTGTCTGCAGGGGCTCTGGCGCTACGCTGACGATACGGGCACCGACGCCGATTACGTCGTGATCGAGATCGCGAAACACGTGCTCGGCGCCGACTGGATGCGGCGCTACGTCGAGAACGCGAACGCGGGGGGGATCGAGCGCGTGCTTCTCTAGCGCGCTCGATTCCCTCACCCCCGCCCCTCTCCCCCGTCGTTGCGCGGGAGAGGGGAGATGCGACGCTTCGCCCGCTCCGGTCGAGCGCGTGCTTCTCTAGCGCGCTCGATTCCCTCACCCCCAGGGGACCGGTGAGTCGACGGGTGAACGCGACCCGTCCTGCTCCCGACATCCGCCCCGTCCGGGAACCGGGCGGAATCCCGCGCCGGGTCTGGAAGGTGGCCGCGGGGCACGCCGCTTCGCGCCACATCGCCGGCCGGAGACCCCGTTGCGGCACCGCCGCGGTGCGCGTGGCGGCAGAGGCCGGAACTATTGCCGGCCGCGCGCGCGCGAGGCACTTCGCCACGGCCCCCGCGCATGCTCCTTGCTACCATGCGCCATGCTGTCGTCATGACGCCGCGATGCGTCGCGGCGCACGGGAACCGTCGACGTGGAAAAGTTGGCAGCCGGGTCGTGCGAGCTGTGCGAGTCTCCGGGAGGCACGATCCTCTGGCGGAGCGGGCTGGCGCGCGTCGTGTCGGTCGACGACCCCGACTACCCGGGCTTCTGTCGCGTGATCCTCAACCGGCATGCCGCCGAAATGACCGACCTCCCCGAATCCGAACAGCACGCCCTGATGACCGTGGTGCTCGCGGTCGAGGCGGCGCTGCGCGCGGTCGTGCGACCGGACAAGATCAACCTCGCGAGCTTCGGCAACGTCGTGCCGCATGTGCATTGGCACGTGATTCCGCGTTTTCGCGACGACCGGCACTTCCCGGCGCCCGTCTGGGCGGCGTCGGCACGCGACTCCGCCCCGGCTCGCCGCTGGGACGCAACGGCGGTCGCGGCGGCGCTCACCGCGCGCCTCGGATCGTCGGCGCCCGCATGAGCGGACTCGACCTTCCGCAGATCGCCCCGAACGCGCGCGCGTCGTGCGACGACGCCGCGACCTGCGCGGAGTGGCTCGCTTCGCTGCCGCGGCTCAACGCGGCCACGACCCATGCGGCGCTCGCGGCACGGCTCGAGGAGCTGAACGGCGCGCACGTCGCGGCAGCGGAGCGGCTCGCGATCCTCGAGCTTCTGCGCGGACCGATCGCGGACGTGCAGATCGAACAGGCGAAGAAGTTCGCGGGAAAGCCGCTGCCGCACTCGCCCCAGCGCCGCGAGATCCTCGCGTCCGTGACGGCCCTGTGGGATGCGCTCGGCCTCGGCTACCAGCGCGCTCTGCAAGCGCTCGCGGCGATGAACGGCGATCGCGCTTCGATCGCGCTCGCTTGCCATCGCGCGATCGACGCGACGGCCCGCACCATGCTCGCGCACGCCCATGCTTACGTGCAGCCGCGGCCCACCGACCTCGCGCGGCTGCATCGCCTCTACGCGTTCGCCGAACAGCGCGGCATCGCGGTCCAGCCCGTGCCGGACCGGCTCTCGCGCACGGGGCGCTCCTGCACGGTGACGCGCACCTATGCGCAGGCGCTGCTGCTCGACGCATCGAGCCCGCGCGAGCGCAGGCCCGAGCACGTCGAGCTGGTCGACCGCTGGCTCGGCCACTGGGCACCGAAAATCGCGGTGTCGCCGTCGGCGCCGCGCGGCTCGAGCACGACGCCGATGCTCGTCGACCTCGCGACCGAGTCCGGCGCGAGCCGGCGCGAGCGCACCGGGCCCACCGTGCGCTTTCTCGACGTGAGCGAAATCTCCCGCAGCCTCGCGAAGCGTGTGCATGCAATCAAGCAGGGGAAGACGCCCGCAGAAGTCGGGTTGGAGGGCGACGTCGAGCCGCAGGAGGCGCTCGCGCTGCTCGTCGCGCTCTATCGGCACTGGTGCGAAGACCAGCCGCGCCGCGCCCACGAGCGGCGCAACGTGAACGCCCCGGTGTGCGTGTGCACCGGCATCACGGCGACGCACTTCGCGCTCGGCGATCGACTGGCCGATGCCAACGCCGCGGCCGGGGCCGCGCTCCCGCCGGCTTCGAGCGAAACCTGGGTACTGCGCGACGAGAGCATCGCCGGGGTCGGTCTGATCCGCCGCCGCGACGATTCGCGCGCCGCGCCGCTCGGACACGGTCAGCTCCTGATGGTGCGCCCCGAGGCGGGCGGCGCCGGGATGCTCGCCGCGGTGCAATGGCTGCAGGAGGCCCCGGATGGCGATCTGCACGTCGGCGCGCGGATTCTTCCGGGCATCGCGCAGCCCGTGACAGCGCGCGCCGCAGAGCCGCAGGAGTCGGAAACGCAGGCGATCGCGTTGTCCGCGCTCGCAGCGCTCGCGGCGCCCCCGACGATCGTCCTGCCGCGCGGCTGGTTCGCGCCGGGGCGGGTGCTGAACATCCCGGAGATCCCCGCGTCCCGGGTCCGCCTGACCTCGCTGCTCGAGCACGGGTCGGACTTCGAGCGGGCGAGCTTCGATCCCGCATAGACCACCACAACACGAACGGCGCGCCCGGACGAACGGGCGCCGAGGAGGAAGCATGGCAACCGCAACGAGCACGGCACCCGGCCGAGCCCCGGCGCTCGCCGACGCCAAGGCGGCAGAGGCGTGGATCGCGAACGCGGCCCTCGTCGACCCCCGGCAGGCTTGCCACGAGCTCACCGCGCTGCTCGAGCGGCTGGAAGACGCGCCGCCGCGCGAGCGCGCCTACCTCGACATCCTCGAGCGGCTGCGCGATCCCATTCAGGTCGCGCAGACCGAGCATTCCAAGAAATTCACCGGAAGGCCGTTGCCTCTACGCGATGTCGAGCGCGCCGCGTTCGATCAGGTTTACGACCTTTGGATGGCGTTTGCGCGCGCGTACCGCCGCCTGCTCGGCGCGGCCGTCGACGGCCGGGATGCCGACCTGCTGCCCCAGGCTGCCCTGCTCGCCGAGAGGGCGATGGAGTCGATCGCTGCCGTGATCACCGCCCACTATCGCAGCCGCCGCGAGGTGGACGGCGAGCTGTGGCAGCGGCTCCACGAGGTCTACCAGGTCGCCGAAGCCTGCGGACTCGCGAAGACCGCGGTGCCGACGAAGAAAAAGCCGGCGGCGGCGGCGAGCCCCGCGCAGGTCTACGTTCGCACCCTGCTCCTCGAGATCGGCAACCCCTATGCGATCTCGGCGCGCGACTTCCAGTGGATGCGTCGGTGGGCCGGCATGTGGTCGCACAAGGTCGAGCTCGGCCTCGCGCTCGATGCCGCCCAGGGCTACGCGGTCGACCTCGCGGGCGCCGCGCCCCCGGCATGGACGCGGCTCGAATCCGCCGCGCCGACCACGCGATTCCTCGACGCGTCGCAGCTCAAGCGCAGCATCAAGGGACGGCTTCGCAAGCTCGAACAGGGCGCCGATCCGGATTCGCTCGGCCTCGGCCGCGACGCCGTTCAGCCCGACGCGAGCCGTCTGCTCGCGCACCTCTACCGGGCCTGGCTGGACGCTCCGGCATCGCGCCAGTTCACCCGCCGCCTCGCCCCCGGCCGCACCGAACTCCTCTCGGGGTTCGAAACCATCCATCTCGCGCTGACCGGCCGCGTCTTCAAGGGCGCAGCGCGGCACTGGGACTACTCGCGGCGCGACGCGGAGCAGCTTGCCATTTACGGCGCAGTGGCCGAGGGCAGCAGCGCCACGCCGGGCGTGAGCACGGAGACCTGGGAGACGCTGGACGAAAGCGCGAACGGGTTCCGGCTGCGGCGCAAGGAAGCGGGAGAGCGGCTGTCGCATCACCAGCTGATCGGCCTGAAGCCGCAGGGGGCGCGGACGTTCATCCTGTCGGAAGTGCGCTGGCTGACGGTCGGCATCGACGGCGCTCTGGTGATCGGCGCGCAGGCGCTGCCGGGGCTCGCGCAGGGCGTCGCGGTGCGGCCCACGTGGAGCGGCGACGGCACGCCCGACCCGTACGTGCAGGCGTTCGCGCTCCCGGCAATGCCCGGCGCGAGTCCGAGCCTCGTGCTCCCGTCCGGCTGGTACCAGTCGGGACGCGATCTCGAGATGAAGACCGAAGAGGAGCTCGTGCGCGTTCGGCTCGGCGCGCTGCTCCAGCGCGGCTACGACTTCGACCGCACCGCCTTCACACCCGTCCCCGGCTGAGTTCGCCCGATCCGCATTCGGCGCGTGCCGCGCCCAACGGGGCTGCGGCGTCGCGCTTCGCTTATCATCGCCGCTCGCCCGGGCGCGACCCGCTTTCCCGCGATCCGGCCAGCCACTCATTCGGAGCCGCGATGAAGTCGTTTCCGCAGGACATCTACACCGAACCGTCCGACATCGACGTCGATACGCTGAGAAACCTCGGGCCGCTCGCGCCGATGGCGGGCATCTGGGAAGGCACGCGCGGCCTCGACGTGCACCCCAAAGCCGAGGGTCCGAAGAAGCAGGCGTATGTCGAGCGCTATGAGCTGCAGCCGATCGACCCGCAGGCGAACGGCCCGCAGCTCTTCTACGGGCTGCGCTACCACACGCACATCGTGAAGCCCGGCGAGGTCGAAACCTTTCACGATCAGGTCGGCTACTGGCTATGGGAGCCCGCCGACGGCACGCTCGTCCTCACGCTTTCGATTCCGCGCGCCCAGTGCGCGATGGCCTTCGGCAAAGCCGAGCGGAACGCGCGCACGTTCAAACTGTCCGCCGTGCGCGGCAACACGACGAACGGCATCATCTCCGGGCCGTTCCTGGAGCACGCGTTCAAGACGGTCTCGTACGACATCACCGTGACCATCAACGACGACGGCACGTGGTCGTACGACCAGGACACCGTGCTGATCCTCCCGGGCCAGGCCGAGCCGTTCCATCACACCGACCGCGCGACGCTGCGCAAGATCGGCGAGCCGACGCCGAATCCGCTGGCGCGGGGCTGAAGATTCAGGGTTCGGGATTCAGGATTCAGGATTCAGGATTGAGGATCGAGAGCTGAATCCCGGATCCTGAATCCTGGATCCTAGGCCGCGACCACGGCCGGTCGGAAGCGTACTCGCCGCGCCGGAAACACCGCCGAGAACCGGCTGCCCCGGCCCACGTCGCTTTCTATCTCCAGCGCCGCCTGATGGCGCGTCAGCACGTGCTTCACGATCGCAAGGCCGAGGCCGGTTCCGCCGGTTTCGCGCGAGCGACTGCGGTCGACGCGATAGAAGCGCTCGGTGAGCCGCGGAATGTGGACGGTCTCGATGCCGATCCCGGTGTCCGCGACGGTGAACACCCCTTCGCTGCCGCGGCGCCACCATGTGAGTTGAATCCGACCGCCCTCCGGCGTGTAACGCACTGCGTTCGACACCAGGTTGCCGAACGCAGAGCGCAGCTCCTGCTCGTTGCCGGTCAGGGTGCCGGGCGCCTCGACATCGAGCACGATCTCGTGCCTGCCCGCGGAGAGCGCGCGCGCTTCCGTGTGCACCGTGGCAAGGAGGTTCGCGACGTCCACGGCCGCTTCCGAGGCGGGGCCCGAGGTCGATTCGAGGGTCGAGAGCGTGAGCAGGTCTTCGATGAGCCGCAGCATTCGATCGCTCTGGTCGTGCATCAGCTCGAGGGCGTGCCGGCCGCGCGGCGAGCCCACCGGCACCGTGCCGTCGGCCAGCGTCTCGAGGAAGCCCGACAGGACGGTGAGCGGCGTCTTCAGCTCGTGCGACACGTTGGCGACGAAATCGCGCCGCATCGTCTCGAGCTTTTCCCACCGGGTCACGTCGCGCGCGAGCAGCAGCTTCTCGTCCTGCCCGTAGGGCACGACGCGGATCGACAGCACCAGCTCCTCGCCGCGCGAAAGACGGAGCATGAGCGGCTCGTTCCAGTCGCCGCGCAGGAGAAACGCGACGAAATCGGGGTTGCGAACCAGGTTGGCGATCGGCTGGCCGGCATCCTTGTCGAGATCGATGGCGAAGTACTGCTCGGCCGTCGGGTTGCCCCACTCGATGCGGTTCTCCTCGTTCAGGATCAGGACGCCGTCGGGCATCGCGCGCGCGGCGCTGCGAAACCGCACGAGCACTGCGGTGAGCCGATGCTGCTGCTCGCGCGTGCCTCGCGTCTGGCGGTACAGCGCCGAAAACACGTGATCCCAGACGCCGGACCCCTCCGGCACGGTGCCGGCCGCCGGATCGTCGAGCCAGCGAACGAGCGCGGCGAGGCTGGAAAGGTGCCGCAGAAGCAGCACCGCTAGGCCCGCGGCCAGCGTGCCGAGTCCCCACGAGGGCCCGGCGATCAGCCAGGCGGCGAGCGACACGAAGAGCGTGGCGCCGGCGAGGATCGCCGAGCGCATCCAGACGAAGCCGACTCCCTTGGGGCGCGCCACGCGGGGCTACTGGGGGCTCGAGAAGTGACTTCGATTATTGCATGGAAGCCGTAACGCCCCGCGAGGGGCCAGCGTGCTCAGACGAGCGCGGCCGCCGAGAGGCGGTAGCCGCTTCCGCGCACGGTCTCGATCAGGCGGTCGTGGCGCGTCGCCTCCAGCGCCTTGCGCAGTCGCCTGATGTGGACGTCGACGGTGCGCTCCTCGACGAAGACATGGTCGCCCCAGACGTGGTCGAGAAGCTGGGCGCGGCTGTGCACCCGCTCCGGATGCGCCATCAGGAAATGCAGCAGCCGGAACTCGGTGGGGCCGAGCTCGACCGGCATCCCGCCCGCGCCGACCCGATGCGTGGACGGGTCGAGCCGCAGGCCGCCGATCTCGATCGGCTCGTCGGTGAGCTGGGGCGCGCGGCGGCGCAGCACCGCCTTGATGCGTGCGAGCAGCTCTCGCGGCGAGAACGGCTTGGTCACGTAATCGTCGGCCCCGGCCTCGAGCCCCGCGATCTTGTCCTGCTCCTGTCCGCGGGCGGTCAGCATGATGATCGGCACCTGCTTGGTCCGCTCGTCCTGGCGGAGCGTGCGGGCGAAGCCCGCGCCCGATTGGCCCGGCAGCATCCAGTCGAGCAGGATCAGGTCGGGGAGCGCGTGGCGCACGAGCGAAGCGGCCTGCTCCGCATCCTTGGCGCGCAGCACGTGATGGCCTGCGTGCTCCAGGTTCACGGCGAGAAGCTCCTGGATCGCGGGCTCGTCTTCGACGACAAGTATGTTGGCGGCCATGACAGCACCATGAAGATTCGATGACAGAATGGCATTCTAGGCGCGCTCCGTGACGGTTTTGTTACGGAACCCGGGGCGCCGGGCTCGGTCGGTTATGATCGTCGTCCCTTCAGGAGTTCCGCCATGGCCGGCCTAGACCGAAATACCCCTGTCCCGACCGAGATCAAAATCCACCAGAAGTCGCGCGTGATGGAGATCGCGTTCTCCGACGGCGCGCGCTTCGAGCTGCCCTTCGAGTTTCTGCGCGTTTACTCCCCGAGCGCCGAGGTCCGCGGCCACGGGCCGGGGCAGGAAGTCCTCCAGACCGGCAAGAGGAACGTGGAGATCGCCGCGGTCGAGCCGGTGGGCGCCTACGCGATCCAGCCGACGTTCTCCGACGGGCACGCCACCGGGATCTATTCCTGGGATTACCTCTATGACATCGGGCTCAACCGCGACGCCCTGTGGACGCAGTACCTGACGCGGATCGAAGCCGCCGGCGCGAGCCGCGACGTCGACACCACTGCGATGCCCGCGCCCAAGGGCGGCGGCGCGTGCGGGTCGCACTGACGGCGTCGCGCCCGGCACTTGCCGCAATGTCCAACGAAACTCATTTCGGCTTCGAAACCGTCCGCGAGGACGAGAAGGCGCGCAGGGTCGCGGGCGTCTTCTCGTCGGTCGCCTCCCGCTACGACGTCATGAACGATCTCATGTCGGCCGGGCTGCACCGCGCCTGGAAGGCGTTCGCGATCGCGAAGAGCGGGGTACGCGAAGGCCATCGCGTTCTGGACGTGGCGGGAGGCAGCGGCGACCTCGCGCGAGCGTTCGCCAAGCGGGCCGGCGCGACAGGCCAGGTCGTGCTCACGGATATCAACGCGGCGATGCTCGGGGTCGGCCGCGACCGGCTGATCGACGGCGGCACGCCCGTACCCGCGGCGCAGTGCGATGCCGAAAGGCTGCCGTTCCGGTCCGACTGGTTCGACGTCGTCACGGTCGCGTTCGGGCTGCGCAACATGACGCACAAGGAGGCCGCGCTCGGGGAGATGCGCCGCGTGCTGCGTCCGGGCGGCCGCCTGCTGGTGCTCGAGTTCTCCAAGGTGTGGAAGCCGCTCGAGAAGCCCTACGACTGGTACTCCTTCAACGTGCTTCCCTGGCTCGGGCGCAAGGTGACGGACGACGAGGCGAGCTACCGCTACCTCGCCGAGTCGATTCGCATGCACCCCGACCAGGAGTCATTGCGAAGCATGATGGAACGCGCGGGGCTCGAGCAGGTCGAATATTTCAACCTGACGGCGGGCGTCGCGGCCCTGCACGTCGGATTCAAGTTCTGATGCCGCGATCGATACGAACATCGAGGAGGCACGCGTGAAGCATTGGATGATGGCCCTCGCCGGGATCGTCTTCGGCCTCGGGCTCGCGATTCAGGACGCCGAAGCGGCGAAGCGGCTCGGCGGCGGCAAGAGCATCGGCTCGCAACGCGAATCGGTGACGCAGCGCCAAGCGACCCCGCCCGCGACGCGCGACGCGCAGCAGGCGCAGGCGCCTGCCGCCGCTCCGCAGGCCGCCCAGCCGCGTGCCGGCATGAGCCGCTGGCTCGCGCCCCTAGCGGGCCTCGCCGCGGGTCTCGGCTTGGCCTATCTCTTCGGCGACCAGATGGGAACGATCCTCACCGCGCTGCTCGTAGGTCTCGCGCTCGCGTTCGTCGCCGTGCTCGTGATGCGCGCGCTTGCGAGAAGGGCGCCGCAACCCGCGATGCAGGGCGCGGGCGGCGGGCTCGCGCGCTATCAGGGTTTGGGGAACGAGACCGTGGCCGCGCCGCCGCCGTCGCAGGCGACTCCGGCCGGAGGCGCGCAGGGCGCGGGAGCGCAGTTCGCGCGCCGTATCCCGGAGGGCTTCAACGTCGACGCCTTCCTGCGCCGGGCGAAGCAGAGTTTCGTCGAGTTGCAGGCCGCGAACGACCGCGGCGACCTCGCCGCGATCCGCGAGCTCGCGACCGACGCCATGGCGGGCAGCCTGGGCGAGGAAATCGCCGCGCGCGGGGACACGCCGCAACGGATCGACATCGTCACGCTGAACGCCGAGCTCCTGGAGCTCGTGACCGAAGGCGACATCCACTGGGCGAGCATCCGCTTCTCCGGTATGCTCCGCGAAGAGGACGGCGGCGTTCCGACAGCCTTCGAGGAGGTCTGGAACCTGCAGAAGCCCGCGTCGGGCGAAGCCGGCTGGCTGCTCGCGGGGATCCAGCAGGTCTCCTGAGCACGGACGCTGGTTGCAGCGAGAAGGCCGCCCGCGGGCGGCCTTTTTCTTTGGTTCACCCGGGAGGCGCCGGAAACACGGGGAACATCGCTGTCGGCCGTCCTCCTGGCTTGCCCTTTCGCGCCGCACCCCGCGCGGCGCTGAGAAGAACGATATCTCGCTGCCTCCGTGGCCCTTTGCGCCCTCAGTGCTCCGTGGTGAATCAGCCCGACCCGCCCACCCGATGATCGACGCGCCCGCCACCGCTGCGATCAATCACCTGCTTTCCGCGGAAGAGTGGGCGCGCGAGCGGCTCGCGCCGTTCGCGGGGCGATCGGTTGAGTTCCGCCTCCCGCCGCTGCCGGACTTGCGGATCGCGATCCTCGAAAGCGGTCTCGTCGCCGGCGCGGAGGGCGCGTTGCCGCCGGACCTGGTCGTGCGCATCCCGCCCGCTGCGCTACCGCGCATCCTCGCCCGAGACGACGCCGCCATCCGCGAGGTGGCGATCGACGGCGATACGGAGCTCGCCCGCGCGGTCGAGTTCCTGTTCCGGCACCTGCGGTGGGAGGGCGACGTGCCCGCGCACCGGATCGCCTCGACCGGGCGCGCCTTCGCCGCGTGGCAGCGCGATGCCGGCGAACGGCTCGCGCGCAACTTCGCGGAGTACTTCACCGAGGAGAATCCGCTCCTCGCGCGTCCTGCCGAAGTGCGCCGCTTCGGCGAGGAAGTGGACGCCCTGCGCGACGACGTCGAGCGTCTCGCGAAACGCATCGCGCGGCTTCTCGAACGAGGGGGACCGCGCTGAGTCCGCGCCCCTATCCGCAGGACCGCGATCGACGCGAGGCTTGGGCGCTGCTCATTGCGGCGCTCGCGCTGCTCGTCGCCTCCGGCATCGGACCGCACGACCGGGGCACGTGGCTCCTCGAAGTGTTCCCGGTGATCATCGCGGCGCCGCTGCTCGTCTTCACCTATCGCGCGTTTCCCCTCACGCCGCTCGCCTACCGGCTCATCTTCGTTCACGCGTGCATCCTGATGCTCGGCGGCCACTACACGTACGCCGAGACGCCGCTCGGGTTCTGGCTCAAGGACCTGTTCGACCTCTCGCGCAACCCTTACGACCGCATCGGCCACCTCGCACAGGGGTTCGTTCCCGCCATTCTCGTGCGCGAGATCCTGGTGCGCCGCTCGCCGCTGGGGGAGCCGATGCAGCGGGGCGCCGTTCCCGCCTTCGGCGGCAAGTGGCTCTTCTTCATCACGACGTGCATCGTGCTCGCGATCAGCGCCTGCTACGAATTCCTCGAGTGGTGGGCCGCACTCGCGCTCGGCTCGGGCGCGGACGAGTTCCTCGCCACGCAGGGCGACCCGTGGGACACGCAGTGGGACATGTTCCTCGCGCTTCTCGGCGGCATCGCCTCGCAGCTGCTCCTCGGCCGGATGCATGACCGCCAGCTCGCGGGGCTCGGGCTCGCGCCCCGCACGATCGCCGCGCCGCGCTTCTCGCCCTCGCACCCATGACGCGGCTCATCCGTCTCGCGAAGATCGTCTGGGTCGGCTGGCGCTACGGGCTGTACGAGTTCGTCGCCGCCGCCGACCCGACCGGCCGGCTCTCGCGTTGGACGACGCGCCTGCTCGGCTGGCGCACGTTCGCCGAGCCGCGCGCGGTGCGGCTGCGCACCGCACTCGAGGCGCTCGGGCCGATTTTCGTGAAGTTCGGCCAGATCCTCTCGACGCGGCGCGACCTGCTGCCGCCCGACCTCGCTGACGAACTGGCGAAACTGCAGGACCAGGTGCCGCCGTTCCCTTCCGATCAGGCGATCGGCGAGATCGAGCGCGCGTTCCGCAAGCCGGTCACGGAGCTCTTCGCGAGCTTCGACGCCGCGCCGACGGCGAGCGCGTCCGTGGCGCAGGTGCATTTCGCCGTGTTGCCCGACGGACGCGAGGCGGCGGTCAAGATCCTGCGCCCGAACATGCGCCCGGTGATCGCACGCGATCTCGCGCTGCTCGACACCGCCGCCGGGCTGGTCGAGAAGCTCTGGCCCGACGGCCGCCGGCTGCATCCCCGCGAAGTGGTCGCCGAGTTCGGCAAGCATCTCGACGACGAGCTCGACCTCATGCGCGAGGCGGCGAACTGCTCGCAGCTGCGGCGCAATTTCCTCCACTCGCCGCTGCTCGCCGTGCCCGAGGTCTACTGGGACTGGTGCGCCGAGACGGTGATGACGATGGAGCGCATGCACGGCATCCCGATCAGCCAGGTCGACCGGTTGCGCGAGGCGGGGCTCGACATTCCCAAGCTCTCGCGTGCCGGCGTCGAGATCTTTTTCACGCAGGTGTTCCGCGACGCGTTCTTCCACGCCGACATGCACCCCGGCAACATCCTCGTCGCCGCGGACGGGCGCTACGTCGCACTCGACTTCGGGATCATGGGGTCGCTCTCGGACGACGATCGCCGCTTCCTCGCCCAGATCTTCCTCGGCTTCTTCCAGCGCGACTACCGGCGCGTGGCGCAGGCGCACCTCGACGCGGGCTGGGTGCCCTCGGGCACGCGCGCCGAAGAGTTCGAGGCGGCGATCCGCACGGTCTGCGAGCCCATGTTCGACCGCCCGTTCGCGGAGCTCTCGTTCGGACAGGTGCTCCTGCGCCTCTTCTCGATCGCGCGGCGCTTCAACTACGAAGTGCAGCCGCAACTCGTGATGCTGCAGAAGACGCTGCTCAACATCGAGGGGCTCGGCCGCCAGCTCGACCCGCAGCTCGACCTGTGGAAGACCGCGAAGCCGTACCTGGAGCGCTGGATGCAGGGCCAGGTCGGCTGGCAGGCGTTCGACCGCGCCATCCGCGAGGAGGCGCCGCGCTGGGCGCAGCTCGTACCGCAACTCCCGCGCCTGCTGCACGAGCGGCTGACCGCTGCCCCGTCGAGCGTGGCGCTCCGCGAGAGCATCGAGCGGCTCTCGGCCGCCCAGGCGCGGCAGCGGCGGTGGCTCACCGTGCTGGGCGCGGCCGTCGCCGCCCTCGTCCTGCTCGAAGTCTGGTGGCTGCTCGGCTAGGCACGGGTCCAGCCCGGCCTTTTCGTTACAATCGCGCGCACTTCCGATTGCACCTCCCGGCATGACCGCATCCGCTCCCCTGCTCTGGTTCGTCGCCGGCTACATCGTCGTCTCGATCGGCATCGGGCTGGTCGCGGGCGCAAAGGTCCACAACACCAAGGATTTCGTCGTCGCGGGCCGGACGCTGCCGTTCTACGTCGTCACGGCGACCGTGTTCGCGACGTGGTTCGGCTCCGAGACCGTGCTCGGCATTCCCGCCAAGTTCATCGAAGGCGGCCTCGGCTCGATCGTCGAAGATCCGTTCGGCTCGTCGATGTGCCTCGTCCTCGTCGGCATGTTCTTCGCGGCGAAGCTCTACCGGATGGACATGCTCACCATCGGCGACTTCTACCGGCAGCGCTACAACCCGACGGTCGAGCTGCTGACGAGCCTCGCGATCGTGGCGTCGTATCTCGGGTGGGTGAGCGCGCAGATCGTCGCGCTCGGGCTGGTCTTCAACGTGCTCTCCGCAGGCGCCATCTCGATGGCGGCGGGTATCCTGATCGGCGCCGCCATCGTGGTCGTGTACACGCTCTGGGGCGGGATGTTCTCGGTCGCGTGGACCAATTTCGTGCAGATGGTCGTGATCGTGATCGGCATCCTCTACATCGGCTGGATCATCGGCGACAAGGCCGGCGGCGTGGGCAACGTGATCGCGCACGCACGCGAGGCCGGCAAGCTTCACTTCTTTCCCGAGCCGACGACGCGCGACGTGCTCTGGTTCCTGGGCGCAGCGGTCACGATGATGTTCGGCTCGATCCCGCAGCAGGACGTCTTCCAGCGCGTGACCTCCGCGCGCACCGTGAACATCGCCGTCTGGGGCGCGATCGTGGGCGGGGTCCTCTACTTCGTGTTCGCGTTCGTGCCGGTCTTCCTCGGCTACTCGGCGTTCGTGATCGACCCGCAGCTCGTCGCCGAGCATCTGGAGAAGGACCCGCAGCACATCCTGCCGCATCTCATCCTCGCGAACACGCCGCTCTTCGCGCAGGTCATGTTCTTCGGCGCACTGCTCTCGGCGATCATGTCCACGGCGAGCGGCACGCTGCTCGCGCCGTCGGTCACGTTCACCGAGAACGTGCTCAAGCGCTTCATGAAGAAGGACCTCACGGACCGGCAGTTCCTCTGGATCATGCGGCTCGTCGTCGCCGGGTTTGCGACGATCGTCACGATCTTCGCCCTCAACTCGGAGTCGAGCATCTACGAGATGGTGGGCAACGCGTACAAGGTGACGCTGGTCACGGCATTCGTCCCGCTCGTCGCCGGCCTTTACTGGAAGCGCGCAACCGCCACCGGCGCGCTGCTCGCGCTCGTGTTCGGCATGGGCACGTGGCTCGCGCTCGAGTGGCTGAACCCCGAGGGCCTGATCCCGCCGCAGCTCGCGGGCCTCGTCGCCGCCGCGGTCTGGATGGTGATCGGCTCGCTCGCGACGCAGGGCCGCGTGCACGCCGGCGCCCGGCACGCGGGCTGATCCGGACCCGGCGGTGCCCTTGGCGATCGGTTCGTCCGGGCGGCGCCGGCCATGACGCCTCTCGCCTGGTCCGTCGTCGCCTACCTCGCCGTCTCGGTCGCGATCGGGCTGTATGCGGCACGCCACGTGCGCGGCGCGCGCGATTTCGCGGTCGCGGGCCGGAGCCTGCCGCTGCCGGTGGTGATCGCGACGGTGTTCGCGACGTGGTTCGGCGCAGAGACCGTGCTCGGCGTATCGGCCACGTTCGTCAAGCACGGCCTCCCGGGCATCGCCGGCGATCCGTTCGGCGCGTCGCTTGCGCTCGTGCTGGTCGCGTTCTTCTTCGCCGCGCGGCTTTACCGGCTCAACCTCCTCACCATCGGCGATTACTTCCGCCAGCGCTACGACCGGCGCGTGGAGGTCGGGCTGTCGCTCGCGATCGTCGTCGGCTACCTCGGCTGGACCGCCGCGCAGTTCGCGGCACTCGGGCTGGTGTTCAACGTCGTCTCCGGCGGCGCGATCCCGGTCGCGGAAGGCATGGCCCTCGGTGCGCTCGTCGTGCTCGTCTACACGTTGGCCGGGGGCATGTGGTCGGTCGCGCTCACCGATTTCTTCCAGATGATCGTGATCGTCGCCGGGATGCTTTTCATCGGCTGGACGGCCGCCGAGCTCGCCGGCGGTGCCGACGCGGTGATCGCGAGCGCGGCAGCGGCGGGCAAGCTCGCGATGCCGGCGCCGGCGAGCGCGCGCGAGACGCTGGCGATCCTCGCGGCGATGGCGCCGCTCGCGCTCGGGTCGATCCCGCAGCAGGACACGTTCCAGCGCGTCATGTCGGCGAAGGACGAAGGCACCGCGGTCCGGGGCGCGCTCATCGGCGGCATCCTTTACCTCGCGCTCGCCGCCGTGCCGATGTTCCTCGCGTACGCGGCGCTGCTCGTCGATCCCGCCGCGACCGCCCGCTACCTCGACAGCGACCCGCAGCTCGTCCTGCCGCGGCTGGTGCTCGACCACATGCCGCTCGCCGCGCAGATCCTGTTCTTCGGCGCGCTGCTCTCGGCGATCATGAGTTCGGCGAGCGGCGCGCTGCTCGCGCCGGCGGTGGCGTTCACCGAGAACGTCCTGCGCCCGTTCGCGCGCCACCTGGGCGACCGGCAGCTCCTCTGGGCGACGCGCGCGGCGGTCGCCACCTTCGCCGTGGTCGTCCTCGCGGTGGCGCTCGGCACGAACGCGACCATCTACGAGATGGTCGAACAGGCCTACAAGGTGACGCTCGTCGCCGCGTTCGTCCCTCTGGTCGCCGGCCTCTACTGGCGCCGCGCCACGACCCGCGGGGCGATCCTCGCCGGCCTTCTCGGCACGGGCGTCTGGATCGCGTGCGAAGCGCTCGCGCCCGGCGGTCTGCTGCCGCCGGCACTCGCGGGACTCACGGCCTCGGCGGCCGGAATGCTGCTCGGCTCGATCACGGATGCCTCCGGCGACACCCGGGCGCACCGTGAGCGCCGGCGGGCCGGATAGTCGCATCGGCAGACATGGCGGGGCGCGCGCCGGGACGGCGCACGCCGGCACGAGACAAGGCTTGCACCGCCCTCGGCGCCGCGCTCCAATAGGCGCCATGCCCGCGAAGCTCGAGGCGATCCGCGCCGACATCACCACGCTCGCCGTGGACGCAATCGTGAATGCCGCGAACACGACGCTGCTCGGCGGCGGCGGCGTCGACGGCGCGATCCATCGCGCTGCCGGCCCCGAGCTGCTTGCCGAGTGCCGCACGCTGGGCGGCTGCGCGACGGGCGATGCGAAGATCACTCGCGGGTATCGCCTGCCCGCGAAGTTCGTGATCCACACCGTGGGTCCCGTGTGGCACGGAGGAAACCGGGGCGAACCCGCGCTGCTCGCGTCGTGCTACCGAAAGAGCCTCGCGCTCGCGCGTGCGCACCGCCTCGGGACGATCGCGTTCCCGGCGATCAGCTGCGGCGTCTATGGGTACCCGCTGCACGCCGCCGCCGCGATCGCGGTGCGCGAGTGCGCCGCGTTCGCCGTTGCGGCTCCTGCGATCGAGCGCATCGTCTTCGCGCTGTTCGGCGACGACGCGCTCGTCGCTTACGAGGCCGCGCTCGCGCGCCTGCCGGACGCGAACCCCGGAGCGCGCTCGCCGGAATAGAATCCGGGGGCGGCAGCGCATCGCTGCGCAGAGGAGAATCCCGTGGATCACGACGACTCGCTGACGAGACCGGCCCGCACGATCGATCGCAGGCGGTTCCTCGCCCTCGGCGCGGGCGCGCTCGTCGCGGGAGTCGCCGGCTGCTCGAGCGGTCCGCCGATCGTGTCGGAGACGCTGCGCGAGCCGCTCGCCGCCCCGAAAGTGGGCGATGCGTGGCGCTACCGGTACCTGAGCGGCTGGTCGCAGGTGCCCTCGCGCGAGTTCTCCGTGCGCGTGACGCAGGTCGCGACGAACGGCATCGCCGACACGCTCTCCAGCTCCGGCTACGCCGAGCAGACGCAACTGTGGACCGGGATGCTCGCTTTCGTGGTGCGATCACTCGGCGGATTCTCCGTCGCGGAGTTCTCGCCGTACCTGCTCGCGTTCGCGCGCGTCCAGCCGGGCCAGGGCTGGTACAACATCCCGCTGCCAGCCGGCGCCGCTCCGCTGACGCCGTGGAAGGCGCAGGCGCGCGTGCGCGGCACCGACAGCGTCACCGTTCCGGCAGGGACGTTCGAAGCCGTGCGCGTCGACCTCTCCGCAGAGCGCTTCGGCGCCGGCGTTTCGCCCAGCGCGGACGCGGCGCAACTCTCTTCGACGGTGTGGTACGCCCCGGCCGTGAAGCGGATCGCCCGTTTCCGGCACCAGACCTGGACGCTCACCATGCTGCCGATCGACAACGACGGCTACGAACTGCTGGAGTACAAGCCGGCCTGAGCCGCGCGCCGGCGCGTCGGAAGCCGCGCCGCGATGTATCGCCGGAGGCGCGAGCGAACCAACAACGCAGTGCGTGGCGTCGCCGGGCGGCCAGGGTTCCTCCGCCAGCCGCCGGCCGATCCGAAGGCAGGCCGGGCACTCTCCCCGTGCGAGAATCGCCGCGATGCCCGACTCGCCTCGTCCCTCGCGGCTCGCGCGATACCTGCTCCTCGTCTACGCAGCGCTCGTCGCGTACGCGAGCCTGTATCCGTTCGCGGCCTGGCGCGATCCCGGAGTCGGCGCGCTCGCGTACCTCGCCGCGCCGCTGCCCCGCTACGTCACGGCGTTCGACCTGATCGCCAACTTCCTCGCCTACTTTCCGCTCGGGTTCCTCGCCGCGCTGGCGGCTCAGCCGAAGTTCCGCGGCTGGCGCAGCGCGGCGCTCGGCGCGCTCGTCGCGTTCCTCGCGTCGCTCTCGCTCGAAGCGCTGCAGAGCTATCTGCCCGCACGGATCCCGTCGAACCTCGATCTCGCCACGAATGCGTTCGGCGGCATCGCCGGCGCACTCGCGGGAACGCTTGCCGCGGAATCCCGCGCCCGGGAGGGAAAGTGGCGCACCCTGCGCGAGCGCCTGTTTCAGGACGGGCACGCGGCCGACCTCGGGCTGGTGCTTCTGCTCTTCTGGCTCGTGTCGCAACTCGATCCGGAGACGCTGCTCTTCGGGAACGGCGACATCAGGGAACTCTTCGCGGCGCCCACGACCATCCCGTATCCGCCGTCGTTCTTCGTGCGCGTCGAGGCCGTCGTCACCGCAGCGAATCTCGGCGGCCTCGCCATCCTCGCCGGCGGCATGCTCAAGCGCGGCCAGGAGGCAGGGCGTCTCGTGCTCGCGCTCGTGGCGATCGCCGTCGTCGTCCGCTCGCTCGCCTTCGCCGTGCTGTTCAGCCCGCAGCAGATGTTCGCGTGGGCGACGCCCGGTGCAGGCATCGGGCTCCTCGCGGGGCTCGCGATCGGGGCGCTCGGACTCGCCCTCCCCCGCAAGCCGGGCGCGGTGCTGGCCGCGGTGCTGCTCGTCGCCGCGATCGTCATCGTCAACGTCGCGCCCGAGAATCCCTACGTGGAGTACTCGCTCGCCGTCTGGCAGAAAGGCCACTTCCTGAACTTCCACGGCCTGACGCGCTTCGTCTCGTCGCTGTGGCCGTTCGCCGCGGTCGCCTACCTCCTCTCCATCCTGCGCGAGCGTCGCCCCGCCGCGAGTTGAGCCGTCGGGGCTTCGCAGCGCGCGCACACCGGCTCGACGCGGAGCGCGCGGCGCGTGGCGCGCGTGCGCGCACCATTCGGGAGCGAGACCTGCGAAGCAGCGGCGCACCGCGACGGATCGGACGTGCTCGCGTGCTATAGTCGAATCAAGGCCCGCTTGACCTGGGCCGCTTCCCGATGCAGCCGCCGCGATGTCCCGCGCGACCCTCTCCGACCACGACGTCTATCTCTTCCGCGAGGGAAGCCACGCGCGGCTCTATTCCAAGCTGGGCTGCCATTTCACCGAGTGCGACGGCGCCGCGGGCGCGCGCTTCGCGGTCTGGGCACCCAATGCCGCGTCGGTCTCCGTGGTGGGCGACTGGAACGGGTGGAACCCCGACGCGAACCCGCTCGCCGCGCGCCACGACAGCTCGGGGATCTGGGAAGGCTTCGCGCCGGGCGTGAAACCGGGCGACGCGTACAAGTACCGCATCGTTTCCCATCACGCGGGGCACGTCGGTGAGAAGGCCGATCCCTTCGCGTTCCATGCCGAGCCGCCGCCGGCGACGGCCTCGCGTGCCTGGCGGCTCGACTACGAGTGGGGCGACGCCGAGTGGATGGCATCGCGGCGGGCGAAGAACGCGCTCGACGCGCCGATGTCCATCTACGAGGTGCATCTCGGCTCGTGGCGGCGCGGCGACGGCGGCCGCTGGCTCAACTACCGCGAGATGGCCCACCAGCTCGCCGACTACGCGGTGGAAATGGGCTTCACCCACGTCGAGCTGCTGCCGGTCACCGAGCATCCGTTCTACGGCTCGTGGGGCTACCAGACGACAGGCTATTTCGCGCCCACGGCGCGCTACGGCACGCCGCAGGACTTCATGTATTTCGTCGACGTGCTGCACCGACGCGGCGTCGGCGTGATCCTCGACTGGGTGCCGTCGCACTTCCCGAACGACGCGCACGGCCTGCACTACTTCGACGGCACGTTCCTCTACGAGCACGCCGACCCGAAGAAGGGGTTCCACCCCGAGTGGAGCTCATACATCTTCAACTACGACCGGCACGAGGTGCGCGCATTTCTCGTCTCGTCCGCGCTCTTCTGGCTCGAGAAGTACCACATCGACGGCCTGCGCGTGGACGCCGTCGCGTCGATGCTGTATCTCGACTACGGCCGCAAGGAAGGCGAGTGGATTCCCAACGTCCACGGCGGGCGCGAGAACCTCGGCGCGATCCACTTCCTGCGCTCGCTGAACGAGGCGGTGTACCGCGATCATCCGGACGTGCAGACCATCGCCGAGGAATCGACCGCGTGGCCGATGGTGTCGCGGCCGGTGCACCTCGGCGGCCTCGGCTTCGGCCTGAAGTGGAACATGGGCTGGATGCACGACACGCTCGACTACGTGTCCGGGGATCCGGTCTTCCGCAAATACCACCACGACCGGCTGACGTTCTCGATCTGGTACGCGTTCTTCGAGAACTTCGTGCTGCCGCTCTCGCACGACGAGGTCGTCCACGGCAAGGGGTCGCTCCTCGGCCGGATGCCCGGCGACACCTGGCGGCAGTTCGCGGACCTGCGGCTGCTGCTCGGCTACATGTGGGCCCATCCGGGCAAGAAGCTCCTCTTCATGGGCGGCGAGTTCGGCCAGCGGCGCGAGTGGGCGCACGAGGAAGCCCTCGAGTGGTGGGTGCTGCAGTTCCCCGAGCACGCGGGCGCGCAGCGCTGGGTCGCCGACCTGAACCGCGTCTACCGCGAGCACAAGGCGCTCCACGCCAACGACTTCGAATCGGCGGGCTTCGAGTGGGTCGATTGCCACGACGCCGACGCGAGCGTGATCTCGTTCCTGCGCCGCGGCCGCTCGGGCGAGACGATGCTCGTCGTCTGCAACTTCACGCCGGTGCCGCGCCCGAACTACGTGGTCGGCGTGCCGCACGGCGGCTGGTGGCGCGAGGTGCTGAACAGCGACGCCGGCATCTACGGCGGCGGCGGCAGCGGCAACCTCGGCGGCGCCGAGGCACGCGGCATCCCCGCGCACGGCCGGTCGCACTCGCTCGCGCTCACGCTGCCGCCGCTCTCGGTCGTGTTCTTCGCCCCCGGGTGAGCACATGATCCCCGGAGACGCCCTCCGCCGCCTCGCCGACCGAGCCGGCATCGGCCGCGGCTACCACGACATCTGGGGCACCTACCACGAGACCGACGCGCCGACGGCGCTCGCGCTGCTCGCGGCGATGGACCTCGCACGCGACGAGGCCGACACCGCTGCCGGACTCGCGCGGCTCGACGACGCGCCGTTCCTCGCAACGCTGCCGCCGGTCGCCGTGTTCGACGTCGCGGCGACCCCGTACACGTTCCCGATCGCGCTCGCCGCCGCCGACGCGGGCCGCGAGTGCCGCTGGATTCTCGATCTCTCGACCGGCGAGCGCTGGGACGCGCCGCTCGTCCCGGCGGCCCTCGAGCCGGACGGGGAACGCTTCGTCGCCGGCGTCGCGCGGCGGCGCTACCGCTTCCAGTGGCGCGACCGCCTGCCGGTCGGCGTGCACCGCTTCTCGCTCACGGGGCCGGATGGACAGGCGCTCGCATCGATGGCGCTCGCGATCGCACCGTCGCGCTGCCATCAGCCGGATGCGCTGCAGCGCGGCGCGCGCGCGTGGGGCCTGTCGGTGCAGCTCTACTCGGTGCGCTCGCAGCGCAACTGGGGCATCGGCGATTTCACCGATCTCGCGCGCGTCGTCGAAATCGCCGCGGGGCTCGGTGCGGATGCGGTCGGCCTGAACCCGCTGCACGCGCTGTTTCCGGACCAGCCCGAGCGTTCGAGCCCGTACAGCCCGTCGAGCCGGCTGTTCCTCGACGTCCTCTATCTCGACGTCGAGGCGCTGCCGGAGTTCGCGGAATGCGACGAAGTCCGGGGGATCGTGCAGGGCGAAACGTTCCAGACGCGCCTCGCGGCGCTGCGGCGCTCCGAACTCGTGAACTATCCGGGCGTCGCGCGCGCGAAGCTCGACATGCTCGCGAGGCTCTACGTGCATTTTCGCGCCCGCCACGTCGCGGGCCGGACGGATCACGCCCGCGAGTTCGAAGCCTTCGCGGCCGAGCGCGGCGAGGCGCTGCGGCAATTCGCGCTCTTCCACGCGCTGGAAAGCCATTTCCGCAGCGAGAACGCCAGGTCCCGGGGGCCGGTCGAGTGGCCGGACGACTATCGCGATCCGTCGAGCGGCGCGGTCGTCGCGTTCGCCCGCGCGCACGAGGTCGAGGTCGACTATCACGCCTGGCTGCAGTGGCATTGCGAGCGCCAGCTCGCGCGGTCCGCCGCGCGCGCGCGCGAGCTCGGCATGGCCATCGGGCTCTACCTCGACCTCGCCGTGAGCGTCGCCCCCGACGGCGCGGATGCGTGGCGCTGGCGCGACTCGTTCGCGCTCGGCGTGGGCGTCGGCGCGCCGCCGGACGATTTCAGCCCGAAAGGCCAGGACTGGGGCCTGCCGCCGTTCGACCCGTCGCGCCTGCGCGAGGACGCATACGGGCCGTTCCGCGAGACCCTTGCCGCCAACATGCGGCACGCCGGCGCGCTGCGCATCGACCACGTGATGTCGCTGATGCGGCTCTACTGGGTGCCTGCCGGCTCGAGTCCTGCCGACGGCGCCTACGTGCACTACCCGCTCGCCGACCTCGCCGGCCTGCTCGCCCTCGAAAGCGTCGCGAACCGCTGCCTCGTGATCGGCGAAGACCTCGGCACGGTGCCCGACGAAGTGCGCGCGGTGATGGCGCGCCTTGCGATCCTCTCTTATCGGCTGCTCTACTTCGAGCAGGACGACGAGGGGCGCTTCAAGCCGCCGTCCGCCTATCCGGCCGATGCGCTCGTCGCGGCGACCACCCACGACCTGCCGACGCTCGCGGGATGGTGGGTGGCGCACGACCTCGCGCTGCGCGATCGCCTGAACCTCTTCCCTACGGCGGCGCTGCGCACGAGACAGATCGCCGCTCGGCCACGCGAACGCGTCGAGCTGCTCGCGGCTCTCGCGCGCGAAGGGCTGCTGCCCGAATCGGCCGCCGATGCGGCGCGCGTGCCGCCGATGTCGGTGGAGCTCGCCACGGCGATCGAGGTGTATCTCTCGCGCACGCCGGCGAAGCTCGTGATGGTCCAGCCGGAGGACGTCTTCGGGCAGCGCGAGCAGGCGAATCTGCCCGGCACCACGCACGAGCATCCCAACTGGTGCCGCAAGCTCGACGTGCCGCTGGAGCAGTGGCGCAGCCACGCAGCGCTCGGCGCGCTCGCCGAGCGCTTCTTCGAGGAACGCGGCGCGATCGCCCGCCCCGAACCGGAGCCGGCGCGCCATGAAGCGTGATCCGCGGATCGCCGCGCGCCGGCCGCGCCGCGCCCCGGCCCGCTGAGCGTCGAGGGGGCGGCCCGGCCCACGCGCTCGCCCGCTCGTGATGGCCTCGCTCCCTCGTTTCCGCCGCATCCTGACCGCGCTGGCGGTTGCCGCCGCGCTCGGCCTCGCCGCGATCGTCGTGCTCGCCGTGATCGGGATCCCGATCGACGTCGCGCCGTGGCGCGAGCGGCTCTCTGCGGCGGCGACCGACGCACTGGCGCGTCCGGTCGCCTTCGAGGGTCCGATCGAGCTGCGACTCTCTCTGCATCCCTCCCTGCGAGTGGGCGGTGTGCGCGTCGACAATCCGCCGGGCTTCGCGTCGCGCGAGTTCGCACGCCTCGGCGACGTGCGCATCGAGCTCGCGCTCGCGCCTGCGCTGCGCGGGGCGCTGCGCTTTCGCGCGATCGAGGCGCGCGACGCGCGGATCCGCGTCGAGCGCACCGTCGAGGGCAAGGTGAACTGGCAGTTCGGCGCGCTCGGCTCCGCCCGCGAGCCCGAGCCCACGCGCGCATCCCCCGTGTCGGACGACGGGCGGGCGCTGCACCTCGAAGTGGGGCGCATCGACATCCGCAATGTCGCACTCGAATACTTCGACGCGGTAACGAACCGCAGCCGCTTCTTCGACCTCGACGAGCTCACCGAAGACTCGCAGCCCGGCCAACCGGTGGCGCTGAGGGTGCGCGGACGGGTGGACAAGTCGTTTCCCTACGCGCTGTCGCTCGCCGGGGACTCGGGGGATCCACTGTTCGCGGGCGAGCCGTGGCCGTTCACGCTCGACTTCGAGTTCCTCGGCACGCGGCTGCACGCCGCGGGGACGCTCAACCGGGGACGCGACACGAGCGAGGTGCAGTTCGGCCTTGGCACCGAGAACCTCGCCGAGCTCGAGCGCTTCCTGCAGACGCGCCTGCCGGCGGTGGGAGTCGCAGCGCTCTCGGGCACGATCGTCGCTCGCCCTGAAAGGTTCGAGATCGCGTCGTTGCGGGGCGTGATGGGCGAGTCGCGGTTCGACGGCGCGATCGAGCTCGCATTGGCCGCCGGTCGCGTGCAGATCCGTGGCGCGCTCTCGTTCGCCGAACTCGACGTGCGTCCGTTCCTCGCACCCGACCCGACACGCAACAGCGAGCCGCTCACTTACGCGGAGATCGAGAACCGGCCGATCGACCTCGCCGCGCTGCGCGCCGTGGACGCCGATCTGACCGTCACCGTCGCCCGGCTGCTCGGCGTCAGGCTCGACATCCGCGACACGCGCCTCGGCGTACGCGTGGCCGAAGGCGCGCTCACCGCGCCCATCGAGACGACGCTCGCCGACGTGCGTCTCGCCGGCGCAGTCGCGGTGAACGCCGCCGCACCGGCGCCGGCCCTGTCGCTCGCCCTCTCGGCCAGCAACTCGGCCCTGGGGAACCTCGCCCAAGCGCTCACGGGCTTGCGCGGCATCGACGGCACGCTCGGGCAGTTCAGTCTCGCGGTCGGCGGTCAGGGCGACACGGTCGGAGTCCTCGTGCGCGACCTCGACCTCGCGGTGCGGCTCGGTGCAGCGAAGCTCTCCTACGGCAACCTCGCCGGCGGCAGACCCGTCGAGTTCACGTTCGACTCGCTCGACGCGACGATCCCCCGGGGCGGGCGTCTCTCGGCAAGCGCGCGCGGACGTCTGCTCGGCGAGCCGTTCACCGCGCAGGCGAAGGGCGGCGAGCTCGACTCGATCCTGCGCACCCTGCGCTCGCCGCTCGAACTCACGCTTCGCGGCGCAGGCGCCGATGTACGCGTTGCCGGACGCCTCGCTCGCCCGGAATCGAACCAGGGGAGCGACGTCGAGATCGCCGCCAAGGCGCCGCGGATCGGCAGCCTCGCGCGCTGGCTGGGCGTGTCGCCCAAGGCGACGCTCCCGCTCTCGCTGCGTGCGCGGGTGCGCCTCGAAAGCGACGAGGCGCACGTCTCGGACGCCGTGCTGAAGGTCGGCCGCAGCGAGATCTTCCTCGACGCGCACCAGACCGGCCTCGGCACGAAGCCCTTCGTGCTCGCTTCCGTGCGCAGCCCGCTCATCGATGCCGTCGAGCTGGCGACGTTGCGCCCCGAGAGCGCGGCCGGTGCGCGCAGGGACGAACGGGCAGTCATCGACCTGCCCGTCCTGCCGAAGGGCGTGAGCCTTGCCGACGCCGACATCGGCGTGGGGCTGGAGCGCGTCGCGTTCTCGCGCACGGCGCTGACCAACGCCGGGTTCGCCGCGCGCCTGCGCGACGGCCACATGGCCGCATCGCCGTGGGCCGCGACGCTCGCGGAAGTCCCGTTCTCCGGCGACATGCGCCTCGATCTCCGCGGCGACGCCCCCGAGGCGGGGCTCACGCTCGCGACGGGCAAGGTGGACATCGGGGCGCTGCTGCGGCGCCTGGGCATCGCGAACGGGATCGAGGCGAGCGCGGCAGGACTGCGGGCGCAAGCGACGTTGCAGGGAAGCCGACTCGGCGAGCTGGCGGAGCGCTCTTCGTTCGAGGGGACGCTCGCGGGTGGGCGCCTGCGCATCCCGGGCGCAGCGGGCAAGACGCTGGCCGACATCGCCGTGCGCGAGGCCGCGCTCGGCGCGGCGCCGGGAGGGCCCATTGCAGTGCGCATCGAGGGCGAGCTCGACGCGACGCCCATCACCGCCTACGCATGGAGCGGCTCGCTGCCGGAACTGCTGCGCGATGCGGGCACGGTCCCCTATTCCGCGCGAGCCGAGGCCGCCGGAGCGAGGCTCGCGGTCGACGGGACGGTGAAGCTTCCCTTCGGGCAAGGGGGCGCGAACCTGACCCTCGACGTCAGCGGCGAGCGCCTCGACACGCTGTCGCCGCTCGCGCGCGCCGAGTTGCCGCCCTGGGGTCCGTGGTCGGTGAGCGGGCCGTTCCGCATCACGTCGACGGCGTACGAAGTGCCCAAGCTGGCCGTCCGGGTCGGATCGAGCCGGCTCGACGGACGCGCGCGCGTCGACGTGGCGGGCGCGCGGCCGCGGCTCGACATGCGCATCGCGGCGCCACAGATCCAGCTCGACGACTTCCGGCTGCCGGAGCGCGCGCCGGATCCGGACGCAAAGCAGCTCTCCCCGGAAGAAGTCCGCGCGCGGGCGAAAGCGATCACGCAGAGCGGGCAGAGCTTCGCGAGCGCCGCGGTGCTGCGGCGCTTCGACGCCTTCGTGGACGTGCAGGTCGAGCAGGTGCTCTCGGGCAAGGACCGGCTCGGCGACGGGCGGCTCGTCGCCCAGGTCAGCGACGGACGTGCATCGCTCGGACCGGCGATCGTCAACGTCACCGATGGCGGCACCATGACGCTCACCGCCACCTACGAGCCCACGGCCACCGACGTCTCCCTCGCCGTCGGGGCGTTCGTGGAGAAGTTCGACTATGGCGTGCTGGCGCGGCGCGCCAAGCCCGGCGCGAGCATCGAGGGGACCTTCAGCTTGCGCGTGGAACTCGCCTCGCGGGCGCCGGCGCTGGAGCAGGTGATGGCGCACGCGAACGGGTCGATCGACGTCGCCGTCTGGCCGAAGAGCGTCGCTGCGGGCGTCTTCGACCTGTGGGCGGTGAATGTGTTCGCCGCGCTCATTCCCGAGGTCGATCCGGCCGCCACGTCGCGCGTCAACTGTGCCGTCGGCCGGTTCGACCTCCGGGACGGCGTGCTCAAGCAGGATGCAATCCTCATCGACACGACGCGGATGCGCGTGACCGGCGAAGGCGGCGTCGACTTCCGGGACGAAACGCTCGGCTTCCGGCTGCAGCCGCGCGCCAAGGAGCCGCAGCTCTTCAGCCTCGCGACCCCCGTGCAAGTGAGCGGCACCCTCGCCGACCCGAAAGTCGGGGCGAGCGCGGGCGCCGTGCTCGGCAGCATCGCGAGGTTCGTCGGATCGGCGGTCCTCTTCCCGCTCTATCTCCTGCCCCAGGGGAAGGTGCCGAGCGACGGCACCGACATCTGCGCCGATCCGATTCGCGCCACCGAGGCGACGAAGAAATGAAGCGCATCGGCATCGACCTCGGCGGCACCAAGATCGAAGCGCTCGCGCTCGATGAAGCCGGGCGCGAACTCGCGCGCCGGCGCGTGGCGACGCCGCGCGAGGACTACGCAGGCACGCTCGGGGCGGTGCGCGACCTCGTCGCCGCGATCGAGCGCGAGGCCGGCGCATGCGACACCGTCGGCGTCGGCACGCCGGGCGCCGTCTCGGCACGGACCGGCCTGATGAAGAACTGCAACTCGACGTGGCTCAACGGCCAGCCGCTCGCGCGCGATCTCGAGTCCGCGCTCGGCCGCCCGGTGCGCATCGCGAACGACGCCAACTGCTTCGCGCTCTCCGAAGCCGTAGACGGCGCGGGACGCGGCGCGAGCATCGTGTTCGGCGTGATCCTCGGAACCGGCGTCGGCGGCGGCATCGTCGTCGACGGGCGCGTGCTCGAGGGCGCGAATGCGATCGCGGGCGAGTGGGGCCACAATCCGCTGCCCTGGCCGCGCGACGAGGAACGACCGGGGGCGGCGTGCTACTGCGGGCGCGCCGGCTGCATCGAGACGTGGCTTTCGGGCCCGGCCCTCGCCGCCGATCACGAACGCCGCTGCGGCGAGGCGCTCGCCGCCGACCGGGTCGCGGCGCGCGCGGCAGAGGGCGATGCGGCGTGCGCGGCGACGCTGGCGCGCTACGCGGAGCGGCTCGCGCGCGCGCTCGCCTACGTGATCAACATCCTCGACCCGCAGGTGATCGTCCTGGGCGGCGGGCTGTCGAACATCGAGCGGCTCTACGCCGAGGTGCCGGCCCTGTGGGCTCGCCACGTCTTCTCCGACCAGGTGGCGACGCGCCTCGTTCGCAACGTTCACGGCGACTCGGGCGGCGTGCGCGGCGCGGCTTGGCTCTGGCAAGGCGTGCCCGCTCCGGGGCGAGGCTGACGCTCAGGGATCGCGCCGCACGGGCACGAGTATCTCGTTCCGCCTCAGGAACCAGGGCATGAAAGGCGGATCGTAGCGCGCGAACACGGGGTCGCCTTCGGGGGAGAGGCCGCGGTCGGAAACGAACTTCGCGAGCGACGCGAGCTGCTCGTCGTAGCGCGCCTCGCTCCACGTACCCGAGTAGCGCACCGCGGCCATGCGCCGCGCGGGCATTTCGACGACCGTCACGCGCGGGTCGAGCGGCTTCGGTACCGTGGCGAGCGTGTAGGACGCCGGCAGCACGAACGCGATGCGCCAGCGTTCGCCGGCTTTCTGCTGCTCGACCGGCGCCGTCATCGCGATCTTCTCCGACGCGGCGTTCTGCTCGACCGGCGCCGTCATGGCGATCGACTGCGCCTTGGCGTTGTCGCCCGAGATGTAGCGGAAGAGGCGCCGGAAGCCTTCGTTGCCGACCTCGCCGAAGGCGCCGTCGACGTAGGTCTCGGCGACGAGATACGGGGCGTACTCGCGTACCTCGAACGGTCCGTCGCTGGCGATCGTCTTGAACGGGGCTTCCTCGATGGCCATGGCCGTTGCGAACGGGGCCAGGGATCCGACGAAGAGCAGCCCAATTGCGGTGAGGGCGCGCGAGATGGCGGTCATGCCCGTTCGACCGCCCTGCCGTGCCGCGGTTCGCAGCGTGCGCTCACTTGCGGCCGGGCCCGGTCGCCGCGAGGAACGCGTCCACCCGCGCCTCGACGTACGGATAGAACGGGTTGTGCCGCAGCCGGATGAGCTCGGTCGCGGGCACGGTGAGCAGGCCCCGCTCGCCGAGGAGTTCCGGTCGCCCGAGATAAATGCGCAGCGGCTTCGCCGGCCGCGTCGCGCCGTACACGGGGTCGGCCGGCGAGAACGGGACGGCCACGTGCGAGAGCGAGAAGACATCGAGCGGCCAATCGAGCCCCGTGGGCGCGCGCGTCGATTCCGTCGCGCCGGCCGGCCGCCGCATCGAGACCACCGCGTCGCTGTCGGCGTTTTCGTTGACGAGCGCGGTCAGGTCGAACGCGAGCGGCGGGCCCGTGAAGAGATTCACGCGCGTCGTGAACGCGTCGGGCCGCAGCAGCGGCGCCGCCTCGGCGTGGCGGTTGATGTCGAAGATGACGAGTTCGTGCCCGCCCGGCGCGAGCCGTCGGAACAGCGTGTCGACCACCGCCTGCGTCGAGACGGTCGCGTCGGCGAGCGACTGGAACGCGAGGATGGGCGGCATCCCCTTGACGGGCCCGTTCGCCCCGAGCGACGCGAGCTGCGAGCCGATCCGCTGGGTGAGTCGGTAGGCCTGATCGCCCGCGTTCACGGCGAAGGAGACGTACTTGTACGGGTCGTACTCGGGCCCGACGTTCGTCCACGCAAGCTTTTCGAGGCCCGGAATCAGCGACGCGCGTCCCTGCCAAACCGCGAGCGCCGCCGCCCGCGAGACGCCGATCGCCGGCGAGAAGAGCACGAGCCCGTCGACCTTGGGAAGATCCTCGCCCTGAAGCCGCGAGAGCGCGTACTCGACCGCGAGGGCGCCGCCGTTCGAGTACCCGAAAAGGAAGAGCGGCTTGTCCGGACCGATGCGCGCGGCGAGCTCGCGCGCGCCGAGGCGCACTGCCGCGGCGAAGTCCTGCCACGTGGCCCGCACCAGTCCGACGGGCGCCGTTCCGTGCCCCGGCATGCGCAGCAGCACCACGTAGTAGCCCTGCGCGTGGAGCCGGTCCGCCATGGCGCGCAGCGAATACGGCGAGTCCGAGAGGCCGTGGATGAGCAGCGCGCCACCGCGAGGGTTGGCGGCCGGCAAGACGTGGGTGCGGTTCCAGTTCGGCTGGCGCGCAGCCGGGTCCGAGAGGCTTCCCGCGCTGAAGCGATTGAGCATGCGCCGCTCTTCGGGCGCCACCTTGTCGTAGACCTCGCGCTGCACCTCGGCGAACACCTGTTCCTCGCGTGCGAGGAAATCGTCGAGCGTCCGCACGGTCGCGGCGTCGGCGGCCGTGAATTCCGATTCGAGCTTCGCGAGATGCCATGGCCGCGCGTCGGGCAGGCCCTGGAGGTGCACGATGTAGACGACCGCCAAAGTCGCGACCGTGCCGAGCAGGCCGTAGCCG
>JALOSW010000105.1 GCA_025458245.1 Burkholderiales bacterium
TCGGCAGCGAGTCGATGAGGCTGCCGGGGACGATCGACGCGCCGCCCGCCTGCATGCCGCGCACGCGCGGAGCCACGTCGGCGAGCATCGCGTCGCGGTTCTGCGCCTGCCACAGCTTGTGGACGGTGAAGTCGCGCTCGAGGCGATCCATGCAGGGCTGATAGAGCGGGGCGACGGAGAGGATTTCGGTTGTCATGTCGGTCACGACTTGAACTTCGCCGCCAGCGCATCCGCGCCGCGGGCGAGGAGGCCGGTGTCCGCGCCCACGGCGACGAACAGCGCGCCGAGGTCGAGGTAGTGCCGCGCGAGCTTCTCGTCAGGGTAGAGGATGCCCGGCGCCTTGCCGCGTGCGCGGATGCGCCGGATCGCGTCGTCGATCACCGGGAGGACCGCCGGGTTCGCGGTCTCGCCCGGATAGCCGAGCGAGGCGTGCAGGTCCGCCGGGCCGATGAAGACGCCGTCGATCCCGTCGACGTCCGCGATCGCCTCGATGTGCCCGAGCGCTTCCTTCGTCTCGACCTGCACCAGCACGCAGATCTCCTCGTGGGCGCGCTTCGCGTAGTCCTTGACCCGCCCGAAGCGCGTCGCGCGCGTCGAGCCCGCGACGCCGCGGATGCCCGCCGGCGGATAGCGGGTCGAGGCGACCGCCGCCCGCGCCTCGTCGGCGTTCTGCACGTAGGGGAAGAGCACGCTTTGCGCGCCGATGTCGAGCATGCGCTTCGTCGCCACGAAATCGTTCCACGGCAGGCGCACGACGGCGTTCGTCGGGTACGGCGCCACCGCCTGAAGCTGGGAGAGCACCTGCGTGAGATCGTTGGGCGAATGCTCCATGTCGAGGAGCAGCCAGTCGAAGCCCGCGGGTGCGACCGCCTCGACCGTGTAGTTGCTCGAGAGGCTGCACCAAAGCCCGATCTGGGCGCGCTTGGCGGCGAGCGCACGCTTGAACGCGTTTGCGGGAAGGTCCACCGCTCCTCCTTGGCTTTCGTCCTGGTCGGGCGATTGTAACCGCCAGGCCGGTGCGCGATCGCGTCCGCATCGGCCGCCCGATCCGCATGCCCACGCCGGCGTTCCGGAATTTACGACTTCTTTACGCGCGCGGCGGTAACGTGGCGCGATCGCATCGGAGAGGGTCTCCGTCCTTGTCCGCTCAGCCCGGCAGCGTTGGGCACGGCGTCGCGCATGGCGCCCCTGCCCGCAACTCAGTCGGCGTCCTCACCCTGGCGGCGCTCGGCGTCGTATTCGGCGACATCGGCACCAGCCCACTCTACGCGTTCAAGGAGGCGTTCGCGGGTCCGCACGCCCTCGCCCTATCGGAGACGAACGTGCTCGGCGTGCTGTCGCTCCTCTTCTGGGCGCTGATGCTCATCGTCTCGCTGAAGTACGTCGTTCTCGTGTTGCGGTTCGACAACCGCGGCGAGGGCGGCGTGCTCGCGCTCCTCGCATACGCGACTCGCCTGACTCGCGACCGGCCGCACGCGCAGGCGGCGGTGGCGATGATCGCCATCTTCGCAGCGTCGCTGTTCTACGGCGACGCCGTCATCACGCCGGCGATCTCGGTGCTCTCCGCCGTCGAGGGGATCTCGGTCGCCACGCCCGCGCTCGAGCGCTGGATCGTCCCGGTCACCGTCGCCGTCCTGGTCGGGCTGTTCGCCATTCAGCGGCGCGGTACGGGGGACGTGGGACGCCTTTTCGGGCCCGTGACGGTCGTCTGGTTCGCGTCCCTGCTGCTCCTCGGCGTGGCGAGCATCGCACAGACGCCCTCGGTCGTCGCGGCGCTCGATCCCCGCTTCGCGGTCAGCTTCACCCTTGCCTCGCCGGCGGCCGCGTTCATCGTGCTCGGGGCGGTATTCCTCGCGGTGACCGGGGCCGAGGCGCTCTATGCCGACATGGGCCATTTCGGCGCCGCGCCGATCCGGATCGGATGGTTCGGGCTGGTGTTCCCGGCCCTGGTCGTCAACTACTTCGGTCAGGGCGCGCTCGTGCTGCGCGAACCCGCGGCGGTCGAGAACCCGTTCTACTTCCTTGCGCCGGAGCCCCTCCTGCTGCCGCTCGTCGGCCTCGCCACGGCGGCGACCGTGATCGCGTCGCAGGCGACGATCTCCGGGGCCTTCTCGGTGACGCAGCAGGCCTCGCGGCTCGGCTACCTGCCGCGGATCCCGGTCAGGCACACCTCGGAATCGGAGCGCGGGCAGATCTACATCGGGCGCGTGAACTGGCTCATGCTCGCCTTCGTCGTGATGCTCGTACTCGGGTTCGGGTCCTCGTCGAATCTCGCGGCCGCGTATGGAATCGCCGTCTCCGGCACGATGCTCCTCACCACGGCCCTGATCGTGATCGTCGTGAAGACCGTCGGCGGCCGGAGATCGGCGCCCGTCGTCGCACTGCTCGGCATCATCGGCCTCGTCGAGGCGTTGTTCGTCGCTTCCAACGCGACCAAGATCCTCGCTGGCGGATGGTTTCCGCTCCTATGCGGGCTGGCGCTCTTCACGGTCCTCACCACGTGGAAGGCGGGCACCGCGGTCATCAACGCCGAACAGCGGCGCTCGCGCATGCCGCTTGCGGATCTCCTGCCGCAACTCGCCGAACTGCACCGCGTGCCGGGTACGGCGATCTACTTGTCCGCCGATCCCGACGCCGCACCGACGACCCTGCTGCATGTCCTGAAGCACTTCAAGGTGGTGCACGAGCGGATGCTGTTCGTGACCGTCGCGAACGAGGATGTTCCCCGCGTGCAGGACCGTGAGCGTACCGAGGTGAAAGTGCTTGAGCCCGGCCATCGCTACCAGGTCACGCTGCGCTATGGCTTCATGGAGAATCCGGACGTGCCGCACGCCATGCACCTCCTGGAGCGGCACGGGATCCGGGTCGACCTCGCGAGCACGACGTTCTTTCTCGGCAAGACGTCGATCGCCCCGGCAGCGCGCCGCGGCGCGTTCACCTGGCGCCGCGCCTTGTTCCGCGGACTGCAGCGCAACGCCCCGTCGGCGGTGGAGTACCTGAACCTCCCGCCCAATCGGGTCGTCGAGCTCGGGACACGCGTTTCGCTCTGAGCGTACAGTGGCGGGCATGCATGGCGTGACCTCCGGCGTCGGCCGCGGCGCCGCGCGTCTCCCGTCGGCGGCGCCGGCGACGAGGCGGACGTCGTGGTCGCGCTACGCGGCCGCCGGGGGCATCTGCGCCGCGGCGACCTGCCTCGCCGCGCTGCTACTGCCTTACCTCGACCGCGCCAACATCGTGATGGTGTTCCTGCTCGGTGTCGTGCTGGCCGCGCTTCGGCTCGGGCGCGGGCCGGCGATCTCCGCGGCGGTCGTGAGCGTCCTCTGCTTCGACGTCTTTTTCGTGCCGCCGTACCTGTCGCTCGCCGTGAGCGACGCGCAGTACCTCGTCACGTTCGCCGTGATGCTCGTCGTCGGCGTGACGGTCGCGGAGCTGATGACGCGGCTGCGCCACCAGGCGGAGGTCGCGGCGCACCGGGAAGCGCGCGCGTCGAATCTCTTCGTGCTGGCGCGGGAGCTCTCCGGCGCGCTCACCGCCGAGCAGGTCGTCGCGAAGAGTGTCCCGATCCTCTCGGCGACCTTCCGCGCGAGCGCGGCGGTGTTGCCCGGCGACGTCCCAGCCGCGCTCCCGGAGACGAGCGCCGACGCTGCGGGCTTCGATCCGGCGCTCGCACGCCTCGCGCTCGCGCGCGGCGCGCCCGTCGGCATCGGCAGCGCGGATCGCCCCGACGCATCCGCCCTCTACGTGCCGCTCAAGGCGCCGATGCGCATCCGCGGCGTGCTCGCCATACGGCCCGAAGACGCCGATGCCCTGCGCGACGCGGAGCAGCGGCGCCTCGCCGACACGGTGGCCGCCCTCGTCGGCATAGCGCTCGAGCGCATCCACTACGTCGAAGTCTCGCAGCGGACGCTGCTCGGCATGGAATCCGAGCGCCTGCGGAGTTCGCTGCTCGGCGCGCTCTCGCACGACATCCGCACGCCGCTCACTGCGCTCGTGGCGCTCGCCGACACGCTATCGATGCGCATCGCAGGCGAGGCCCCCGGCGCGGCGGGCCAGGCCGATGCGATTCGTCTGCAGGCGCGCCGCATCGGGCAGCTCGTCGAGAACCTTCTCGAGATGGCACGGCTTCAGGGCGGCACGGTCAGGCTGAACCGCGACTGGCAATCGCTCGAAGAACTCGTCGGCAGCGCGATCGACTCTCTGGCTCAGACGCCCGAAGGTCGACCGATCGGGACCGATCTGCCGACGTCGCTCCCGCTCGTGCGTTGCGATGCCGTCCTCGTCGAGCGCGTGCTCGCCAATCTTCTCGAGAACGCGGCGAAGTACACGCCGGCCGGGTCGCCGATCGCGGTTTCCGCACGCGAGGCCGACGGACGGATCGTCGTCACGGTGGCGGATGCGGGACCGGGTGTGGCCGCGGGTCAGGAGGAAGCGATCTTCGGCAAGTTCCAGCGCGGCGCGCGGGAGTCGGCGATTCCCGGGGTGGGGCTCGGGCTCGCGATCGCGCGCGCGATCGTCGAAGCGCACGGCGGGCGCATCTTTGCGGAAAACCGGCGGGGCGCCGACGACAGCGTCGTCGGTGCGTCGTTCAGCTTCACGCTGCCGGTCGAGAGCGTGCCACCGTTGGAATCGGAGGCGAGCGACGTCGGCCCGCCGGCCGGCGCCCTGCCCGATCCGGCCCCGGCGAAGGCGGCATGAGCGACCTCGCGCCGCACATTCTGGTGGTCGAGGACGATGCGGCGATTCGCGGCGTGATCCGCACGGCCCTCGAAGACGCGGGCTGCCAGGTGGCGGAAGCCGGGGATTGCACGCGTGGCCTGATCGAGGCCGGGACACGCAAGCCCGATCTCGTGATCCTCGATCTCGGGCTGCCGGACCGCGACGGCGTGGCGTTCATCCGGGAAATGCGCGCATGGAGCACGAAACCGATTCTCGTGCTGTCGGCGCGCACTGACGAAGCGCAGAAGGTGACCGCGCTCGACGAGGGGGCGGACGACTACCTCGCGAAGCCCTTCGGCGTGGCCGAGTTGCTCGCGCGGGTCCGCGCAGGACTGCGCCGCGCCGTGCGTTCGCCGGATAGCGAGTCGGCGACGGTCACGTTCGCCGACGTGACCGTGGATCTGGTGAACCGGGCGGTTACGCGGGCGGGCGTTCCCGTGCATCTCACGGCAATCGAGTTCCGCCTGCTCGCCACGCTGCTCTCGCATCCGGGCAAGATCGTTACGCATCGGCAGCTTCTGCGCGAGGTCTGGGGGCCTTCCTACGTGGAGCACGGGCACTACCTGCGCGTCTACATGGGGCATCTGCGGCAGAAGCTCGAGGCGGCACCGGCGCGGCCGCGCCACCTCGTGACCGAGACCGGGGTCGGGTATCGATTCGTTCCCTGAGACGAGGCGGGGGCGTCCAGTGAGCGACCGGACAGCGTAAGATCGCGACGCCATCACCCCATGGAGGTCACGATGATTCGCAGGTTGGCCCTTTTCGCTGCGGGACTCGCGCTCGCCGCGTCGGCGCACGCGCAACAGTTCAAGCTCGGTAGTGCCGACATCAAGCCGAACGGCACTATCGCCGACGAGCAGGTGTTCAACGGCTTCGGTTGCACCGGCAAGAACATCTCGCCGGCCCTTTCCTGGTCGGGCGCGCCCAAGGGCACGAAGAGCTTCGCGCTCCTCGTTCACGATCCCGACGCGCCCACGGGCGGCGCCGGCTGGTGGCATTGGGTGATGATCAACATTCCCGTCGCGGCCACGGAGCTGCCCAAGGGGGCGGGCAAATCCGACGGTTCGGCGCTGCCCGCGGGTGCGGCCCAGATCAACACCGACTTCGGCGGTCCGGGCTGGGGCGGACCGTGCCCGCCCGTCGGCGACAAGCCGCATCGCTACAACTTCACCCTGCACGCGCTGAAGGTCGACAAGCTCGAGCTCCCGCAGGGCGCCACCGCGTCGCTCGCCGGGTTCATGGTGAACGCGAACTCGATCGGCAAGGCGACGCTCACCGGCAAGTACGGCCGAGCGAAGTAGTTTCGGTCCGCACGCGCGGGCGAGCCTCGGCGCCCGCGCGTGCCGCAACGCCCGTCGGCGCGTGCCGCGTCGCGTCATGCAGGTCCGCTAGACTCCACTGCCACGCTGCGCTGCGCCCTCGAGGCGGCGCGCGGGCCCGCCGCCCGATGGACGCCCCCGTTTCTCCTTCGCCGCCGCTCCGCTTTCCGCTCCCCGCGCTGCGGCTCGACGCGCGCGGCCGGCGCCATGTCGACTACCGCGCCATCGTCGCGCTCGCCGCGCCGCTGTTCGCGAATTCCAGCCTGCAGGCGGTGCTTTCGCTGACCGACACCTGGTTCATCGGTCGGCTCTCGACCGACGCGACCGCCGCGATGGGCGCGACCTACTTCCTGGTGTTCGTGGCGATCCTGCTCTTCGGCGGCGTGGGCATGGCCGTGCAAACGCTCGCCGCGCAGGCCTACGGCGGCGGACGGCGCGTGCGCGGCGCGCGCGCGGTCTGGACCGGACTGTGGGCTGCGCTCGCCACGGTGCCGCCCTTCGTCGCGCTCGCGCTCGCGGGCGGCGCGATCCTCGCACCGTTTTCGCTCGCGCCCGCGATCGAGTCGCTGGCGGTCGAATACTGGTTCCCGCGTCTCCTCGGCGGCCCGGCCTCCGTGGCGATGTGGTCGCTCTCGGGCTTCTTCAACGGCATCGGGCGCACGCGCGTGGCGCTCCTCGTCATGATTGTCGTCGCGATCGTCAACGCGGCGCTCAACGAGATCCTGATGTTCCGGCTCGGTCTCGGCATGGCCGGGTCGGCCTGGGCGACCACGCTCTCGCTCGCTGTCGGCTGCGCTGTCCTGGCGTGCTTCTTCCTCGCCAGGGACGTGCGGCGCGAATTCAAGAGCGCGCTCGTGTGGCGGCCCGACGCGAAGCGCATCGCGCGCCTCTTCGCGCTCGGCGTGCCGATGGGGCTCGCCGCGACCATCGACCTCATCGGCTTTTCGCTGTTTCAGCTGATGACGGTGAAGCTCGGCGCGGTGCAGGGCGCGGCGACACAGGTCGCGATCATGCTCACGTCGCTCGCGTACATGCCGGCGGTCGGCATCGGCCTCGCGGGGACCACGCTCGTGGGCCAGTCGATCGGTGCGGGCGACCGCTCGTGGGCGGCGCGCGTCGGCAACGCCACGATCCTGCTTGCGGTCGGCTACATGGGCGCGCTCGGCGTGCTGCTCGCGCTCGCGGGCCCGTGGCTGATGCCGGTGTTCGTGCCGCAAAGCGATCCGAACGCGGCCGCCGTCGTGAAGCTCGGCGCCACGCTGCTCTGGCTTGCAGCCGCCTATCAGCTCTTCGACGGCCTCAACATCGGCTCGTCGTTCTGCCTGCGCGGCACCGGCGACGTGCGCTTCCCGGCGGCGATGGTGCTGGTGCTCTCGTGGTTGCTGTTCGTGCCGCTCGCGCACGCGCTCGCGTTCGCGCCGGGCCAGGGCTGGGTCGACTTCCTGCCGCAGTTCGGCTACGGCATTCTCGGCGCATGGGCCGCCGCGATCGGCTACATGGTCACGCTCGGGACCACGCTCTACCTGCGCTGGCGCTCGGGAGCGTGGCGGCGAATCGTGCTGCGCTAGGGCGGGCCGTCGCGCGGCACGCGCGAGGTCAGCCCGCTTCTTCGACCAGAAAGAGTTGCACCGTGGGCGTGACCGCGCGCGCCTTGTGCTTGAAGGCCTCGCCCCCCGGAATGGCGAGACCCTCGGCCACGCCGATTACGACCTTCTTCTTCTCGAAGGCGATCTCGAGAACGCCGCCCATCACGTAGCCGAAGTGGGCGCGCGTGCACCAGTCGGCTTCCCTGAACTCGCTGGTGAACTCGACGAGGCGCAGCCGCTTGCCGGCGGTGACGAACGCCTTCTCGCGTGCGCCGGGCGCGGTTTCGGTCCAGGGCAGGGAGTTGAAGATGAGCTTGTGGTCGGACATGGCTGCCTTGCTCCATCACGGAAAGCGAGAAGAAACCCGATAGCGCGTTCCAGAGGTGATTTTCTCCGGGATCCGCGCCCGTCACCCGATGCGCGTCAGCGCGGGCGCGCGCTCCAGACCGAGCGCGGCGAGTGCCCCGAGCGCCGGGTCCGCGGTGCGTGCGGCGTCGCGCTGGCGTCCCGCCTGCCGCAGCCACAGCGCCTGCTCGAGCCGCGTGCGCGCCGCCTCGTAGGGCGCACCCATCGCCTCGAAGGTACTGGCCGAGCGGTCGAGGTCGATCAGCCGTTGTGCCGAGCCAACATCTTTAGCCGCGTGCTCGACCCGCGCCGCCACCCGCCACGCCCAGCCCTCGCCGTAGCGGTACCCGGCCGCCTCAGTGATCGACGTCGCCTCGGCGACCGATGCGCGTGCGGCGCCGAGTTCGCCGCACAGCAATTCGGCCTCGGCGCGGAAGGCGAGAAACAGGCCCTGCATCTGCGGGATGCGGAACTGCAGCGCCTGCGGGATGGCCTCGGCCAGCAAGCGCCGTGCTTCCCCGGTCTCGCGCCGCTCGACCAGG
>JALOSW010000018.1 GCA_025458245.1 Burkholderiales bacterium
GCGCCCATGCCGGCGCCGTCGCCGGGCTCGAAGCGCGAGACGGGCGAGCAGCCGAGGTGGGTGCAGATGCCGACCATGACGCCGTACTCGGGCTTGATCGAGCGCGTCCCGTTCTGGGCGTTGGCAGGCTGCGACGACCGCTTGGAGTCGGGATCGGCGAGCAGTTTGGTGTCGTTCGCGAGGCCCTCGAGCTGCGCCTTGGTGCGGTTGATGATCCACACCGGCACGCCGCGCCACTCGACCGTCATCATCTGGCCGGGCTCGAGCTTCGAGAGATCGGCCTCGACGGGGGCGCCGGCGGCTTTCGCACGTTCCGACGGCGCGAAGCTCGCGAGAAACGGCCACGCCGCGGCGACGCCGAGGCCGCCGCCGACGACGGCAGTGCCGACGATCAGGTTGCGCCGGCGCGCCGCGTCGACTTGCGGCGCGGGCTCGGGCGCGTTGTTGACGGTCGTAGAGGTGCTCATGGCAGGACGGAGGCTCCTGGATAGGCGGGAATTCTCGGAAGCTCGCGATTATATCCGAACGCCCGTGCAAAAGTGAAATTTTTCACGCTAAGCACTTGATATGCAGGCATAAACGAGCGCACTCCCGCGCCGTGCGGCGGTGCGGCGAAACCCGTGCCCTCGGGGTGCCCAGGCTCAGACCGGATTGGGAAGATCGACGAACTGGTGGGACAGGCCCAGTTCGCGCGCGAGATGCGCGCCGAGAGCCTGCACGCCGAAGCGCTCGGTCGCGTGATGGCCCGCTGCGATGAACGCAACGCCCGACTCGCGCGCGAGGTGCACGTGCTGCTCGGAGATCTCGCCCGTCAGGTAAGCGTCGACGCCAAGCTCGATGGCAGCCTCGAAATAGCCCTGCGCGCCGCCCGTGCACCACGCGATGCGGCGCACTACCCGGGCCGGGTCGCCGATCAGGAGCGGCTCGCGCGCAAGGCGTTCGGCCACGCGCGCGCCCAGCTCGGCGAGCGGCAGCGGCAATTCGGGCGCGCCGAACGCGACCACCTCCTGGTCGCCCGTGCGGCCTTCGGCGACGAATCCGAGCACGCGCGCGAGCTGCGCGTTGTTGCCGAGCGCTGGATGCGCGTCGAGCGGGAGGTGGAACGCGAAGAGATTGAGATCGGCCGCGACGAGCTTCGCGATGCGCGCCCGGCGCGTGCCGACGAGCCGGGGATCCTCGCCGCGCCAGAAATACCCGTGATGCACGACGAGCGCATCCGCGTCCGCGGCCACGGCAGCATCGATCAGGTCGGCGCTGGCGGTGACGCCGGTGACGATTCGGCGCACCTCGGGCCGTCCTTCCACCTGCAGGCCGTTTGGGGAATAATCGCGGAACCGGGCGACTTCGAGCAGGTCTGCGAGATATCGGTTCAGCTCGTCGCGATGCATGGTCTTCAATCGGGCGTGCCCATCGGGAACAGCCGATTGTAACGACGCCGCGTCGCCCCCACCTTCCGGCGTAACACCGCGCCGCCGGCACCGACGCCGCCCCATCCCAACGCCGCCCGCCCCCGGGCTTGCAGGATGACACTTAAGAAACTCTGGCTCGTCTTCGCGCAAACCGTCACCGTGAGCCTCGCGGTGCTGTTCGTCGTCCAGACGCTGCGTCCCGAGTGGCTCGGCGCGCAGACGGCGCCCCACGTGCCGGTCGCCGCGAGCCAGGCGCCGGCCACTTCGGTCGCGCCTGCCCCCGGCCGCGCGCCCTCCTACGCAGACGCGGCAACCCGCGCCGGTCCGGCCGTGGTGAACGTGTTCACTTCGAAGGAGGTGAAGACCGCACGGCACCCGTTCATGGACGACCCGATTTTTCGCCGCTTCTTCGGCGAGATGTTCGAATCGACGCAGCGCGCCACGAGCCTGGGCTCCGGGGTGATCGTCAATCCCACGGGATTCATCCTGACGAACAACCACGTGATCGAAGACGCCGACGAGATCCAGATCGCGCTGCCCGACGGCCGTACGCTAGCCGCCCGCGTCATCGGCACCGACCCGGAGACCGACCTCGCCGTCGTGAAGGTCGAGACCGCCGAGGCGCTGCCCGCGATCGCGTTCGGCGCGGACGACGACGCGAAGGTCGGCGACGTGGTGCTCGCGATCGGCAATCCGTTCGGCGTGGGCCAGACGGTCACGATGGGTATCGTGTCGGCGCTCGGGCGCACGGGTCTCGGCATCAACACCTTCGAGAACTTCATCCAGACCGACGCCGCGATCAACCAGGGCAACTCGGGCGGCGCGCTGGTGGACACGTCGGGCAACCTCGTCGGCGTGAACACTGCGATCCTCTCGAGAACGGGCGGTTCGATCGGCATCGGGTTCGCCATCCCGGCATCGACGGCGCGCCAGGTCATGGATGGCATCATCGCGACCGGCAGCGTGGTGCGCGGCTACATCGGCGTGCAGGGCCAGGAAATCACGCCGGAGCTCGCCGAATCGTTCAAGCTGCCCGGAACGAACGGCGTGCTGATCGCCGGCGTCGAGTCGAAGGGCCCCGCGGACAGGGCCGGCGTGAAGCCGGGAGACATCCTCGTTGCGGTCGCCGGCAAGCCGGTCGCCGACCCGCCCGCGATGCTCAACTCGGTAGCGGCGCTGCGGCCGGGCGCGAAAGTGCCCCTGTCGCTCAAGCGTCAGGGGAAGGACTTGCAGGTCGAGGTGGAAATCGCGCGCCGGCCGGCATCGCTGCAGGCGCGCAAGCAACAGCGGTAAGGGCAGAATCAGACGCGGAGCACGCGGGCGACGCCGCGTTACGCGGAGGAAAGTCGCGAAGCGGTGGGTCTTCGGCGGCGCGAGATCTCCGGCGCGCCCCACCCCGCGAGGCCGTAAACCAGCCCTTTGTCTGCGGGGCTCCGCGTGTTCCGGGCCCCGTGCGTCGAAGCTTTTCGCCCCGGGCCCCTACTTCAGCCGCTCGCGCTCCGCGTCCGCGCGGTCGAGCTCGGCTTCCATCTCGGCGTTCGTCAAGGACCGGTGATCGGTCGCGCCCGCCGGCCGGGCGACGAAGCGCGCAAGGATGATCCCGAGCTCGTAGAGGAGCACCATCGGGATCGCCAGCATCAGCTGCGACACCACGTCGGGCGGCGTGACGATCGCCGCCACCACGAACGCGCCGACGATCACGTACGGGCGCGCCTGCTTCAGCTGCTCCACCGACACCACGCCCATCCGCGCGAGCACCACCACGGCCACCGGGATCTCGAAGGTGAGCCCGAAGGCGATGAACATGGTGAGGACGAAGCCCAGATAGGCCTCGATGTCCGGCGCAGGCGTGATCGACTTCGGCGCGAACTGGTTGATGAAGGTGAACACCTTGCCGAACACGAAGAAATACGCGAACGCGATGCCGAGGAGGAAGAGCGCCGTGCTCGCGACCACGAGCGGCAGGACCAGCTTCTTCTCGTGCGCGTAGAGGCCGGGCGCGACGAACGCCCACACCTGGAAGAGCACATACGGGAGCGCCACCATGAACGCGACCATCGCGGTCACTTTGACGGGGACGAGGAAGGGCGTGATCACGCCCGTTGCAATCATCTTCGCGCCGTCGGGAAGCGCCTGCATGAGCGGCGCGGCCAGGAAATCGTAGATCGCGCCCGCGCCCGGATAGAAAAACAGTACCAGGAACACGACCAGGATCGCCACGATCGAGCGGAGCAGACGATCGCGCAGCTCGATCAGGTGCGAGATGAACGTATCCTGCGCGCTCATGGCGGCTGCCCGTTCAGGCCTTCGACTGCGACGGCGCGGCTTCCGCGGGCGCGCTCACCGCGGGCACTTCGGGTGCCGGGGCCGCTGCAGCCTCCGCGGCCGGAGACTCGAGCGCCGCCGCCTCCGCGCGGATCTCGCTTTCCACTTTGCTCACCGACTGCTCGACCGAGCGTACCGAGTCCTCGATCGATCGGGCAGCGTCCTGGAAAGTCGACTGCACCTTGCGCAGCTCGTCGAGCTCCATCTCGCGGTTGATGTCGGCCTTCACGTCGTTCACGTACCGCTGCAGTCTCCCGAGCATGTGCCCGGCGGTGCGCGCGACCTTCGGCAACCGCTCCGGGCCGATCACGATCAGCGCCACCACGGCGATGACGAGAAGCTCTGAGAACCCGATGTCGAACATGGCGGAGGGGACGAGATGCGATTGCGTAGCAGGCGGAGCACGACGGTCGGGCGCTCGCGCCACCTGGCGGACTGGGCGCTGCGCCGGCGGAGCCCCGAAGCAAAAGGGCCGCGCGCACGGCGCGGCCCAGACGGCCCCGTTCGCGAAGGCGCTCAGGCCTTCGACTGCGTTTCCTTCTTGGCTTCGCCCTCGAGCGTGTGCCCGCCCACCTGCGGCGGTCCGCCTTCGGTCGCGCCCTCGGCGCCCTTCATGCCTTCCTTGAAGCCCTTCACGGCTCCGCCGAGGTCCTGCCCCATGTTGCGCAGCTTCTTGGTGCCGAACACCAGCACCACGATGAGCAGCACCACCAGCCAATGCCAGATGCTGAACGATCCCATGACTCTTCGCCTCCACATTCAAAGCCGCGAGCGGTCACGCCCCGCTCCGGCTGTCCGGACACCGCAGAGCCCGCCGCCATCCGCCGCGGGGCCCTCGTCCCGGCCGTTACCTGCGCAGCATCGCCGGAAGTGTTTCCGGTCCGCCGATCACATGGAGGTGAAGATGATACACCTCCTGTCGCCCCACCCGCCCCGTGTTCACGATGCACCGGAACCCGTCGGCGGCCCCCGCCTCGCGGGCGAGCCGCCCCGCCATCCCGAGAACCTTTCCGAGCACGGCCTGGTGCTCCGGCCCGGCTTCATAGAGCGAAGCGACATGCACCTTCGGAATGATCAGAAAGTGCACCGGCGCGACCGGATGGATGTCGTGGAAGGCGAGGATTTCGTCGTCTTCGTAGAGCTTCCTGGCCGGGATCTCGCCCCGGACGATACGGCAGAAGATGCAGTCGTCGCCAGTCATTGGGACTCGTTTCCGCGCGGTTGGTTCGGCCGTTGCGGCGGATCGGGCGGCGGACGGCGCTATTTCCGGCGCGTCTCGGCCTCGATGCGGATGCCGTCCTGCCGGGCGGCCTTTTCGTCGATGCCGGAAATGCCTTCGCGGCGGCGCAACTCCATGAGCACGTCCGAGGGCCGCAGTCCGTAGTGCGACAGCATGATCAGCGTGTGGAACCAGAGATCCGCCGTCTCGCCGACGATGCGCAGGCGCTCGCCGTCTTTCGCCGCCATGACGACCTCGGTCGCCTCCTCGCCGATCTTCTTGAGGACGGCGTCGTCGCCCCGGGCGAACAGCCGCGAGATGTACGATTTCTCCGGGTCGCCGCCCTTGCGGCTCTCGATGGTGTCGGCGAGGCGTTCAAGAATTTCCTGCATGGCGTGTCTCCAGTCTGCGGCGCTCGGGGCTCAGCCCTTTGCCGCGTAGATCTCGTCGGGCGACTTGAGCACCGGCTCGTCCTCGACCCAGCGGCCGTCGGCGAGGCGTCGGAAGAAGCAGCGCTCGCGGCCGGTGTGGCACGCGATCCCGCCCGCCTGCTCGACATCGAGCAGCACGACGTCCCCGTCGCAGTCGAGCCGCACTTCGCGCACCCGCTGCACGTGTCCCGACTCTTCGCCCTTCTTCCACAGCCGGCCGCGGGAGCGCGAGAAATACACCGCCTCCCCCGACTCGACCGTCTGCGCGAGCGATTCGCGGCTCATCCACGCGACCATGAGCACACGGCCGGTCGCCGCGTCCTGCGCGATCGCCGGCACCAGCCCGCGCTCGTCCCAGCCGATATCGTCTAGCCAGCTCATGTGGCGAACCCGGATCCGCCGCCGCGGACGGCGCGTCGGACGGCGGCAGGCGGCCGCTCGCCGCGCCCTGTCCGTCGCGGGGGCACTATAACCTCACCTCGATGCCCCGGTCGGCCATCCATTCCTTGGCCTGTCGGACGGTGAATTCGCCGAAGTGAAAGATGCTCGCGGCGAGAACCGCGTCGGCCTTGCCTTCGGCGACACCCTGCGCAAGATGTTCGAGGTTGCCGACGCCGCCCGACGCGATGACGGGCACGTCGACTGCCTCGGCGACCGCGCGGGTGAGCGGGAGGTCGAAACCCTCGCGGGTGCCGTCGCGATCCATGCTCGTGAGCAGGATTTCGCCGGCGCCGAGCACCTGCGCCTCGCGAGCCCAGGCGACGGCATCGCGGCCCGTCGGCCGCCGGCCGCCGTGCGTGAAGACCTCCCACTTTCCCGGAGCCGTCTGCTTGGCGTCGATCGCGACGACGATGCACTGCGACCCGAAGCGTCCTGTGCACTGCGCCACGAGCTCCGGATTCTGGAGCGCAGCCGTATTGATCGAGACCTTGTCCGCGCCGGCGTTGAGCAGCCGGCGCACGTCTTCCACCTGCCGGATGCCGCCGCCGACCGTGAGGGGAATGAACACCTGCGCGGCGACGTCTTCGATCACGTGGAGGATGATGTCCCGCTCGTCGGAGCTCGCCGTGATGTCGAGGAAGCACAACTCGTCGGCGCCCTGTTCGTCGTAGCGCCGCGCGATCTCGACCGGATCGCCGGCGTCGCGCAGCGCGACGAAGTTGACGCCCTTCACCACCCGCCCGGCGGTGACATCGAGGCAGGGAATGATGCGTTTGGCGAGCGACATGGATGAGGATTCAGGACTGAGGACTGAGGATCGAGGATAGAGTGCTCGATCCTAAATCCTAGGTCCTGGATCCCGATTCCTGATTCTCGGCCAGCTCGTCGGCGAGCGCCTGTGCCGCCTTGAATTCGAGCGTGCCCTGATAGAGCGCGCGTCCCGTGATCACGCCCATGATCCCCTCGGACTCCACGGCGCAGAGCGCGCGCAGGTCGTCGAGCGCGGTCAAGCCGCCCGAGGCGATCACCGGCACGCGCAATTCGCGCGCGAGCTTGACGGTCGCATCGATGTTGACGCCCGAGAGCATGCCGTCGCGGCCGATGTCGGTGTAGAGGATCGCCTCGACGCCGTAGTCCTCGAACTTCTTCGCGAGGTCGATGACGTCGTGGCCGGTCATTTTCGACCAGCCCTCGACGGCCACCTTGCCGTCTTTCGCGTCGAGCGCGACGATCACGTGCCCCGCGAACGCCGTGCACGCGTCGTGCAGAAAGCCGGGGTTCTTCACCGCCGCCGTGCCGATCACGACATACCGCACGCCGAGGTCGAGCCAGTGCTCGATCATGTCGAGGTCGCGGATCCCGCCGCCGAGCTGGACGGGAATGTCGTCGCCCACCGCCTTCAGGATCTGCTTGACGACCACCTCGTTCTTCGGCTTCCCCGCGACCGCGCCGTTGAGATCGACCACGTGGAGTCTGCGCGCGCCCTGCGCGAGCCAGTGCTTCGCCATCGCCGCCGGATCTTCGGAGTAGACGGTCGCGTCGTTCATGTCGCCCTGCTTGAGGCGGACGCAGCGGCCTTCTTTGACGTCGATGGCCGGAATGATGACCATGGCGGTTTGCGGGTTGTGCCGGAGGGCGGGGAGGGTCGACGCGACGGGAGGTCGCGCGATCAGGGATTCCAGGTGACGAAGTTCGCGAGAAGCCGGAGGCCGGAGACGTGGCTTTTCTCGGGGTGGAACTGGACCGCGAAGATATTATCCCGCGCTACCGCACAGGTAAAGGGGAAGCCGTACACGCTGAACCCCGCGACGAGGTCGGGTGTGGCAGCTTCCACGAAATAGCTGTGAACGAAGTAAAAGCGCGCGTCGTCCTCGATGCCGGCCCACAGTGCGTGCGGCTCCGCCTGGTGCACGCGATTCCACCCCATATGGGGCACTTTGAGCTTGCCGCCCCGGTCGTCGATCATTGCCTCCGCGGGAAAGCGGCGCACGCGCCCCGGCAGCACGGCGAGCCCGGGGACGTTTCCCTCCTCGCTCGACTCGAACAGCATCTGCAAGCCGATGCAGATGCCGAGGAACGGCTTCGCGCGCGCCGCCTCGAGGACGGCAGGGCGAAGCCCGCGGGCGTCCATCTCGCGCATGCAGTCCGGCATCGCGCCCTGGCCGGGAAACACGACCCGCGCCGCGGCATGGATGACGTCGGCGTCGGCCGTCACTTCGACCCTGGCGCCGGGCGCGACGTGCTCGAGCGCCTTCGACACCGAGCGCAGGTTGCCCATGCCGTAGTCGACGACTGCGATGGTGGTCATCGAATCCGAGGTTCTGGATTCAGGGTTGCCGATCGCGGATGCAGCGCTCGGTCCTCGATCCTGCTTCTCTAGAGCGTGCCTTTCGTGGACGGCACCGCGCCCGACGCGCGCGGGTCCGGCTCGACGGCCATGCGCAGCGCGCGGCCGAAGGCCTTGAACACCGTCTCCGCCTGATGGTGCGCGTTGGCACCGCGAAGGTTGTCCACGTGCAGCGTGACGAGCGCATGGTTCACGAACCCCTGGAAGAACTCGTGCACCAGGTCGACGTCGAACTCGCCGATCATGGCGCGCGCGAAGTCGACGTGGAACTCGAGACCCGGCCGCCCCGAGAAGTCGAAGACCACGCGCGAGAGCGCTTCGTCGAGCGGCACGTAGGCGTGGCCGAACCGCCGAACGCCTTTCCGGTCGCCGACCGCCTTCGCCACCGCCTGTCCAAGCGTGATGCCGATATCCTCGACGGTGTGGTGCGCGTCGATGTGCAGGTCGCCTCGCGCCGCCACCTCGAGGTCGACCATGCCGTGGCGCGCGACCTGGTCGAGCATGTGGTCGAGGAACGGCACGCCCGTTTCGAGGCGCGCCTTGCCGGTACCGTCCAGGTTCACGGCAACCGTGATCTGGGTCTCCAGCGTGTTGCGGGTGATCGACGCAGTTCTCATAGGCTTTCCGAAAGGGCCGCAAGCATCAGTGCGTTTTCGCCGGGCGTGCCGACGGTGAGGCGCAGGCAGTTCGCGAGCAGTGGATGGCCGCCGTGGAAGTTTCTCACGAGAACGCGCCGCGCCTTCATGCCCTCGAACACCCGGTTCGCGTCGGGCACGCGCACGAGGATGAAGTTCGCGGCGCTCGGGAACGCTTCGACGTCCGCCATGCCGTCGAGTCGCTCGGCAAGCGCGTCGCGGTCGGCGCGGATCTGCGCCGCCTGCTTTTCGAGGACGTCGACGTGGCGGAGCACCGCCTCCGCCACCGCCTGGGTGACCACGTTCACGTTGTAGGGCGCGCGGACCTTGTCCAGCTCGCCGATCCACGCCGGGCTCGCGGCCGCGTAGCCAAGACGCAGGCCCGCGAGGCCGAGCTTCGAAACCGTGCGCATGACGAGGAGATTCGGGTGCGCCGCGAGCCGGTCCATGAACGTTTTGCCGGCGAATACGTGATACGCCTCGTCGACGACGACCAGCCCCGGCGCCGCCTCGACGATGCGCGCGACGTCGTCCTCGGGGAAGAGGTTGCCCGTCGGATTGTTCGGGTATGCAAGAAAGACGAGCGCCGGCCGATGCGCCGCGATCGCCGCGAGAAACGCTTCGACGTCCAGCGTGAAGTCGACCCGCAGCGGGACGCCGACGTAACGCATCCCGGCGAGCACGGCGTTCATGCGGTACATCGCGAACGACGGCTCGGGGCAGAGCATCACCGCGCCGGGGCGCGCCAGCGTCTGCGCGACGATCGTGATGATCTCGTCGGACCCGTTGCCCAGCAGAACCCCGGCGTCGGCCGGGATGCCCATGGTCTCGCGCAAGCGCAGCTTGAGTTCGGGCGCTGCGGGATCGGGGTAGCGGTTGATCGCGACGCCCGACACGAGCCGGCCCACTTCTTCGCGCAGCTTCTCCGGCAGGCGATAGGGGTTCTCCATCGCGTCGAGCTTGACGAAGCCTTCGGCCGACGGGACGTGGTAGGCCTTGAGCGCGAGGATCTCCTCGCGAACCCAGGCGTCGGGGCCGCCCTTCATCGCCCGCGCCCGCCCAGGAAGCGGTACTCGGCGCTGCGAGCGTGCGCCTGCAGGCCCTCGCCGTAAGCGAGGGTCGCCGCGACGCGGCCGAGCGATGCCGCGCCGTCGGGCGAGACCTTGATGAGGCTCGACCGTTTCTGGAAGTCGTACACGCCGAGCGGCGACGAGAACCGTGCGGTCCGCGAGGTCGGCAGGACGTGGTTGGGCCCGGCGCAGTAGTCGCCGATCGCCTCGGAGCTGTAAGGCCCGACGAAGATCGCGCCCGCGTGGCGGATTTTCGCGAGCAGCGGCTCCGGGTCGCGCACCGACAGCTCCAGGTGCTCCGGCGCGATGCGGTTCGCGATTTCGGCCGCCTCGTCGAGGTCGCGCACCCGGATGAGCGCTCCGCGGTTGCCGAGCGACGCGGCGATCACGTCCCGTCGCGGCATCCCCGGCAGCTGGCGCGCGATCGAGGCCGCGACCCGGTCGAGAAACGCGGCGTCGGGCGAGACGAGGATCGCCTGCGCCACCTCGTCGTGCTCGGCCTGCGAGAAGAGGTCCATCGCGATCCAGTCGGGATCGGTGGTTCCGTCGCAGACGACGAGGATCTCGGACGGGCCGGCGATCATGTCGATGCCGACGATGCCGAACACGCGCCGCTTCGCCGCCGCGACGTACTTGTTTCCCGGACCCACGATCTTGTCGACCTGCGGGACGGTCTCGGTGCCGTAGGCGAGCGCGCCGACCGCCTGTGCGCCTCCGATCGCGAAGACGCGATCCACGCCGGCGATGGACGCCGCGCCGAGCACGAGCGCATTCCGCTCGCCACCGGGCGTCGGCACCACCATCACGAGCTCGCCGACGCCGGCCACTTTCGCGGGCAACGCGTTCATGAGCACGGAAGAAGGGTACGCGGCCTTGCCGCCCGGGACGTAAAGGCCCACGCGGTCGAGGGGGGTCACCTTCTGTCCCAGCACCGTACCGTCGGGCTCGGCGTATTCCCAGGAGCCCGCGCGCTGCCGCTCGTGGTAGCGGCGAACGCGTTCGGCCGCCGCTTCGAGCGCTTCGCGCTCCGCGACCGGGATGCCGTCCCGCGCACGCGCGAGCGCCGCGCGCGGAATCTCCAGCGCGGCCATGCTCTGCGCCTCGAGGCCGTCGAACTGGCGCGTGTACTCCAGCACGGCGGCATCGCCGCGCGCGCGCACCGCGTCGAGGATCGCGGCGACCGCGCGCTCGACCGATTCGTCCTGCGACGCTTCGAGCGCGGTCAGCCGGGCAAGCGCCGCGTCGAACCCTGCGTCCGACGTCGACAGCCGCAGGATGTCAGGCATGGGTCGCCACCGCACCCGCGAACGCGTCGATCACGGGCTGCAGCTCGGCGCGCTTCAGCTTGAGCGCTGCCTGGTTGACGATCAGGCGCGCGCTGATTTTCGCGATCTCCTCGACCGCGACGAGACGGTTGGCGCGCAGCGTATTGCCGCTCGAAACGAGATCCACGATCACGTCGGCGAGGCCGACGAGCGGCGCGAGCTCCATCGAGCCGTAGAGCTTGATGAGGTCGACGTGCACGCCCTTCGCCGCGAAGTGCTCGCGCGCCGCACGCATGTACTTCGTGGCGACCCGGAGGCGCGCACCGGTGCGTACGGCGGCCGCGTAATCGAATCCCTCCGGCACGGCGACCATCATGCGACACGCGGCGATGCCGAGATCGAGCGGCTGATAGAGTCCCGCGCCGCCGTGCTCGGCAAGCACGTCCTTGCCGGCGATGCCGAGGTCGGCCGCCCCGTATTCCACGTAGGTCGGTGTGTCCGAAGCGCGGACGATCACCAGCCGAACGTCGGCGCGATTCGTGCCGATGATGAGCTTGCGCGACGTGTCGGGATTCTCGCTCGGGGCGATCCCGGCGGCCGCGAGGAGCGGCAGCGTCTCGTCGAAGATGCGGCCCTTGGAAAGCGCGATGGTGACTGGCACGGCGATGGAAAACTCGCGTAAATCAGGATTTTACAGCAAAGCTTCGCAGATTCGCCCGCCGGCGCTGCGACCGCCCCGACGGGTCATGACGCCGCGGTCGACTTCGGCGCGAAGAGCGCGAGAGCGGACGCGGCGTCGCTCGCCTTGAGCAGCCGCTCCTGCACTTCGGCCGGCGACCACCGGCCCGATTCGAGCCGCGACGCGAACTCGTCGGCGCGCGCTCGGTCGTCGAAGAACTTCAGGAACATCTCGTGGAGTTGGTGGCGGTCGCACTTCGAAAGCTCCATGCGGAAGTCGACCCGCCCCGAGCGGATGACCGCGTCGTCGATCAGTTCGGGAAAGTTCGTCGTCATGAAGATCACCGACCCCTCGTGCGACGCCACGCCGTCGAGCGCGTTGATGAACCCCGAGAACGAGAGTCTCATCTGGCTCGTCGCCTGGTCGCGCTGGCGGAAGAAGGAGTCGATGTCCTCGATGAGGATGAGCGAGCGCGGCGGCACGCTCGACAACAGGGCGTTCACGCGATCGTCGTTCAGCCCGCCCGAGGCGAGGCTGAGGCTGCAGACGTTGAGGGTCAGCTCCGACGCGAGCGCCGTCACGAGCGAGGTCTTGCCCGTTCCCGGCGATCCGTAGAGAAGGTAGCCGCGCCGCCACGGGATGCCGAGCGTCTCGTAGCGGTCGCGCGAAGCGAAGAAACGGTTCAGGTCCGCGAGGATCGCTTCCGTCTGGCCCGCCTTGAGGACGATCGAAGAGAGCTTGCGATTGTTGCCGAGCTTCGCGCGCATCCAGTCCGAATGGTTGAACGGGTTCGGCACGTAGATCGCGATCTTGTTCAGCTCGCGCGCGATGCGATGCGCGATCGCCGCGCGGATGAACTCCTCGAGCGGCCCCTTGTCCCGGCCGAAGGTCGACAGGGTGATTTTCTCCAGCACCGTCTGGACGACCTGCACTTCGCGGGTCATCCACATGAGCCGCCCGTCGAGGCGGAACACGTGAAAGCCCTCGCCGGGGGAAAGGAACGCCTGCGGATACGCGCCCTGGCGGATGTCGTCGGCGAAGCTCGAGTAGCCTGAGCTCTGACGAACGCCGCGCACGGTGAACTGGTTGATGCCGCGCAGCACGTCCTTCGCGTCCATGTACTCCACGAGCGTGGTGAAAATCAGGTCGTCGCGGTTGTCGAAGGTGAGCGTGGAGACGAACGCCCGCTTGAAGAGCGACCAGAGATGCTTCGGGACGTTGCGCAGCCACACGGCCGCGAGGCCCAGCGCACCGAGCAGCAGCCCTCCGGAGACGAACTGGTTCGCCGAGAACGCAGCGGTGACGGAGTCGAACATCGTGCTCGCGCGAGGGGTGGGCCGCGCAGAGCCTACCGCACGCGCCGGATTCGCGCGCCGAGCTTCGAGAGCTTCTCCTCGATCGCCTCGTAGCCCCGGTCCAGGTGGTAGATGCGGTCGACGACGGTCTCGCCCTGCGCCACGAGCCCCGCGACGACCAGGCTCGCCGAGGCGCGAAGGTCGGTCGCCATCACGGTCGCGCCGTCGAGCTTGGCGACGCCCTTGACGACGGCGGTATTGCCCGATGTCTCGATGTTGGCCCCGAGGCGCTGCAACTCGATCGCGTGCATGAAGCGGTTCTCGAAGATGGTTTCGGTGATCACACCCGTGCCTTCGGCCACCGCGTCGAGCGCCATGAACTGCGCCTGCATGTCGGTCGGAAACGCGGGATACGGCGCGGTGCGCAGGTTGACCGAGCGCGGACGGCCGCGCATCGCGATCGAGATCGTGCCCGGCTCCTCCGCCAGTTCCGCGCCGGCCTCGCGCAGCTTCTCGAGCACAGCCTCGAGGTAGGTGCCGTCCGTTCCCGTCAGGCGCACTTCGCCGCCCGTGGCCGCCGCGGCGACCAGGAACGTGCCCGTCTCGATGCGGTCGGGCATGATCCGGTGCGCCGCGCCCGAGAGCCGCTCGACCCCTTCGATCACGATCACGTCGGAGCCGGCGCCCGTGACGCGCGCCCCCATCGCGGCGAGGCAGTTGGCGAGGTCCACCACCTCGGGCTCGCGCGCGGCGTTCTCGAGGACCGTGGTGCCCTCGGCGAGCGCTGCGGCCATCATCAGGTTCTCGGTGCCGGTCACGGTGACGAGATCCATGAAGATGCGCGCGCCTTTGAGGCGCTTCGCCTTGGCGTGGATGTAGCCGTGCTCGACAGCGATCTCCGCCCCCATCGCCGTGAGGCCCTTAAGATGCTGGTCGACGGGCCGCAGACCGATCGCGCAGCCGCCGGGAAGCGATACGCGCGCCTCGCCATGGCGCGCAACCAGCGGGCCGAGCACGAGAATCGACGCCCGCATGGTCTTGACGAGATCGTACGGCGCGACCGGGTTGCCGAGCCCGGAGGCATCGAGCGCGAGCGCTCCCCGGTCGTCGAGCGTCGCGGCCACGCCCATCTGCGCGAGCAGGCGGACCATGGTGCTGACGTCGCGAAGATGCGGCACGTTGGTGAGCCGCAGCGGATCGCGGGTGAGCAGCGCGGCGCACATGAGCGGGAGCGCGGCGTTCTTGGCGCCGGAAATGCGCACCTCGCCGCGCAGGGCGGCGCCGCCCTGGATTGCAAGCTTGTCCATCGGATTCCTCGGGCAGGCCGCGTCAGCGGGCGGCCCACTCTTCGGGGGTGAGGGTCTGCATCGACAGCGCGTGGATCTCCTCGCGCATCCGGTCGCCGAGCGCCCGATACACGAGCTGGTGCTGCTGCACGCGGTTCTTGCCGCGGAACTCGGGGCTCACGATCACCGCCTCGAAGTGATGCCCGTCGCCGGCCACCTCGCAATGCTCGCAGGCGAGCCCTCTGGCAATGTAGGTCTGGATGTCCTCGGGTCGTACCATGGGTGCGTCTTCCGGAAATGCTCGGCCGAATGGCCGCGGGGGCGCAATTGTCGCTCGGCCGGCGCAATCCTGCCGCAGTGCGCGCCTACTGGCGAAGCTTGTACCCGGTGCGCAGCAGAAGGAGGGAGAGCGTGGCGAGGACGGCGAACGCGAGCGCGACGACGCCGAAGCTCGTCACGGGATCGGTGTCCGATCGCCCGTAGAAGCCGTAGCGGAAGCCGTCGATCATGTAGAAGAACGGGTTGAAGTGCGACGCGCGCTGCCAGAACGCCGGCAGCGAGTGGATCGAGTAGAACACGCCCGACAGGAACGTGAGCGGCACGATCACGAAGTTCTGGAACGCCGCGAGCTGATCGAACTTGTCGGCCCAGATGCCGGCGACCACGCCGAGCGCGCCGAGGATGGCGCTGCCCGCGAGCGCGAACGCGAGAATCCATAGCGGATGCGCGAACTGCAATCCGACGAAGGGAAGCGTCACCGCGAGCACGCCGGCGCCGACGACGATCCCGCGCACCATCGCACCCGCAACGTAGGCGCCGAAGAACTCGAGGTAAGACAGCGGCGCGAGCAGCACGAACACGAGGTTGCCGGTGACTTTCGACTGGATCAGGCTCGACGAGCTGTTCGCGAACGCGTTCTGGAGGACCGACATCATCACGAGGCCGGGGACGAGGAACTGGGTATAGCCGACCCCCTCGTACACGCGGACGTTGCCCTCGAGGACGTGCGAGAACACGAGGAGGTACAGGAGTGCGGTCACCACGGGCGCGAGGACGGTCTGGAACGCCACCTTCCAGAAGCGCACGAGCTCCTTGCGAAAAAGCGCGACGAACCCGGTCACGCCCGTCCCTCCGGCGCGGCGCCCGACATGATCTGGACGAACACCTCCTCGAGGTCGGGCTCCCGCAGCGCCATCGACTCGATACGGCAACCGGCGCGCCGCAGCTCGGCGAGGATCCACTCGACTTCCTCGTGGCCGGAGAGACGCACGCGCGTGATGGCGGCGCCGTCGGTCAGCGCGCGGCCCGCGAGTGTTTCCGGCAGCGCGCCGCCGGCGAGTCGCACTTCGAGATACAGCTCGTTGAAACGCGCGAGCAGGCGCTCGGTGGAGTCGAGCGCAACGATGCGGCCTGCCTTGAGCATCGCGACGCGGCTGCACAGGCTCTCGGCCTCTTCGAGATAGTGGGTGGTGAGGACGATCGTGTGACCTTCCGCATTCAGGCGCCGCATGAAGCGCCACAGTCCCTGCCGCAGCTCGACGTCGACGCCGGCCGTCGGCTCGTCGAGGATGATCACCGGCGGACGGTGCACCAGCGCCTGGGCGACGAGCACGCGCCGTTTCATGCCCCCCGACAGGGACCGCATGTTTGCGTCCGCTTTCGCCTGCAGGTCGAGGTTCGTCAGCAACTCGTCGATCCACGCGTCGTTGCCGCTGATGCCGAAGTAGCCGGACTGGAACGCGAGCGTCTCGCGGACGCTGAAGAAGGGGTCGAACACGAGCTCCTGGGGCACGACGCCCAGGAACCGGCGCGCGCTCCGGTAACCGGTGACCACGTCGTGGCCGAGCACTCGCGCCGTGCCGGAATCGGCGCGCGTGAGCCCGGCAAGGATGCTGATGAGGGTGGTCTTCCCCGCCCCGTTCGGGCCGAGAAGCGCGAAGAACTCGCCCTGGCGGACCTCGAGGTCGACGCCGGCGAGCGCCTGCACCGCGCCGAAGCGCTTGGTAACGCCGGAAACCGAAATGGCGGCCGTCATCGCGCAGCGCGACCCGGGGCGGTCAGCGACGCTCGAGCGGCAGGAGGTTCGATACGCCGTACAGGTCCGCGAGCTTGGCGACCGCCTCGGGCGCGTTGACCACCCGAAGCTGACGGCCCTCGCGGGCGCACTCGCGCGTCCACTCGAGGATCAGAGCGACGCCCGAGGAATCGACGTCGGTGGTCGCGGCGAGGTCGACCACGGCACCGCCGGCGCGCAGCCGCTCCCGGCCTTGTGCGGCCAGCTCGGGAACCGTGGAGAGGTTGAGCGGCCCTTCGAGGACGAGGCGCTCGCCGTCGGCGCGGATCACTTCTTCTCGGCCGTCTCGAGTTGGCGGTTCTTCTCGTTCAGCGACTTGATGAGGCCGTCGATCCCGCCCTGGCGAACCTCGTTCGTGAACGTGTCGCGATAGGTCGTCACGAGGCTCACGCCGCCTACCGCGACGTCATAGACCTTCCAGCTCGCCGCGGTCTTTTCCATGCTGTAGTCGATCGTGACCGCCTGCTGGCCGGGCTGCTTGACCTCGGACTTCACGACGACGTCGGTGTCGCCGGGCTGGGCGCGCAACGGCTTGTAGTCGATGGTGTGGTTCTTGTACGACGAGAGCGCGGTCGAGTACGTCCGCACCAGCAGAACGCGGAACTGGTCGGTGAGCACCTTCTGCTGGTCCGGCGTGGCGCGGCGCCAGTTCGGGCCCATCGCGAGTGCAGTCATGCGCACGAAATCGAAGTGCGGCAGCACTTTCGTCTCGACGAGATCGATGGTCTTGCGGGTGTTGCCCGACTGGATGTCCCTGTCCTTGCGGATGATTTCGAGGACTTCCTGCGAGACCGACTTGACGAGCGCGTCGGGAGCGATCTCCTGGGCGTTGGCGAAGGGAGCGAAGAGCAATACCGCTAATGCGAAGAGGAAACGTTGCATGCTGGGGTTCAGGGTTCCTGGCGATCCGCCTCGCCGGCCTTCGCGACGAGCTGCGCGGGCCGATTTGCGGCGGCAAGGACGGCATCATAATTCATCGGGACGCGCGGCTCGAACGTCTCCCGGGAGGCCGGACCGCCCGCGTCGGCGCGGCCCCCGTCTACAGCATCGAGAAGCTCCAGCAGTTGCGCGGCGGCCTTGGTCGGAATGCCCGGTGCGGCCGAGCGCGGCGCCGGCGGCGGGTTGCCGTCGTAGATCTGGTTCAGCCGGCGCTGGAAGAACGCGCTGCGTACGTAGGCGTAGCGGTCGAGCGCGGCCTGCTCGAGCACGTCGGTGACCGCGAGCGCGTTCGCGCGGCTGTTGACGAACGCGAGTCCGGCGAGGCTGTTCCGCCAGCTCACCCAGTGCTCGGGCCGTGCGTTGCGCAGAATCCAGAACGTCGGATACATGTAGAAGTCGACGGCGAAACCGGCCGTGTCCCGCACCGAGCTCGGCCCGAAGACCGGCAGCACCACGTAGGGGCCGAACGGGGCGCCCCAGACCGCGAGCGTCTGGCCGAAATCCTCGTCGTGCTTCTCGAGGCGCATCTCGCTCGCGATGTCCAGCACCCCGCCGAGCCCGAACGTGGTGTTGAAGAGAACGCGCGCCCAGTCGTTGACCCAGAGCTCGATCTTTCCCTGGAGCAGCTGGTTCGTGCCGATCCAGATGTCCTGGAGGTTGCCGAAGAAGTTGGTCACGCCGGTGCGGACGATCTGCGGCGTGACGAATCGGTACGCCTCGGCGGTCGGCCTGATCAGCGCGCGGTCGAGCCCGTCGTTGAACTCGAATATCGCGCGATTGCCGCCCTCCCAGGGGTCGCGCGGGTCGGGCGCGCCACCGGTGGTGGCGCAGCCGCTCGCGAGCAATGCGGCGGCGGCGAGCGCGGCGAGGCAGCGAATCATCTTCTGTACTCCGGTGTTCACTGTTTCTTTTCAGGACCTTCGGCCGCCTTACTGTACAGGAACTGACTGATCAGATTCTCCAGCACCACGGCCGACTGGGTAATTTTTAACGTGTCTCCGGCCCTGAGGTTCGCCGTGTCGCCGCCTGCCGCGAGCCCGATGTACTGGTCGCCGAGGAGACCCGAGGTGAGGATCTTGGCGGCCGTATCCTTCGGGAACTGGTAGCGCCCCTCGACGTCGATCCTCACTTTCGCCTCGAAGGTCTGGTTGTCGAATTCGATGGCGGTCACGCGGCCGACGACGACTCCGGCACTCTTCACTGCAGCGCGCACTTTCAGCCCGCCGATATTGTCGAAGTTCGCGTAGATCGGGTAGGTGTCGCCGCCGTTGAATGACGAGAGGTTCGCGACCTTGAGCGAGAGGAACAGGAGCGCTCCGAGGCCCATCATCACGAACGCCCCGACCCAGAGGTCGAGCGTGCTGCGCTTCATCATCGGTCAGACTCCCCTGAACATCAGCGCGGTGAGAACAAAATCGAAACCAAGCACGGCGAGCGACGAGGTCACCACCGTGCGTGTCGTCGCGCCCGACACGCCCTCCGCGGTCGGGGGCGCGTCGTAGCCCTCGAAAACCGCGATCCACGTCACCACCACGCCGAACACGAAACTCTTGATCACGCCGTTCCAGATGTCCTCGCGGAAGTCCACCGCGGACTGCATCTGCGACCAGAACGAGCCGGCGTCGACGCCGATCAGCACCACCCCGACGAGATAACCGCCGAAGATGCCCATCGCCGAGAAGAGCGCCGCGAGCAGCGGCATCGAGATCACGCCGCCCCAGAAGCGCGGCGCGACCACGCGCGCGATCGGATCGACCGCCATCATCTCCATCGCGTCGAGCTGCTCGGTGGCCTTCATGAGGCCGATCTCGGCCGTGATCGCGCTCCCGGCGCGGCTCGCGAACAGGAGCGCTGCGACCACCGGACCGAGCTCGCGCACGAGCGACAGCGCGACGAGCACGCCGAGCGCCTCGGCCGAGCCGTAGCGCGCGAGCGTGTCGTAACCCTGCAGGCCGAGCACCATCCCGACGAAGAGGCCCGAGACGAGGATGATGATGAGCGACAGGACGCCTGCGAAATAGATCTCGCGGATGGTGAGCGGGAAGCGCCGCAGCGCGGTGCCGCTGTGGCGCAGCGTGAGCCAGAAGAAACGCGCGGCGAAGCCGAGCCGCCAGACCCAGTTCACGACGCGTGCGCCGACATCGGCCACGAGCGCCGCCAGCCGGGAGTTCAAGGCTGCACTCCGAGCATGTCGTCACGGTAGGCACGCGCCGGATAGTGGAATGCGACCGGGCCGTCGATCTCGCCATGCACGAACTGGTGCACGAACGGCATGTTCGAGGCGCGAATCTCGTCCGGCGTCCCCTGCGCGATGATGCGGCCGTCGGAGATGAAGTAGATGTAGTCGACGATCTTGAGCGACTCCATGACGTCGTGCGTGACCACGATGGAGGTCGCACCGAGCGCGTCGTTCAGCCGCCGGATCAGCTGGCCGATAACCGACAGCGAGATCGGATCGAGCCCGGCGAAAGGCTCGTCGTACATCATGAGTTGCGGATCGAGCGCGATCGCGCGCGCCAGGGCCACACGGCGCGCCATGCCCCCGGAGAGCTCCGCCGGGTGGAGGTGCGCGGCGCCGCGCAGTCCGACCGCGTGCAGCTTCATGAGCACGAGGTCGCGGATCAGGTCTTCCGGCAGATCGGTGTGCTCGCGCATCTGGAACGCGACGTTGTCGTACGACGACATGTCGGTGAAGAGCGCGCCGAACTGGAACAGCATGCCGAGCTTGCGCCGCAGCGCGTAGAGCTCTTCCTGGTTCATCGCTCCCACGGAGTCGCCGAACACTCGAACCTCGCCGCTCGTCGGCCGCAGCGCGCCGCCGATCAACCGCAGGAGCGTCGTCTTGCCGCAACCGCTTCCGCCCATGATCGCCACCACGCGCCCGCGGGGGATGGCGAGGCTGATGCCGGACAGGACTTGCCGCGCGTCGTACGCGAACGACACGTTGTCGACCTCGACGACGTTCTCGGGTGACGGGCGGGCGGGCAAAGCGGGCTTGGCCTGGCGGGAAACGCGCGATTCTACCCGGTTGCGGCGATCGCGAACAACGCGGCGCGCGGCGCGCACGCGCACGCGATCGGGCGAGATGCCCTGCGCTATGATGCGCGGCATCGCGAGAGGCGCTACAGGAGACAAATGACCGACGCCGTCATCCGTGCGCGCGACGTGCGCAAGCGCTACGGCCGGACCGAGGCACTGCGCGGCGTCGACGTCGAGGTCGTGCGCGGCGAGTTCGTCGGGCTGGCGGGCGTGAACGGCGCCGGCAAGACCACGCTGATCAAGTGTCTGCTCGATTTTCTCTCGCTGGACGCCGGCACCATCGAGATCTTCGGCGTCCCGCACCGCGAGCCGCGCTCGCGCGCGAAGCTCGCGTTCCTCCCGGAGCGGTTCTCGCCGCCCTACTACCTCACCGGCACCGATTTCCTGCGCTACCTCCTGCGCCTCTCCGGCGAAACGTATCGGGAGGGCGCGGTGCAGGCGATGCTTGCGGCGCTGGACCTCGATCCCGCGGCGCTCGCGCGCGCCGTGCGCACGTATTCCAAGGGCATGACGCAGAAGCTCGGGCTGGCCGGTGCGTTCCTGTCGCAGCGGGACCTCTACGTGCTCGACGAGCCGATGAGCGGTCTCGACCCGAAAGCGCGCGCGCTCGTCAAGCGGCAGATCGCGTCGCTGCGCGACCGCGGCGCGACGCTCGTGTTCACGTCCCATGCGCTCGCCGATGTGGAAGAGGTGTGCGATCGCATGATCGTCCTGCATCGGGGTGTGCGGTATTTCTCAGGGACCCCCCGGTCGCTGTGCGACCATTACGGCGAGCGCTCGATAGAGCAAGCCTTCCTCAAATGTATCGAGGGGCCCGCCCATGGCCGACACAACGACAACGCACAAGCCCACGCTGCTGATCGTCGATGACGATCAGCTGATCACCGACACGCTGGCCTTCGCGCTGGGGCGCGACTTCGACGTGCTATTGAGCGATTCGCGCTCGCACGCGATCAGCCTGCTTCGCCAGCTCGCCACGCCGCCGCAGCTCGCGCTGGTGGATCTCGGGCTGCCGCCGGTGCCGCATCGGCCGGACGAGGGCTTCGCGCTGATCTCCGATCTGCTCGCCCACTCGCCGAGCATCAAGATCCTCGTGCTTTCCGGACAGAACGACGCAGCTAACGCGAGGCATGCACGCACGCTCGGCGCCGCCGAGTTCGTGGCGAAGCCCTGCGACCCGGAGAACCTGAAGAAGATCCTGATGCACGCACTGCAGTTCCGCGACGCGGAGCTGCGCGGAGCGCCGGACGGCACCGACGCGCTCGTCGGCCGCAGCCCCGCGATGGAAAAGCTGCGAAGCCAGATCTCCCAGTACGCGGACAGCCCCTTCCCCGCGCTCATCGAAGGCGAGTCGGGCAGCGGCAAGGAGATGGTTGCGAACGCGCTGCACCGGATGTCCTCGCGCCGCGAAAAGCCGTTCCTCGCGCTCAACTGCGCCGCGATCTCGCCGACGCTCGTCGAGCCGACCCTGTTCGGGTACGTGAAGGGCGCCTTCACGGGCGCCGCGGCGAACAAGTCCGGATACTTCGAGGACGCCGGCGACGGCACCCTGTTCCTCGACGAGATCGGCGAGCTGCCCCTCGAGCTGCAGGCAAAGCTGCTGCGCGTGCTCGAGAACGGCGAGTACCAGCGCGTCGGCGAGACGCAGCGTCGCTACAGCCGGGCGCGCGTGATCGCCGCGACGAACCGCGACCTCCGGCAGGAGATCAAGAAGGGGCACTTCCGTGCCGACCTCTATCATCGCTTGTCGGTGTTCACCATCAACGTGCCGCCGCTGCGCGACATGGAGGACGACAAGGGCCTGCTCCTCGAGCACTTCTGCCGCTTCTATGCGGACCAGGCGCGGCTCGCTCCGTTTGCGCTCGACGACTCGGCAGCGCGACTTTGGCGCGACTACCACTTCCCCGGTAACGTCCGGGAGCTGCGCAACATCGTCATCCGGTTGACTACCAAGTACGCAGGGCAGCGGCTCTCGGCGGCGGAGCTCGAGCCGGAGCTCGACGTCGAAGCGGGCGCGCATGCGCCCGATCTCGCCATGCCGGCCGACCCGGACGCGCTCGTCGAGCAGGCGCAGCGGCACCTGCAGCGCGAGCGCGGCTTCAATCTCGACAACATGCTCAAGGCATGGGAGCACGGCTACATCGAGGCGGCGATGAAGCTGACGCGCGGCAACGTGAGCCAGGCGGCGAAGCTCCTGGGCATCAACCGCACCACCTTGTATAGCCGCATGGAATCGCTGCAGAAACAGCACTGAGCGCGGCGCGCACGCGCACGCGCGGTGGCCTGCGCGGCGGAGTTTCCCTAGAATCCGGCCGAAGGGGGACCGGCGATGGCCGGGAGCGGGCACGGCGAACGTGGTCGCGCCGGGGTGCGGCGCCTGCAGGCGCGCGCCCGGGCACCCGAACAACCATAGCCGCCGCGCATGTACCTCTCCCACTTCGGTCTCGAAGAGCCGCCCTTCCGCATCACTCCGCACACGGAGTTCTTCTTCGCCGGCGCGAACCGCGGCGCGACCCTCGACGCGCTCGTGTACGCGATCACCCACGACGAAGGCATCGTCAAGGTGAGCGGCGAGGTGGGAAGCGGCAAGACCATGCTGTGCCGCGTCCTGATCGAGCGGCTGCCGCAGAGCGTCGAGACCATCTACCTCGCCAATCCGTCGCTCTCGCGGGACGAGATCCTCCACGCCATCGCCGACGATCTGCACATCACGCTGCCGGGCGCGCGCACGACGGTGCTGATTCGCGCGTTGCAGGACCACCTGATCAAGATCTACGGCGAAGGGCGCCGCGTCGTGTTGCTCATCGACGAGGCGCACGCGATGCCGCTCGAGTCGCTCGAGGAGGTGCGGCTCCTGTCGAACCTCGAGTCCACGAAGCACAAGCTCCTGCAGATCGTGCTGTTCGGCCAGCCCGAGCTCGACGAGCACATGAACCTGCCGAACATGCGGCAGCTGCGCGAGCGCATCACCCATGCGTTCCGGCTCGAGCCGCTGGTTCGCTCCGATATCGCGAGCTACATCGATTTCCGCATGCGCCAGGCGGGCTACAAAGGCCCGACCGTTTTCTCCGCACAGGCGCTGAAGCTGATCGCCTCGGCATCGGAGGGACTCACGCGGCGCATCAACATCTTCGCCGACAAGTCGCTGCTCGCAGCGTTCGCGGACAACTCGCACCTCGTCACCGCGAAGCACGCGCGCGCCGCGATCCGGGACTCCGAGTTCCGCACCCGCCCCCGCATGCCTGGGAAGGCGCTACTGCTCGCAGGCGGGGTCGTGCTGGGATTGGCTGGAGGATTCGCGATCCATGCGCTGCTTCGCGGGGACGCGCCGCCGGGCGCCGCGACGAGCGGACCCATCGCCCCCGCCCCGCCCGCGCCGACACAACCGTCCGAGCGTGACGCGCCGGCGAAGCCCCCTGCACAAGCAGAGCGACCGACGGTGGAGTCGACGCAGCCCTCGAGCGAGCCGACGGCCAAACCGGCAGAACCCGCGGCTGTGGCGCCTGCGCCACAGATGATGCCGCCAGCCGCCACGCCGCCCGCTCCCGATCCCGCCGGTCCGACGGCGGACGCGGCCCCGAGCGTCCGCGCGGAGCCGCAGCCGCCCGCCGTGCAGCAGAGCGGCGCAGCCGAGAACGTGCCGCCGGCGGGCAAGTTGGGAAGGGAGCGCTACCTCGCCACGCAAACGTGGCTACGGAGCGCGCCGGGCAATCGCCAGTCGATCCAGCTCGCGATCTTCACCGACGCCGAGACCGCCAGAATGGAGAATTTCCTCCGTCAGGCCACGGAGTTGCTGAAGAGTGATGAGATTTACGTGTACAGTGTAAAAATCGACGGTCGGCAGCATTACCGCGTGGCTTATGGGGGATTTTCTTCGTTGGATGAAGCACTTGCGGCAGCGCGTGGATTGCCGCCGGCGCTCGTGGTCTACGGCCCCTTCCAGCGCAGCGTCGCGGACATGAGAAGGCTCAACCAAAGCCCCTGACGACGATCGCCAGATGAGCGTGTTCTATTTTTAAAACAGTTTGTTACGAGCCCTTGTTATACTGGGCTCTTTATTGTCCTTCGAGGCACTGTGGACGTTTCGGTCATCATGCGTAGAAAGCTCCTGATCGCCGGCCTCGTCGCATCGCTCGCGGGCTGTTACCAGCCGATGCGGCCATCGGAAGGGCATCTCGGCACGGACGCCGGAGCGGCGCCGGGCAGCATTCCCCCGCCCGTTTCAGTCACCGCTGCCGTTCCGAGGCCGCGCCCGAGCAAGAAGGCCGAAACCTACAGCGTGGTGGTGAACAACGTTCGCGTCCCGGAGCTCTTGTTCGCTCTGGCACGCGACGCGAAGCTGAACGTCGACATCCATCCGGGCATCACCGGCACCGTCACGCTGAACGCGATCGACCAGACGCTGCCGCAACTGCTCAACCGGATCTCGAAGCAGGTCGACATGCGCTGGGAGCTCGACGGGCCCAACCTCGTGGTGATGCCCGACTCGCCTTATCTGCGCGTCTACAAGATCGACTACGTGAACATGGAGCGAAGCTCCACCGGCACGGTCGCGGTGTCGGGCCAGATTACCGGCTCCACCGGAACCGGCGGCGCGGGCGGCACCTCTGGTGGCGCGGGCGGCGCGGGCGGGGCCGCGGGCGCCAACACCTCGACCGTCACGGTGCGCAACTCGTCCACCAACCGGTTCTGGGACACGCTCATCGACAATATCGGCGACATCCTGCGGGAGACCGACAAGATTCTTCCGGCCACGCCTGCCGCCGCCGTCCCGCCGTCGCAGGCGGCGAACCAGGGCGGCGGCGCCGGTGGCGCAGGCGCGCCTGGAGCCGCCGGGCCGGTCGCGACACCGGCCGCGCCGAACGTCGCCTACCGCGAGGCCGCGTCCGTGATCGCGAACCGCGAGGCCGGCGTGCTCTCCATCCGCGCGACGTCGCGCCAGCACGAGAAGATCCAGGAGTTTCTCGACCAGGTGCTCGTGAACGCGAAGCGCCAGGTGCTGATCGAAGCGACCATCGTCGAGGTTCGCCTCTCGAACGCGTACAACCAGGGCATCGACTGGGGCATCCTGCGCAGCGGGCTCGCGGGCTTCAATATCCAGCAGCAGCCCACCGGTGTCGTGACCGCGACGCCGCCGGCGAGCATCTTCACGCTCAACTACACGTCGGCGAACTTCACCGCGACGATCAAGCTCCTGGAAACGTTCGGCAACGTGCGCGTGCTCTCGAGCCCCCGCGTTTCCGTGATCAACAACCAGACCGCGATCCTGAAAGTCGTCGACAACAAGGTGTACTTCACGATCAGCGCGCAGACCACGCAGAACCAGACGAACGCGCTC
>JALOSW010000106.1 GCA_025458245.1 Burkholderiales bacterium
GGCGACATGAGCACGAGGCGCATCGCGAAATAAAGGCTCCCCATCCACGCGCCGATGAGGCCCATGTCGTGATAGAGCGGCAGCCACGACACGAACACATCGTCGGGCCCCGCGCCCGCCGCCTTCCCCATGGCGCGCAGGTTCGCGAGCAAGTTGGCGTGGGTGAGGATCACGCCCTTGGGATTGCCGGTCGAGCCCGAGGTGTACTGCAGGAACGCGATGTCCTGGGGGCTCGCCGGATACGGCGCGGGTTCGCCCGTTTGGCGCTCCAGTTCCTTCGCCGTGAGGACCTGACGCAGGCTCGGCGCATCGGCGCGCAGAAGCCGCGCCAGGAGCTTCGCCTCGGGCACGGTGACGAGCATCGCCGCGACCGCGTTCGCGAGGATGCCCGCCTGCCGCCGCAGGTGGTCCTCGATGGTAGCCATCCGGAATGGCGGATAGATCGGCACCGGCACGCCGCCCGCCATCAGGATGCCGTAGTAGACGGCGAAGAACTCGAGCCCCGAGGGCAGCATGATCGCCACGGCTTCGCGCGGCTGGAGTCCGGCGCGCTGCAGGCCCGCGGCGACGCGGCGCGCGCGGGTGCGCAGTTCGCCGTAGGTGAGCGTCTCGGCAGCCTCGTCGGAGGGGAGGAAGGTGGCGTGCACCCGGTCGGGATAACGCGACGCATACCAGTCGAGAACGTCGACAAGGGTCGCCGCGTCGTCCGGTCGACCGGTGACCGGCGCGCCGGCCTCGGCCGCGACCACTGCCGGCGCGGGCCGCGCGGCAGATGGCGCGGCCGTCCCCCGCGTGACCGCGGCGACGATGTCCCCCGGCGTCTCCGCCTCCGCGACGAGATTGTCGGGAAGGCGCATCCCGAGCGCGCGCTCGACCCGCATCGCGAGCTCGAGCCGCGCGAGGCTGTCGAGCGCAAGGTCGCGCTCGAGCCGCGAGTCGAGCGCGATGCGCGCGCGCGTCGCGACTTCGGGCTGCGACTGCGTCACCAGGTCGCGCACGACCGCGAGCACGACCGCGCTCGGGTCGCGAGCGCCATCGGCTGCAGTGACGGGATCGGGCGGCATGCGCAGGGAGGCTTCGCGAAAGTCGCGGGCGAAGGGGTTCGCTAGTATCCTACGCTTGCAGGTCCTTCGGCTTCCCCTCCCCGAACCATGAGCACGGAACCGCTGCGCGTCCTCTTCGCCACGCCGGAAGCGGGGCCGTTCGTGAAAACCGGCGGGCTCGGCGACGTGGCGGGCGCGCTGCCCGCGGCGCTGCGTGCGCTCGGCGCGGACGTGCGGGTGCTGATGCCCGCCTATCGCGGCGTCGCGACGAAGCTCGGCGCGGTGCGTGAAGTCGGCCAGACGCCGCGCACGGCCGGCGCACCGCCCGCGCGCATCCTCGAGGGCGTCGCGCCGAACGGCGTCCCGTTGCTGCTCGTCGACTGCCCGGCGTTCTTCGATCGCCCCGGCGGGCCCTACCAGGACGAGCATGGCGCCGACCACGTGGACAACGCGTTCCGCTTCGGGCTGCTCTCGCGCGTCGCCGCGTCGATCGGCGCGGCCTTCAGCCCGATCCCGTGGCGCGCAGAGGTCGTGCACGCGAACGACTGGCAGACGGCGCTCGCGCCCGCCTACCTCCGCTATGCGCCCGACGCCGCCGCGGCGAGCGTGGTCACGATCCACAACCTCGCGTTCCAGGGCATTTTCGCGCCGGGCGTCGTGCCGCTCCTCGGCCTGCCGCCGGAGAGCTTCTCGATCGACGGCATCGAGTACTACGGGCAGATGTCGTTCCTGAAGGCGGGCCTCTTCTTCGCCAACGCGATCACGACGGTGAGCCCGAGCTACGCCCGCGAGATCCAGAGCGAGCCGCTCGGATTCGGCCTGCAGGGCCTGCTCGCGGGGCGGCGCGACGTGCTGCACGGCATCCTGAACGGCATCGACACCACGGCCTGGGATCCGGGACGCGACCCCCTCATCCCGTCGCACTTCAGCGCGACCAGGCTCGAGGCGAAGGCCGGCAACAAGACCGCGCTGCGCCGGCGTTTCGGGCTCGATGCCGACCCGGCCGTGCCGGTGCTCACCATGGTGAGCCGGCTCACCGACCAGAAGGGCGTCGACCTGCTGCTGGAAGCGCTCGCCGAAATCCTCGCGCTGCCGGCGCAGGTGGCCGTCGTGGGCACTGGCGAGCCGAGCTACGAGCGGCTGCTGCAGACGCTCGCGAAGCGCAATCGCGGCCGCATGGGTGTTCTGATCGGGTTCGACGAGGCGCTCGCGCATCTCGCCGAGGCCGGGGCCGACATCTTTCTCATGCCGTCGCGGTTCGAGCCTTGCGGCATGAACCAGATGTTCAGCCAGCGCTACGGCACCGTGCCGGTCGTCCACGCGACCGGCGGCCTGGCCGACTCGGTGACCGACACCACGCCCGCGTCGCTTGCGAACGGCACGGCGACCGGCTTCGTCTTCCGCGCGCCGAAGTCCGCCGAGTTCTTCGAGGCCGTGCGCCGCGCGGTGCATGCGTGGGGACACCGCGAACTCTGGATGCGCCTGCAGCGCAACGGTATGGCTCGGGACTTCAGCTGGACCGCGAGCGCGCAGCGCTATCTCGCCCTCTACCGCGACATCGCTCGCGCCCGCAGGACCGTGCCGGCCGCGTGAGCGGAGGCCGCTCACCCCGCAGGTACCCGGCGGGGGGTGCTCCGGGGCCAGACTGGCCAGCTCTCCGGGCGCGCTGACGATCCCGCTGGAGAGCGCCCGGTGCGCCCGACCGCACCGGGAGGCCCCTCCGCACATCCGTTCGCCCCCCCTTGACCCCGGCCCGTGTCGGGTCACCCCGACAGTTTCAGCAATGTCAAATATTTGAGATCAGACATTTACACCCTTCATCTGATAGGCTACTTTAACGCACCGTCGCATTGGCCTTGAGCCGATGCGAAACATAAGAACAACGAGGCGCCGGCACCCGCCGAAGAAAGTGCGGGACCGGATCGGAGAGGGGCGATGGGGATCGCCGACGACATCCAAGCGACCGTGAGCAGCCTGCCGCCGCGCGATTCCGTGCGGACGGACGCGGCGACGGGGTTCCTCGGCCGTCCCGCCTTCATCGAGCGCCTGCGCGACGCCGTCGTGAGCGCACGGCGCGCCAACGACCGGCTCGCGGTCTTCGTGTTCGGCCTCGACCGGTTCCGTCTCGTGAACGAGCGCTGGGGCCACCTCGCCGGTGACAGCGTGCTGCGCGAAGTCGCGTTGCGCCTGCGGCGCACGCTGCGCGGAACCGACGCCCTGACCCGTCTCGGCGGCGACCAGTTCGCCGCGCTCACGCCCGGGGTGCCGAACGCCGAGGGCGCCGAATCCGTCGCCCGCAAAGTGCTCGACGCGCTGCGCGAACCGTTCTCGGTCAACGGAGAGTCGTTCTCGACGACGGCCAGCGTGGGCATCGCGCTCTTCCCCGAACACGGAATGGACGAGCATCGCCTCATCCGCGCCGCCGACTGGGCGCTCAACGACGCGAAGCGCCGCGGCCGCGATGCCGTGCGCATCTACTCGAACGCCCTCGGCGACGCGCGCGACGGCGCCATCGACCTCGAGCACGACCTGCGCGTCGGCATGAACCGGAGCGAACTGGAGCTTCGCTACCAGCCGGTGCACGACCTCGACAGCGGTCGCATCGATTCGGTGGAAACCCTGGTGCGCTGGCGCCATCCGCAGCTTGGGCTGCTCCCGCCCGACCGCTTCATTCCGATGGCCGAGGAGACCGGGCTGGTGCGCACGCTGGGCGAGCGCGTCCTCGAGGGCGCGTGCGCGCAGCTCGCGCGCTGGCGGCGGCAGGGGCTCGACCTCGCCGGCGTCTCGGTCAACCTGTCGGCGCGCGACTTCGACCGGAGCGACTTCGTCGATTTCGTGACCGACACGCTCGCGCGACACGCGCTCTCGCCCGATTCGCTCGAAATCGAAGTGACGGAGCACAGCTTTTTCGACGACCCGGAGGCGGCCGCGCGTGCCGCCGAGCTGCGGGCCTGCGGCGTACGGCTCTCGATCGACGACTTCGGCACGAAGTATTCGTCGCTCAGCTATCTCCAGCGCCTGCCGGTCAACACCATCAAGGTCGACCGCAGCTTCGTGCGCGACGTGGGCTATTCGACCTCGAGCGAGTCGATCGTGGCGGCGGTGATCGCGCTCGCGAGCGGCATGGGCCTGCGCCTGATCGCCGAGGGGGTCGAGGAGATCGACCAGGTGCGCTGCCTGCGCCGCCTGGGCTGCCACATGATGCAGGGCTTCCTGTTCAGCCGGCCGCTTCCGGCCGACGACGCGTTCCGCTATCTCGCGCGCGCCGCGCGCGCGTGAGACCTGGGATTGAGGATTCAGGATTCAGGATTCAGGATTCAGGATTCAGGATTGAGATCTGAATCCTAGATCCTGGATCCTTGATCCTGAATCCTGGATCCCGCCTTTCACACCCAGATCATCAGACCCATCTCCAGGGGATGGGTCAGCAGCTCGCGGCACGGGTAGGCGCGGACGTGGTACTCGAGTCGGCCGCAGTGCTCGGGCTCGAGGTCGAGAACGAAGCGGTGCTCGCCTTCGGGCGTGCGCGTGCCGTCGTGGGCTAGCGCGAACCGCTGCTGATGCTCGCGTCCGCCGCCGGCGAGCGTGCGGCTGAGGAGCAGCTCGACCACGACGTCCTCCGGCGCGAGTCCGTTCAGCTTGATCGCCACCTCGACCCGGACCGCTTCCCCGAAGCGGATGGCCTTGCGCGGCGGATCGAGCCGGCGAATGTGCACGTCCGGCCACGCGGCGCGCACGCGCGCCTTCCACGCGGCGAGCTCGCGTGCCTTCTCGAACTGCGCCTCGCTGTACCGCCGGCCCTGCTGCGATGCCGGCAGATAGAACTTGCGCAGGTAGTCGCCGACCATGCGCGCCGAGCTGAAGTGGGGAAGGATGGTGGCGATCGAACGCTTCGCGAGCCGGATCCACTCCGGCGAGTGGCCCATGGGCCCGCGCGCGTAGAAAGTGGGAATGACCTGGTCCTGCAGGATCTCGTAGAGCGTGCGCGCCTCCTCGCGGTTGCGTCGGTATTCGTCCGAGACGTCCGAGGCCGGCTTGATGCCGAAACCGTTGTCGCCCATGAATCCTTCGCCCCACCAGCCGTCTAGCACCGACAGGTTGACGACGCCGTTGATGCCCGCCTTCATGCCCGACGTGCCGGACGCCTCGAGCGGGTAGACGGGGTTGTTGAGCCACACATCCACGCCGGACACGAGCCGGCGCGCGAGCCGCAGGTCGTAGCCTTCGACGAGCAGAAGCCGGCCCTCGAACTCCGGCATCTTCGCGACCTCGGCGATGTGGCGGATGAGATCCTGCCCCGGGCGGTCGGCAGGATGCGCCTTGCCCGCAAAGATGAAGAGCACGGGGCGCTCCGGATCGCCAACGAGCTGCTTCAGCCACTCGAGATTGTCGAAGAGCAGCGTCGCGCGCTTGTACGTGGCGAAGCGCCGCCCGAACCCGATGGTGAGCACGTTCGGGTTGGCGGGATCGGCGAGCTTGAGCAGGCGCTCGAGGTGCGCGTCGCTGCCGTGGTTGCGCACGTTCTGCTGCGCGAGCCGGAAGCGCACCAGGTGCAGCATCTGCGACTTGAGATACTGCCGCACGCTCCAGAAAATGTGGTCCGGCAGATCCGAGACGCGCTCCCAGAGCTTGGCGTCGAGCAGGCGTCCGGTCCAGCCGAAGCCGAGCGAGCGGTCGAAGATGTCGGCCCATTCCGGCGCGAGGAACGTCGGCACGTGCACGCCGTTGGTCACGTGGTCGACGGGATTTTCCTCGGCCGGCACTTGCGGCCAGAGCTCGCCGAGCAGGCGCGACGACACGCCGCCGTGGATTTTCGACACGCCGTTGTGGAACCGCGAGCCGCGCACCGCGAGCGCGGTCATGTTGAAGTCGTTCGAGGTCGGCGTGCGCCCGAGCGCGAACAACTCCTCGTGCTTGACGCCGGCCTCGCGCGCCCACTCCTCGAAATAGGCGCGGATCATGTCCTCGGCGAAATGGTCGTGTCCGGCCGGCACCGCCGTGTGCGTGGTGAACACGGTGTTCGCTGCGACCGCCTCGAGAGCGGCCGCGAAGTCCATTCCCTGCGCCATCGTAGTGCGGATGCGCTCCAGGATCAGGAACGCTGGATGGCCCTCGTTGATGTGCCAGACCGACGGCTTCGCGCCGAGCTCGGCGAGCGCGCGCACGCCGCCGATGCCGAGGAGGATCTCCTGCTCGATGCGCGTCGTGCGGTCGCCGCCGTACAGCCTGTGGGTGATGTACCGGTCACGCTCGGCGTTCTCGGGAATGTCGGTGTCGAGCAGGAAAAGCAGCACGTGGCCCACGCGCACCTGCCACACCTTGGCGGCGACGTCGCGCCCGGGATAGCGCACCGAGACGTGCAGCTCGCGGCCGTCGTCGCGCATCACCGGCGTCACCGGCAGGTCGTCGAAGTCCGCGTCGTGGTAGATCGCGTGCTGGTTGCCGTCCTTGTCGATCGTCTGCGTGAAGTAGCCCTGGCGGTACAGGAGGCCCACGCCCACGAACGGCATGCGCATGTCGCTCGCCGACTTGCAGTGGTCGCCCGCGAGGATGCCGAGGCCGCCCGAGTAGGTCGGCAGGCTCTCGTGAAACCCGTACTCGAAGCTGAAGTACGCGACCAGGTCGGACTGCCGCAGCCACTCCGAGCCGTTCCGCCGCATCGGCTCGCTGTGGTACGAGTCGTACGACGAGAGAACCTGGTTGTAGTTGGCGAGGAAGACCTGATCCTCGGCGGCCTCGGAGAGCCGGCGCTCGTCCACCGACTTCAGGAACGCCTTGGGGCTGTGGCCGACTGCATCCCAGAGATGCGGATGCAGGCGCGCGAACAGTTCGCGCGTAGGCCGATCCCAGCTGTACCAGAGATTGTTCGCCAGTTCCTCCAGCCGCGCGAGGCGCCGGGGAATTTTCGGATTGACGTCGAGAGTGAAAATGGTTCCGGGCTGCATCGCGCCCCCTTGGTGTTCTTGTCGGTGCAACGCGCAAGCGACCGGTCGATTCTAGCCGAAGCCCCCCGCCGAAAACCCGGACGCCCCGCGTGGACGCGCCGCGCACCGTTACAGGGCACGCCCGCCGTTCGGCCAAGCTTGATCTATCTCAACGCCGCGCAGAGGGCGGGGTCTAGCTTAGGAATTGAAGGCGCGCGGCGCCGATCGGATTTTCCGGCGCACCGGCGCGCTCGGGCAGGCGCGGAGGTTTCCCGTGAGCGACGTGATCGCAAAAGGCCATGCGGCGATCGGCTTGGCACCGAACCTCGCCGAGTACGGCGCGGCGCGCACGCAGTTCTCCTGGAATGCGGCGCGGGCGCTGCTTGCCGGTCTGCCCGGCGGCGGGCTCAACATCGCGCATGAGGCCGTCGACCGCCATGCGGCCGGCGCGCTGCGCGGCAAGCTCGCGATCCGCTGGCTCGGCCGGGAAGGCGCGGTTCGCGATCTCACTTTCGGCGACCTCGCGCAGAACGCGAGCCGATTCGCGAACGTCCTTCGAGCGCTGGGCGTGACGCCCGGCGAGCGGGTGTACATCCTCACCGGCCGCATCCCCGAGCTGTACTTCTCCGCGCTCGGCACCTGGAAGGCGAAGGCGGTGCTCTGCACGCTCTTCTCCGCTTTCGGGCCCGAGCCGATCCGCGCGCGCATGGCGATCGGCGACGCGAAGGTGCTCGTGACCACGGCGGCGCTCTACCAGAAGAAGATCGCGCCGATCCGCGCCGCGCTTCCGAGTCTCCGTCATGTCCTGATCGTCGGCGAGGGCGCGGCAGACGCGTCGGGGACGCTCGATTACGCAACGCTGCTCCACCAGGCCGCCGACGAGTGGACGATCCCGCCGACCGACCCCGAAGACATGTCGACGCTCCACTTCACGAGCGGCACGACCGGGACGCCCAAGGGCGCCGTGCACGTGCATGGCGCGGTGGTCGCGCACCACATGACCGGCCGGCTCGCGCTCGACCTGCATCCCGACGACGTGTTCTGGTGCACGGCCGATCCGGGGTGGGTGACGGGAACGTCCTACGGCATCATCGCGCCGCTTTCGAACGGCGTGACCTCCATCGTCGACGAGGCCGACTTCGACGCCACGCGCTGGTACGAGATCCTCGAGCGCGAGAAGGTGTCGGTCTGGTACACGGCGCCGACCGCGATCCGCATGATGATGAAGGCCGGGCTC
>JALOSW010000252.1 GCA_025458245.1 Burkholderiales bacterium
GAAGACCAAGGGCTCGATCGAGGTCGGCAAGCTCGCCGACTTCGTGATCCTTTCGCGCGATCCCACGCAGGGCGATCCGAACACCATCGACCGCATCAAGGTGACCGAGACCATCAAGGAAGGGAAGGCCATCTACGTGCTCGACGCCGCGGAGCAGCGCAAGGCCGAGCTGATGATCCGGCCGGACGCGAAGGGCAACAACGCCTTCGCGAACGTGCTCGTGGCGATGGCGACGCAACGCGAGCTGGATGGCGCATCGACCGATTGGCAGCGCACGGCGATGGCCCGATTCATGACCGGGGCGCGGCACGATCCGGCGTGCGTCACCTCGGTGATGAGCGACCTCGTCGCGGCGATGACGGCGGGCGCGACCGCGCAGCAATAGCGCGCGCCGCGCGTGCAACTGGACGCGCAAGGCGTGCTGCGGGCCGCCGGCGGGGCGCTCTACAATTGAGCATGGCCTGCGCCGCTCGCGGCGAGCGCCACCTTTCATTCGGACTCATTCGATGACATGCGCATTCAAGGCACCCCTGCTGGCCCTGCTCGGAGCTGCGTTGATCTCCGGTTGCGACAAGCCGCAGCCGCCCGCCGCGACTGCACCGCAGCCGCAGGCGCAGGCGCCGCAGCCGCAGATCGACGCAGCCGAGATCATCTATGTCGGCGGCGACATCGTGACCATCAACGACAAGCAGCCGAGCGTGGAAGCGCTGGCGGTGAAGGGCGGCAAGATCCTCGCCGTGGGCGCGCGCGCCGACGTCGAGAAGGCCCACAAGGGCGCGAGCACGCAGCTCGTCGACCTCGGCGGCAAGACCCTGATGCCGAGCTTCATCGATGCCCACAGCCACTACATCAACGCGCTCTCGGTGGCGAGCCAGGCCAAGCTCTACGCCCCCCCGGCGGGACCGGGCAAGGACGTCGACGGCATCGTCGCCGAGCTCAAGAGATTCGCCGCGGACCGGAAGATTCCCAAGGGCGAATTCATCATGGCCTACGGCTACGACGATACCGTCATGCCCAACGGCCGCCTGCTCAATCGCGACGACCTCGACAAGGCCTTCCCGGATAACCCGGTACGCGTCGACCACGTGTCGATGCACGGGGCGGTGCTGAACAGCATGGCCTTGAAGCAGTACGGCATCGACGCGAAGACCAAAACGCCCGCGGGAGGAATCATCGTCCGCAAGCCGGGGACCAACGAGCCGTATGGCTTGATCATGGAAACCGCGTTCATGACCGTGTTCGAGCAGACGCCGCCGCTCACGCCGGAGCAGGAAATCGAGGGCACGAAGGCGGCGCACCGGATGTATGCCGAGGCCGGCATCACCACGGCTCACGAGGGCGCCACCCACCTTGCACAGCTGCAGACGATCAAGCGCGCCGCCGACGCGGGTGCCAACACCATCGACGTGGTCGCCTATCCGTTCGTCACCGACCTGGAAAAGGTGCTCGCGGAATTCCCCGTGGCCGGCTGGGGCAAGTACGACAACCGCTTCAAGATCGGCGGGGTCAAGATCACCATCGACGGCTCGCCCCAAGGCCGTACCGCGGCGTTCACGACGCCGTACCTAACCGGCGGGCCGGGCGGTGAAAAGAACTGGAAGGGCGAGCTCTTCGCCCCGCAGGAGGCCATCAACCAGGGGCTCAAGAAGGTCTACAGCCTCGGCGTTCCCGTGACCTTCCACGTCAACGGCGATGCGGCGATCGATTCCTTGATCAAGGCGCACGAGTTCGCGGCGGCCGACGACCCGACGAAGGACCGCAACGTGACCGCCATCCACGCGCAGTTCACGCGCAAGGACCAGATTCCGCTCTACGTGAAGTACAAGATCCGTCCGTCCTTCTACACGCTGCACACCTACTACTTCGCCGAAGCCCACATCAAGAACCGCGGCAAGGCCCAGGCGATGTACATCAGCCCGATGCGCGATGCGATCGACGCCGGCCTGCATCCGACCAATCACACCGACGCCGTGGTGGCGCCCCTCGACCAGATGTTCATGCTGTGGTCGGCGGTGAACCGGGTCTCGCGCGGCGGCGCGGAGATCGGCCCCGACCAGCGCGTCACGCCGCTCGAAGGGCTGAAAGCGATGACGATCTGGGCGGCCGAGCAATACGGCGAGCAGGCGTCGAAGGGTTCGCTCGAGCCCGGCAAGCTCGCGGACCTGGTGATTCTCGACAAGAACCCGCTCAAGGTCGACGCGGTGGCCATCAAGGACATCCAGGTCGTCGAGACGGTCAAGGAAGGCAAGACGATCTACAAGCGCGGGCAGTGAAGCCGCGCACTGGGCGTCGGCGACCCGAGGCAATCACGCGAGGAGAACTGGACATGAGCGACGCCGTTATCCCCTGCACCCCCACCGAAGCGCTGCAGCGCCTGAAGGACGGCAACGCCCGGTTCACGCGCGGCGAGGCGAAGTTCCCCACGGTGCAGGAGAGCGTGCTCGCCAACCTCAAGCAGGGTCAGCAGCCGTTCGCCACCATCCTCGCCTGCAGCGACAGCCGCGTGCCGCCCGAGCTGGTGTTCGACGCCGGGCTCGGCGAGCTGTTCGTCATCCGCGTGGCGGGCAACGTGCTCGGGCCCTCGGTTGCCGGCACGCTCGAGTACGCCGCGGCGCATCTGCACACGCCGCTTTTCGTCGTCATGGGACACGAGAACTGCGGCGCGGTCACGGCGGCGATCGACACCTCGACGACGTCGACCTCGCCGCGCCGCCCGCGCCCCGGCTGCACGCTGCGGTCGAGGCCAATGTGCGGCGCACGATGCGGCTGATGCGCGAGTCGCCCGAGGGGCGCGCGTGCCTCGGGCGCGACGTGATGCTGGTCGGCGCGGTGTACGACCTCGACACCGGGCGGGTGAGCTTCCTCGACGGAGCATGAGGGTCAGGGGCGATCGCCCCTGACCCAGGTTGGCCGGAGTCGCACGCGGTCGTGCGCCCGAATCGGCCGGTCGCCAACCACGTGAGCCCCGATCCCTCTCGCGCCAGGACGGCGTTCGTTCTTCCCATTCTTCCTCGTCCCGCCGCGGTGCGTCCGGGCCTTGAAGCGCGGTCGGCGTCAGCGGAGAATGCTCTTCGGCGGTACGGTTGTCGTCACCCTCGACTCGGTTGCCGAGAGAGGAGGAAGCTCGC
>JALOSW010000019.1 GCA_025458245.1 Burkholderiales bacterium
ACCGTCGCGCGGAACGCCTTGATCTCGCGCGCGAGCTCGATCATGGTGCGGTCGACCAGCTCGACCGCATCGGGGTCGAGCTTCACGATGTGCTGCGCGGCGTCCATCGCGCGGTAGAACGTCGGGAAGTGCACGACGCCGAGCGCCTTGTGTGCGGGGATGGCGGACAGCGCGAGCGTCAGACGCTTCGAGTACGCGAGCGTGCCCTCGGAGCCGACCAGGAGATGCGCGAGATTCGCCTCGGCCATGTCGAGGTTGTAGCCCTGCACCCGGCGCAGCACCTTCGGCCACCGGGCGGCGATCTCCCCCGCCTCGCGGCGCACGATGCCGAGCACGCGGTCCGCGAGCGCGCGATAGTCCGCCGCGCCGCTCGCGATGTCGGCCGCGGGGCCGAAGCGGAATGCGTCGCCGTTCGCGAGCCACGCGTCGATGGCCACGACGTTGTGCACCATGTTGCCGTAGCGGATCGAGCGCGAGCCGCAGGAGTTGTTGCCCGCCATGCCGCCCAGCGTCGCCTGCGCCGATGTGGACACGTCGACCGGGAACCACAGCCCGTGCTTGCGCAACGCCGCGTTGAGGTGATCGAGCACGAGCCCGGGCTGCACCGTCACCTCGCGCCGGTCGAGGTCGAGCGAGACGATGTCGCGGAGGTACTTCGAGTTGTCGACGACGAGCGCCGCGCCCACCGTCTGCCCGCACTGCGACGTGCCGCCGCCGCGCGGCAGGACCGGGATGCCTTCCTCGACGGCGATCTGCATCGCGACGCGCGCCGCGTCCTCGGTGCGCGGCACGACCACGCCGACCGGCTCGATCTGGTAGATCGACGCGTCGGTCGAGTAGCGCCCGCGCGACGCGGCGTCGAAGAGAACCTCGCCGTCCACTTCGCGTCGCAGCCGCTGCGCCAGCGCGCTGTCGCCGACGCGCGGGTGGAAGGAAACAGTGAAGACGTTGTCGGAGGCGCGGTCCATCGGGAAAGGATTCACCGCAAAAGCACAAAGGGCGCAAAAGGTCGCGCAGAAGAGAACGTGCAGACGGCAGGCTCGATAGACAAGGGCCGCGAGCGGTGAGGGTCACGGACTGGGTTGGCCCGCGGACACTCCTTTTCGCGTTCCTTTGCGCCCATTGCGCTTTCGCGGTTCGGCATTAGTCGCCAGCCTCCGCCTGCCGCATCGCCTCCACGAGCACTTCCGCCGGCTGCGCGCCCGACACGGCGAGCCGCCGGTTGAAAATGAAGAACGGCACGCCCTGCACGCCGATCCGGCGCGCGGCCTCGTCTTCGGAGGCGATGTGGGCGCGCGCCGCGTCGCTCGCGAGTACCGCGTCCACGCGCTCGGGCGACAGGCCGGCCGAGGCGGCGACGGATTTCAGGTTCGCGGCGTCGGTGAGATCCACGCCGTCGAGAAAGAATGCGCGGAACAACGCCTCGACCGCGGCATCCTGCTTGCCTTCGTCCGCGGCCTGCCCGATCACGGCGTGCGCCGCGAGCGTGTTCGGCTGGCGCTCGATCGCCTCGAAACGGAAGTCGATGCCGACCTCGCGCCCGGCGCCGCGCACGCGATCGACGATCTCGCCGACGCGGTCGCCGAACTTCTTCCGGTAGTACTCGGGGCGGTCGACGCCTTCGGCCGGCAGATCCGGGTTGAGCTGGAACGGGTGCCAGGTCACCCTCGGCGCTTCGGCCTCGGGGTGGGAGCGGGCGTAGAGGGCGAGCGCCTCTTCGAGCCGCCGCTTGCCGATGAAGCACCACGGGCAAACCACGTCGGACACCACGTCGATCGTCAGCATGTCGGTTCCTTCTCTTGGTCCTGCGTCCGGCGCGAACGGCGCGCGGTCAGTCGTAGCTCGCCGCGGCAGGGTGCGGCGCGTCGGCCGGCTCCACGGCGCCCAGCACCGACATCATTTTGTTGCCGAGATGCTCGCGCAGCAGGCGCTGCAGCCGGGGCGCGTCGCGGCGCTCGAGCGCATCGAGGATCTCGTCGTGCTCGCGAACCGCCTGGTCCCAGCGCTCGCGGGTGAGGTTCGCCATGTAGCGGGCGCGGCGCACGTTCGCGTTGAGGTTGCGGTAGGTCGCGACGAGCGTCTCGTTGCCCGAGCACTCGGCGATCAGCATGTGGATCCGCTGGTTCTCGCGGAAGTAGGCGGGCAGGTCGCCGCGTGCGTGATGGGCGCGCATCTGGAAGTGCAGCGCGCGCAGCTCCGCGAGCTGCGCCTCGGTCGCGTTGGCGCACGCGAGCTCGCCGGCGAGCGCCTCCAGTGCGCCCATCACCGCGAAAATGCCCCGGAGCTTCTCGAGCGTGAGCCGCGTCACGGCGGCCCCACGGTTCGCCTGCAGCTCGACCAGTCCCTCGGAGGCGAGCCGCTTGATCGCCTCGCGCAGCGGCGTGCGCGAGATCCCGAGCCGCTCGCAGATCACGCGCTCGTTCAGCTTCGCGCCAGGGGCGAGTTCTCCCTGCACGATCATGTCGCGCAGACGCTCGGTGGCATCCTCGTGGAGGAGCCGGGGATTCACGGCGAGGTCGTTCATTTGCATACAGGATAATGGGACATGCCGTGCGTACGCAATATGTAAATCAGTTACTTGCAATCTTCGCCCATTCAAGAGTCCATTTTGCATACAAAAAAGCTTGTCAGGGATGGCACCACTGGCTAGCATCCCAGTCCCGAGTCCCATCCCCGGAGCGCCCTCCATGACCTACCGCAGCGGCCGCCATTTCCTGCAGATCCCGGGCCCGACCAACGTGCCCGACCGCGTGCTGCGCGCGATGGACATGCCGACCGTGGATCACCGGGGCCCAGCGTTCGGCGCGCTCGGCGGCGAGATCCTGGAAGGGCTGAAGCAAGTCTTCCAGACGAAGCAGCCGGTGATCATCTACCCGGCGTCCGGCACCGGCGCGTGGGAAGCGGCGCTCGCCAACACGTTGTCGCCGGGCGATCGCGTGCTGATGTGCGAGACCGGCCAGTTCGCGACCCTGTGGCACAAGATGGCGACGCGGCTCGGCCTCGCGACCGAGCTCATCCCGACCGACTGGCGCCGCGGCGCCGACGCCGCCGCGATCGAGGCGCGCCTCGCCGAAGATCGCGGCCACGCCATCAAGGCGGTATGCGTGGTGCACAACGAGACCTCGACCGGCTGCACCAGCCGTATCCCGCTCGTGAGAAAGGCGCTGGATGCCGCGCAGCACCCGGCGTTGCTGCTGGTCGACACGATCTCGTCGCTCGCCTCGATCGATTACCGCCACGACGAGTGGGGCGTGGACGTCACCGTCGCCGGATCGCAGAAGGGCCTGATGCTGCCGCCGGGGCTCTCGTTCAACGCCGTGAGCGAGAAGGCGCTTTCCGCGGCCAAGACGGCGAAGCTCCCCAAGTCCTACTGGAGCTGGGACGAGATGCTCGCGGCGAACCAGTCGGGCTATTTCCCCTACACGCCGGCGACGAACCTGCTCTATGGTCTGCGCGAGGCGCTCGCGATGCTGCGCGAAGAGGGTCTCTCGAACGTGTTCGCGCGCCACGACCGTCACGCCGAAGCGACGCGCCGCGCCGTGCGGGGCTGTGGGCTGGAGGTCCTGTGCGCGGTGCCCGAGGAGTACTCGAGCTCGCTCACCGCCGTCGTGATGCCCGCGGGGCACGACGCCGACCACCTGCGCAAGACGGTCCTCGAGGCGTTCGACATGTCGCTCGGCACCGGGCTCGGCAAAGTCGCGGGCAAGGTGTTTCGCATCGGGCACCTCGGCGACTTCAACGATCTCACGCTGATGGGAACGCTTGCCGGCGTGGAGATGGGCCTCGAGCTCGCCGGCGTGCCGCATCGCAAAGGCGGCGTGCAGGCGGCGATGGACTATCTTGCGGGGGCCGCGGGCAACGCGCAGAAGAAGGCGGCCTGAAGAGCCCGAACCGCGAAAGCGCGAAAGGCACAAAGGCCCGCAGGCATTCCGATTGCTGCCACCATGGTCGCGACCGGGGTTGCTCGCAGGTTGGTTGCTATCATTGGATGCCTTTGCGAATCCTTTGCGCACTTTGCGCTTTTGCGGTGAGAGAAATGTCTGCCCCCGTCTACCACGTCGTCCACAACGCCATCGCCACGGTCATCCTCAACAAGCCCGAGCGGCTCAATGCGCTCGACAAGTCGATGTGGCTGCGGCTCGGCGCGATCATGCGCGAGCTCGACGGCGACGAGTCGATCCACGCCGTCGTCGTCCGCGGCGCGGGCGACAAGGCGTTCGCGGCGGGCGCGGACATCGCCGAGTTCGCGAACGAGCGCGCGACCGTGGAGCGTGCGCGCGAGTACGGTAAGGCGATCCACGACACGATGGACGCGGTCGGCGCCTGCCGGCATCCGACCATCGCGATGATCCGCGGCGCCTGCGTCGGCGGCGGTCTGGAGATCGCGTCGCTCTGCGACCTGCGCATCTGCGGCGAGTCGAGCCGCTTCGGCATTCCGGTCGCGAAGCTCGGCCTCGTGATGGCCTACGGCGAGCTGAAGGGCCTCATCGATCTCGTCGGCCGACCGGTCGCGATGGAGATCCTCCTCGAGGGCCGCGTGTTCGGCGCGCTCGAAGCGAAGGAGAAGGGCATCGTCAACCGTGTGATGGCCGACGACCGCGTCGAGGAGGAGGTCTATGCGACGGCGAGACGCATCGCAGAGGGCGCGCCGCTCGTGCACCGCTGGCACAAGAAGTTCGCGCGCCGGCTCGCCGACCCGAAGCCGCTCGCGCCGGCCGAGTACGACGAGAGCTTCGCCGCCTTCGGCACCGAGGACTTCCGCCGCGGCGTGACGGCCTTCCTCGATAAGACCGCGCCGGACTTCGTCGGCCGGTGAGGCCGCGCCCATGAGCGGCCCGCTCGCGGGCGTGCGGGTGGTCGAACTCGCGCAGATCATGGCGGGCCCCACGTGCGGCATGTTGCTCGCCGACATGGGCGCCGACGTCGTCAAGGTCGAGAAGATCCCCGGCGGCGACGACTCGCGCGGCTACGCCGAGCCGAGCGTCAACGGCGAGTCCGCGCCGTTCATGGCGATGAACCGCAACAAGCGCTCGATCGCCGTGGATCTCAAGAAAGAAGGGGGCAAGGAGGTCGTGCGCCGCCTCGTCGCGCGCGCGGACGTGCTCACGGAGAACTACCGCAAGGGCACCATGGAGAAGCTCGGCATCGGCTACGAGGCGCTGCGGGCAGTCAACCCGGGCCTGATCTACTGCTCCATCTCCGGCTACGGCCGCACCGGGCCGTACGCCGACAAGGGCGGCTTCGATCTCATCGCCCAAGGCTTCGCCGGGATCATGAGCATCACCGGCGAGCCGGGCGGGCCGCCGGTGAAAAGCGGCAGCTCGATCGCCGACATCAATGCGGGCATCCTCGCCGCGCTCGGTGTGGTGGCGGCGTACGTCCACCGGCTGAAGACCGGCGAAGGCCAGCTCGTCGACACGTCGCTGATGGAGGCCGCGGTGCAGCAGACGTATTGGCACGCGGCAACGTTCTTCGCGACCGGCGCCTCTCCGGGGCCGACCGGATCGGCGCATATTCTCACTGCGCCCTATCAGGCGTTCCCGACCGCGGACGGCTGGATCAACGTCGGCGGCGCGAACCAGCCGAACTGGGAGCGCATCGCGCGCATGCTCGGCGCGCCCCAGCTGATCGACGACCCGCGCTTTCGCACCAACACCGACCGGATGATGAACCTCGCCGCGCTCGCCGAGACGCTCGGCGCCCTGTTCGCGCGCCGCACGACGGCCGAGTGGCTTGCGGAACTCGACGCCGCGGGCATACCTGCCGGCCGCGTGAACACCGTGGGAGAGATGCTCGCCGACCCGCAGGTCGCCGCGCGAGAGATGGTCGTCGAGACCGAGCATCCGGTCGCCGGCCGCACGAAGGCGCTCGGCCTGCCGATCAAGTTCTCCGCAACCCCCGGCGCGGTGCGCCGGCCGGCCCCGATCTTCGGGCAGCACACCCGCGAGGTGCTGGCGGAAGCAGGATTCGACGGGACCGAGATTGCGCGCCTGCTGCGCGAAGGCGCGGTGATGGCAGCCGCGACGAGCTGAGCGTCATGCGCGGACGCGGTATGGCACACTGACGCCCGCACGATCCGCTGACCCGCCGACGAACAGGCGGCAGCGCCCACCCTCAGGAGGAGCAAGATGATCAATCGCCGCCGGTTCGGCGCTGCGCTCGTCGCCGCCGCGCTTTCCGCCCTGCCGCTCGCAGCGCACGCGCAGGCGTGGCCGCAGAAGCCGATCAAGTGGGTCAACCCGTTCCCGGCCGGGGGCGGCACCGACGCGTTCGCGCGGCCGCTCGCCGCGCAGCTCTCGAAGCAGCTCGGCCAGCAGGTCGTGATCGAGAACCTCGGTGGGGCAGGCGGCACGCTCGGCGCGGGCGTGGCGTCCAAGGCCGCGCCGGATGGCTACACCTGGTTCGTCGGCGCGGTGCATCACACCATCGCCGTGTCGCTCTACAACAAGCTGCCATACGATCTGCAGACCGACTTCGTGCCGGTCACGATGCTCGCGCTGGTACCGAACGTCGTCGTCGTGCATCCGAGCGTCCCGGTGACGAGCGTCGCGGAGCTCATCGACTACGCGAAAAAGAATCCCGGCAAGCTCAACTTCGGATCCGCCGGCAACGGCACATCGCACCATCTCGCCGCGGAGCTTTTCAAGACCTCCACCGGCGTGCAGATGACTCACATCCCCTACAAGGGCGCGGGACCGATGATGCAGGACCTGCTGGCGGGGCAGGTGGACCTCGCGTTCGACGGCATGGGTACCTCGGCACCGCAGATCAAGGGCCAGAAGCTGCGGCCACTCGCCGTAACGACCACGACGCGCTCCCCGGTGCTGCCCGACACCCCCACGCTCCAGGAGGCCGGCGTCGCAGGCTACGAGGTGCAGACCTGGTATGCGCTCTGGGCGATCAAGGGCACGCCCGCGCCGATCGTCGAGCGGATGCAAGCCGAGGTCGCGAAGGCGCTGCAGGATCCGCAGCTCAGGGAAATCTGGGCGAACCAGAGCGCCACGCTCGGCGGCTGGTCGCAGGCGCAGTTCTCCGACTTCGTGAAGTCAGAGATCGCCAAGTGGTCCAAGGTGGTCAAGGACTCGGGCGCAAAGATCGACAACTGATCGCCCGCGATCGAACTTAAAAGGGGCCGATTTCGGCCCCTTCCGTTTTCCGGAGCGCCGCGGCGCCGGCGGCGCTAGGGTTTGCGCGGCACGATGAGCGCGAGCGTCTCCGCGACGAGCGCCGGCTTTTTCTCGCCTTCGATCTCGAGCGTATTACGGAGCCGCAGCAGGATCATCCCGCCTTTCTGCGGCTCGGCGGCTGCCAGCGCGAGCCGGCTGCGGACGCGCGCGCCCGATTTCACCGGGGCCATGAAGCGCGCCTTTTCGATGCCGTAATTGATGGCGGTGGCGGCATCGGGCGGGATCGCGCCGATCTCCATCGCGAGCGCGGCGAGCAGCGAAAGGGAAAGATACCCGTGGGCGATCGGGCCGCCGAACGGACTCTCGCGCTTCGCCCGCTCGACGTCGACGTGGATCCAGTTGCGGTCGCCGGTGCAGTCGGCGAACTCGTCGATGCGGCGCTGGTCGACGACCAGCCACTCCGACACCCCGAGTTCCTTGCCGACGAAATCGCCGATGGTGGCGACGGTGTAGCCGGTAATGGTCATTGCGCGTCTCTCCCCGGTCGCGCTACAGAGTCCGCGCGATGATCTCTTTCATGATTTCGTTGGTGCCCCCGTAGATGCGCTGCACGCGCGCATCGGCCCAGGCCCGGGTGATGGGGTACTCCCACATGTAGCCATAGCCGCCGTGCAGCTGCACGCAGGCGTCGGTGACCTTGCCCTGCAGCTCGGTGGTCGAGTATTTCGCCATCGCGGCGGTTGCGGCGTCGAGCTTGCCCGCGAGGAGCAGCGCCATGCACCGGTCCACGAACACGCGCGCGATCTGCACCTCGGTCTTGAGCTCCGCCAGCGTGAACCGCGTGTTCTGGAATCCGATGATCTCGGTGCCGAAGGCCTTGCGCTGGCGCGTGTACTCGATCGTCCACTCGAGCGCCGCCTCGCACACCGCCACCGCGAGAATCGCGATCTGCATCCGCTCCCATGCGAGCTCCTGCATGAGATAGATGAATCCTTCGCCGGGACGCCCGAGGAGGTTCCGCTCCGGGACGCGCACGTTGTCGAAGAAGAGCTCCGCCGTGTCCTGCGCCTTGAGGCCCGCTTTCTTGAGCCGCTTGCCCTTGGTGAAGCCGGCCATGCCCGCGTCAACGACGAAGAGGCTGATGCCCTTCGCGCCGAGCTTCGGATCGGTCTTCGCCACCACGATCACGAGGTCGCAATGCCAGCCGTTCGTGATGAACGTCTTCGAGCCGGAGAGCACCCACGCGTCGCCCTCGCGCACGGCCGTGGTGCGGATGCCCTGCAGGTCGGACCCGGCGGCGGGCTCGCTCATGGCGATCGCGCCGATCATGTCGCCGCGCGCCATGGCTGGCAGGTAATGCGCCTTGACGTGGTCGTTGCCGTAGGCAAGGAGGTATGGGGCGACGATGTCCGAGTGCAGTCCGAACCCGAGCCCCGTGAAGCCGGTGCGACCGATCTCCTCGAAGATCACGGCGCTGTACAGCCGATCGACACCCGCGCCGCCGAACTGCTCGGGCATGGTCGGGCAGAGGAAACCGAGTGCGCCCGCTTTGCGCCACACGTCGCGGTCGACGTAGCCCTGGTCCTCCCAGGCGTCGTAGTGCGGCCGGACTTCCTCCGCGAGGAATCGGCGGAACGAGTCGCGAAAAAGCTCGTGGTCTTCGGAATACAGGTCGCGTTCGATCATGGTCGGTTGCCGGTCGGAGTTCGTTGATCCATGTGAGCGCTCGGCATGCGGCCGAGGCGATCCGCAGGTTCAGGGCTTGGCGGCGTACGCGCGGTCGAAGATCGCCTCGAGCGCCGGGTTGGCGCCGCGCAGCCCGTCGATCACGCGCTTCGCCCATTCGAAATACTCCCGCCGGCGGTCGAGCGACCAGCTGTGCGGAGGATCGTTCGCGACGTCGCGCAGGTTGGTGATCTTGTCGGCGAGCTTAACCAGACGTGCGGCGGGGGAGAGCGCGTGCGCGTGCTCGATCTGCCGCCGCTTGCGCTCCTCCTTGGGGAGATCCTTGTCGTCGGTGACTTCCTCGACGATGCGGCGCACGCGCTCACCGAACGCCGCCTCGAGCTCCGCGGACGTCGTCTTGGTGTCCTCGATCGTGTCGTGCAGGAGCGCGGCCGCGATCACCTCCGGGTCGGTGATGCCGGCCTCGTTCACCAGCACGTCGGCCAGCGCGATGGGATGGTTGATGTAGGGCGATGCGGCCGGATCCTTGCGCCGCTGGTCGCGATGCTTCGCCGCAGCGAAGGCAAGTGCTCGGACGACGAGCCCGAAGTCGCCGGGTGGCAGCATCGCTACTTGGTCGCGCCGTCGAGGAAACGCGCGATGTCGTTCGCCACCTCGCGCTCCTTCCCGGCGTAGGAAGCGCTCGCTCCGGCGACGCGAATCTGGCGCGACTTCGGCGCGGTCCGGACCAGCGCCGAGCGGATCGGCGCGCCCTTCAGGACATCGCCGCTGTCGCTCTCGGCGTAGATATCGAGCGTCGGGATGCGCAGCCCGCTCGAGCGCGCGAACTCGCCGTTCGAGATCGAGACCGGAACCCAGGCGAACATCGGGTTCTCGCCCACGTTGTTCACGTAGAACTCGGCCATCCTCGCGCCCATGCCGTAGCCGACCAGCGCGATCCGGGAATAGCCCTTCGACTGAAGGTACTTCGTCGCGACGCCGATCCGGTCCCCGGCATCCTCGAACAGGAACTCGTATTCCTTGGCCGGCGTGTTCGGGCCGAGCAGCGGCTGCTGGATCGAGAGGGTCGTGTAGCCGCGATCGACGAGCAGGACGCGGAGCCGCCCCACGAAGCCGCCGTCGGGCCCCATTTCCCGATCGTTGAGGATGACGACCGCGCCGGCCGGGCTCTTCGCCTCGGCGAGGACGCCGACGAAGCTCTCGCGCCCGATGGTGCGGATCTTCATGTCGGTTTTCAGCTCGACGAGCTCGCCTTTCGCGAGGTTGGCTGCGGTTTCCTTCGCGAGCGCCTTTTCCCGGGACGTGTCGGTGGTGTAGAGCCCGGTCTCCGCGCATCCGGCGACGGCGAGCAAGAGGGCGACGGCGAGCAAGCGAGCGGTCGACAGGGACGCCATCGGGTCAGTCTTCCAGATTGGTGAGGCGCGAAACGGGGCGCAGCATCGGGTGGCGGCAGAAGGTGCGGGAGTCTGCCGGCGCCTGCTACGATTCGGTCACCATTTTACGCCGCGGCGCCGGACGCGGCCCATCGCCCGCTCGCCCCGTCCATGAACGCTTACGCCTTTTTCACGCGCGACCTCGCGGCACGCCGCGAAGCGGTCTTCCTCGAGACCGAGTCGGGACGCTGCTACACCTACGCGGATCTCGACCGCGAGACGGCGCGCGTCGCGAGCTTGCTCACGAACCTCGGGCTGGCTAAGGGCGATCGCGTCGCCGCGCAGGTGGAGAAGTCGCCCGCGGCGCTGTTTCTCTATCTCGGCGCACTGCGGGCCGGGTTGGCGTATCTGCCCCTCAACACCGCTTACCAGCGGGGCGAGCTCGGCTACTTCCTGAAGGACGCCGAGCCGCGGGTCGTCGTGTGCCGGCCCGAGATGCTCGAGACGTTCGCGGCGCTGGCCCACGAGTCGGGCGATCCGAAGCTCTACACGCTCGACGAGCGCGGTGGCGGCTCGCTCGCCGAGGCGGTCGCGGCGGCTCCCGACCGGTTCGAGACGGTCGCGACCAGCGACGCCGACCTCGCGGTCATCATCTACACCTCGGGCACCACTGGCCGCTCGAAGGGCGCGATGGTGACCCACGGCAACATCGCGTCCAACGGCGAGGTGCTGCGCGACTACTGGCGCTTTACCGAGCGCGACGTGCTGCTGCACATGCTGCCGATCTTCCACGTGCACGGGCTGTTCGTGGCCGTGCATCCGATTCTCCTCGCGGGCGCGAAGCTTCTCTTTCACGCGAAGTTCGACGCGAGGGCGGCGCTCGCCGCATTGCCGCGCGCGAGCGCGATGATGGGCGTGCCGACGTTCTACGTGCGCCTGCTCGCGGAGCCCGGCTTCGATCGCCGGCTCGTCGCGCATATGCGGCTTTTCGTCTCCGGGTCCGCGCCGCTGCTCCTCGACACGTTTGCCGAGTTCCAGTCGCGCACCGGCCACACCATCCTCGAGCGCTACGGGATGTCGGAGGCCGGCATGATCACTTCCAATCCGTACGAGGGCGAGCGGCGCGGCGGCACGGTCGGATTTCCGCTACCGGGCGTGTCGGTGCGCGTGCGGGACGGGGAGCGCGAATGCGGCCCCGGCGAGGCGGGCGGCATCGAGATACGGGGGGCGAACGTGTTCGCCGGCTACTGGCGCATGCCCGAGAAAACGCGGGAGGAGTTCACCGCAGACGGCTGGTTCAAGACCGGCGATGTCGGCCAGTGGAGCGCGGACGGGTATCTTTCCATCGTCGGCCGGGCGAAGGACCTCATCATCTCCGGCGGGTACAACGTCTACCCGAAGGAGATCGAACTCGTGATCGACGCGCTGCCCGGCGTCGCCGAGTCGGCCGTCGTGGGCGTGCCGCATCCCGATTTCGGCGAGGCCGTCGCGGCGATCGTGGTGAAAACGCAGGGCGCGACCATCGACGAAGCTGCCGTGATCGCGCACGTGAAATCGCAGATCGCGAACTACAAGGTGCCGAAGCGCGTCGTGTTCGTGGCGGAGCTGCCGCGAAACGCGATGGGCAAAGTGCGAAAGAACGTGCTGCGCGAGCAGGTGGCGCAGCGCGTTCCGTGATTCGGGGGATCTGCAAGGGGGGCGTGTCCCCTTGCTCGATCGGGCAAAAGAACGTGCTGCGCGAGCGAATGCTCCAGGGGCGTTCCGTAGAATCCTTACCGCGAAAGCGCACAGGACGCAAAGGCGCACAAAGAGAGCCCGGAAACACGTAAGCGGAAACCGATGCAGACGCCGGCCGCGATGCTGAGCTCGCCGATGCCCACCCGCACCCGACCTTCTCGTTGGCGTACCTTTGCGTCCTTTGCGCTTTTGCGGTGAAGCCTTTCCAGGAGATCCGACATGAGTTGGCTCGTTCTCGGCATGCTCGGCTTCGTCGGCGGGCATTTCCTGCTTTCGTGGCCGCCGCTCCGCGCGAAGCTCGCCGGCAGCGTGGGCGAAGCGGGCTTCAGCGCCGTCTACTCGCTGGTCGCAGCGGTGTCGCTCGCGCTCGCGATCTACGGCTATCGCGACGCGCCGCCGTTCCTGCTCTGGAACCTGGGGATTCCGGGTCGCTGGATTCCCGCGGTCGTGATGCCCTTCGCGCTGATCCTCGTCGTGCTCGGCCTGACGACGAAGAGCGCCACCGCCGTCGGCGGCGACAAGGCGCTCGCGCAGGGCCTCGCGCCGCGCGGCATCTTCACCGTCACGCGCCATCCGTTCCTGTGGGGCACCGGCCTCTGGGCGCTGGCGCATCTCGCGCCGAACGGCGACGTGCCGTCGCTCGTCCTGTTCGGCGCAATGGCGATCCTGTCGTTCGGCGGCATGCTCGCCATCGACCACAAGCGCGCGGTGCGCTCGGGCGCAGCCTGGCAGAAATACGCGGCCGACACGTCTCTCGTTCCGTTCGGCGCCGCCCTGCGCGGGCGCTCGATCGACTGGGGCGGAATCGGCTGGGTACGTCCGGTGGCGGCGCTGTTCCTCTACCTCGCGCTCTTCCACGGCCATCGCTGGCTCTTCGGCGTCTCGGCGCTGCCGAATCCTGCGGGGTAGCGCGCCGGCCCGATCGGCGGGACTTCGCGACGACGCGCCGAGTAGCCTGGGCGAACGCGGTCGCCGTGGCCCTTCTTGTCCTTCGTGCCTTCGTGGTGAATTCTTCTTGCGGGTTCAGCCCCGCGACAAGACCCAGATGATCGCGGCGGCCCAGAACACCGCCGTGCCGATGAAGTTCAGGTGCCCGTTGTTCTGGCCGAAGAGCTTCCAGTCCCAGAAGAGCACCTTGTTCCCGCGGTAGGGCGCGCCCGGGACGAATCGCGACACTTCGGCGCAGTACGCCTCGTAGGGCGCACCGAGCACCTGCTTCAGCCGCCGCTCTTCGCGGCCCACTCGCGTCGACATGTAGAACCAGTACCCCACCGTGTACGCGGCGAGGAGCCACACGTTGCCGAGCAGCGCGAGCACGCCGAGGAGAATGAAGAACCGCCCGAGGTACATCGGGTTGCGCACCATCGCGTAGGGCCCCTGCGCCGCCAGATCGACATTCTTGTTGAGCGACGCGAAGCTCCAGAGCTGGATGAACTCTCCCAGCATGGAGACGATGAAGCCGGCCCAGAGCCAGCGCGGATCGGCGTAGCGGATGACCGCGATTCCGGCGGCGACGATGATCGGGATGCGAAGCTTGACCGCAAGCGAGCGCAGCCCCGGATGGTTGAAGAGGCGATTGATGCTGTCGATCAAGAGAAGTCTCCGGTAGTCACTTCGCGGGCTTGCCGCGCAGCCGGCGCCATGCCTTCTTCAGCTCCCGCGGCACGAACCAGATGCCGCGCAGCACCCACACCTTGCGCCAGCGATTCATCCGGTCGAGCGCCGCCTCGCGCTCCGCGCCCATCGAGCCGCGGTTCGCGCGCGCCCAGTGCTTGTACACGCCCGCCCGGTCGAACGAGCGCAGCCAGTCGCCGACGCCGTGCGGCAGGTGGGCGGTCGCGATATTCGATTCGAAATCGACCAGCGCCGGTTCGCCGCGGTCGGTCATGAGGATGTTGTTGCAGTTACGGTTGTCGAGATGCACGACGCCGCGCGCGTGCACCGCGTCGAGAAGCCCTTCCAGCTTCTCGAAATACTCCTTGGGCTGCTCGCGGAACGGCACCTTTGCGAGCGGTCGGCCGGTGATGAAGCGGTAGGCGAGCGCATGGCGGTCGATCCGGAACGCATCGGGCGGCGTTCCGGGAACGCCGGCCACGCGTGACAGTGCGCGCCACTCGCGGCCGAGCAGCCAGAGGCCGATGGTGTTGCGCGTGACGAGGTCGCGCGGACGGAAATCCTTCACCACCCACTCGTCGCCCGAGATCTGGACGCGCCAGAGCTCGGCCTTGGGCCATCGGCCGCGACGGATGAGCCGCTTCTCGGCGCGCTCCACGTCGGCACGCGTGAACGGCGGCGGCGGGGTGCCGCCCGCAGCGTACGCGCGCGGCGTGCGGGTATCCGTCGACGTCGTCTCGAGCATGGCGGAGGCTATTCTACGCCGCGGGTGCGGCCGCTCCGTCCGTCGCGTCAGCTCCACATCTTCCAGGCGAGCCGGGCGGCGAGGAACAGCAGGAACAGCGCGAAGAACTGCTTCAGGCGCTTCGTCGGCAGTGCATGCGCGAGACGCGCGCCGAGCGGCGCGGTGAGCATGCTCGCGACCGAGATGCCGGCAAGCGCGGGGAGATAGACGTAGCCGAGTGCCGCAGAAGGGAGGCCCCCCTCGGCGAGACCGGTCGCGACGTATCCGACCGTTCCTGCCGCGGCGATCGGGAATCCGATCGCCGCGGCCGTGCCCACCGCCTGCAGGGCCGGCACGTTCGACATGACCATGAACGGCACGGTCATCGCGGCACCGCCGATGGCGGCGAGCGCCGAAAGGGCGCCGATCGCGCTGCCCGCGGCGAACATCCCGCCTGGTCCGGGCAGCTGCCGCGAGGGCGTCGGCTTGCGGTCCAGCATCATGTTGAACGCCAGCCCGGCGACCAGCACGGCGAAGAAGAGCGCCAGCGATCTCGTCGAGATCATCGAGGCGAAGAACGACCCGGCGAGTCCGCCGGCCAGGATGCCGGGCGTGATGCGCTTCACCACGTCCCAGCGCACTGCGCCGCGCTTCGCGTGCGCCCGCACGCTCGACAGCGACGTGAAGAGGATCGTCGCCATCGACGTGCCCACGGCGAGATGCAGAACCTGGTCCTTCGGGATGCCCTGGGCGAGCAGCAGTTGCGCGACGAGCGGCACCATCAGCGCGCCGCCGCCGATGCCGAGCATGCCGGCAAGGACGCCGACGATCGCGCCGACGCCGAGGTACGCGAGCCACCACTCCATCAGGCCATGCGCTCGGTGCGCGTCCCGCTACTGGTCACGGCCCGAGCGGATGCCGCCGCGTGCGGAGAGGAGCCGCTCGGCCAGCTCGACGAAGCCGGCGCCGCTCGCCGCTTCGGTCACGAACGCGGGCGGATGCTCGAGGCGCGCAGCGAACGCGCGCACGTTGGCGACACCGACCGAAAGCGGGAAGTAGCGGAACATCGGCGCGTCGTTCGGCGAATCGCCCGCGAAGACGAAGTCGCTCCGGCGCGCGTCGAGGTCGATCGCGAACCGCTCCCGCATGAGCGTGCGCGTCATGCCGAGCTTGTCGTACTGCCCGAACCACCCGTTGACGTGGATCGACGAGATCTTCGCAGTCATTCCCGCTTCGCGCATGATCGCGACGATGCGGTCGATCGCGGGCTCCGGCAGCCTCGGGACGTCTTCGCAGAAGTCGATCGCGAGATCCGCTTCGCGGTAGAGCTGGTCGGAGGCGAGCGCCGTCCCGGGCACCTCGGCGAGAATGCGGTCCCGCACGGCGACGAGTCTCGCGCGGTTGGCCGCGCGGATCGCTTCGTCGTCGAGAAAACGCTTCACGAGCTTGTGCCCGGCATCGTCGTGCGCGAACCAGAACGCGCCGTTCTCCCCGACCACCGCGTCCACCGGCCACATGCGCGCGATGTGATCGCACCAGCCCGCGGGGCGTCCGGTGATCGGCACGACCATCAGTCCCGACGCGTGCAACCGCTCCATCGCGACGTAGGCGTCTGCCGTGAGCCTGCCGTCGGTCGTGAGCGTGTCGTCGATGTCCGCGAACACGCCGCGCACGGCGCCGAGCGCGGCGGCAGGCAGTGCGGCAAGCGGACGCAGGGCGTCAGCCACCCAGCGCTTCGGCGACCCGGCGCCGCTCCGCCTCGGTCATGAAGAGGCCGCACTTGGTGCGCCGCTCGAGCACGTCCTCGGCGGTGCGCGCCCACTCGCGCTCGGTCAGGAACCGCAGCTCGCGCTCGTACAGGCCCCCGCCGAAACGCTCGCCGAGATCCGCTTCCGTCTTCGCGTCGCCGAGGATCCCGGCACCGTTCGAGCCGTGTCGCCGCAGGAAGCGCTCCATCCACTCGGGATCGAGCTTCGGGTAGCGCTCGCGGTAGGCGGCGAGGAACTCCGCGAAACTCGCGCCGCCGAAGTCGCCGCCCGAGAGCGGCTCCTTGTCGGTCCACGGCGCAGACATCGGCGGGAGGAACTTCGCCAGCCGCTCGAGCGCGGTCTCGCCGAGCTTGCGATAGGTGGTGATCTTTCCGCCGAAGACCGACAGGAGGGGCGCGCCCTTCTCGTCGAGTTCGAAGCGGTAATCGCGCGTCACCGAGGAGACGTCGCCCCGCCCGTCGTCGAACAGCGGGCGCACGCCTGCGAACGTGTGTCTGACCTGGTCTTTCGTGATCGCCCGTTTCGTGTACCGGCTCGACGCCTGGCAGAGGTACTCGATTTCGTCCGCGCTGATCTCCGGCACGATCTCGGGATCGTCGAGCATCAGCTCGGTAGTGCCGATCATGGTGAAGTCGTGCTCGTACGGGATCATGAAAATGACCCGCATGTCCGGGTTCTGCAGGAGCAGTGCGTGGGCGCCGTCGTGGATGCGCGGCACGATGATGTGGCTCCCCTTCACGAGACGCACGCGCGTGGGCGTCTGGACGTGCAGCGCGCCTTCGAGAAGCGCCTTCACCCACGGTCCGCCCGCGTTCACGACCGCGCGCGCGCGGACGTCGCGCCGCGTACCCGTGGTCTCGTCGCGCAGCGTGAGCGTCCAGGCCTCGGCGCTGCGCCGAGATTCGACGGCGCGAGTGCGCGTGAGCACCGTCGCGCCCTTGTCGGCCGCCGAGCGCGCGTTGACGACCACGAGCCGGGCATCGTCGACCCAGCCGTCGGAATACGCGAAGCCGCGCTTGAACTCCGGCTTCAGGCCCGCGCCGAAGCCGTCGGGCTCGAGCGCGACGCCGCGAGACTTTGGGAAGTGAGAATGTCCGCCGGTCAGGGCGAAGAATCCGCGACCGAGGTTGTCGTACATCAGCAGACCGGCGCGAATCATCCACGCCGGGCGCAGGTGCTTCTCGTGCGGCAGGATGAAGGTCATCGGCCAGCAGAGATGCGGCGCGAGCCTCAGCACGACCTCGCGCTCGGAGAGCGCCTCGGCGACGAGGCGAAACTCGTAATACTCGAGATAGCGCAGGCCGCCGTGGATCAGGTGGGTGCTGCGCGAGGACGTGGCCCAGCCAAGGTCGTTTTGCTCGACGAGCAGCGTCTTGAGCCCGCGCCCCGCCGCGTCGCGCGCGATGCCAGCGCCGTTGATGCCGCCGCCGATGACGGCGATGTCGTACATGGCTTCAGTCGATGGGTTCATTGCACTCGCGCTTGTCTTGTTGGTTTCAGCGCCAACCGGGTTCTGAAGAACCGGGGATCGAATCCACCCGACTCCCTATCCCCGCGCCGGTCGAATATCGGCTTCTCTAAGGGCCGCTCGCGATGATCCCGAATCGCGCACCGAGAGGCCGATTCTCAATGGCCTACTCACGCGGCACACGAACTCCATCGCCGGCAGGACGCTCGCGGGCCCCGACTTTACACGGCACAGCCGGTCGCGCGGCGACCCTCGCGCGTCGAGACCCCTGGCGATGGTCCGATTCGGTCTCGGGCAGCGCCAGCCTGAACAGGAACCGCGCGGGAAGGCCCATGGATGGTTCGCCGCGGAATGTGGGTGGAACAGCCGCGACGGGTGTCCCGCGACATGGCTCAACGGCACGGCGGCGCTGCGAATGTCGAACGATTTTACAACCGCGCAGGATCTCCACCGGGTCAGCGTCACAACATATTGCTCTAATTGAGTTTTTTATTCTGGCGCGGGCGTTGCTTGAGCTTGAGCAGGGCTTGCTAAATCGCCGGGTGGCATCCAGCAGACCGGCGCTGTTCTAGGAGGTAATGATGAGACTCGGAAAAATCCGTATTGCCCAGTTCGCGATCGCCGCCGCTGCGGCAGTCGCAGCCACAACCGCCTCGGCGGCGCTGGTAACCCTCTGGGATTACTCGGTCACCACTCAGTTCAACGGCACCAACGTGTTCGGCGCAAACGGGACGGGCGGCACCCAGATCGAGACTGCTCGACAGGTATCGTGGGGCGCCACCGGCGGGAATGTCTTCGTGAACACGGGCAACGTCGATACCAATCGCAGCGGCATCACCATCTCGGATGTCGGTCCGGGCACCAACGACACCACCGTCAATCCGCAGACCGGGCAAGTCACGACTGGCGCGGTATCCATCCCCGGGATTGGCCTGGGCGCCTGGATCACGCATCACAACAACCCGATCTCGGGGGCGTTCGAAACGCTGACTTCCACGCAAATCAACTCCACGCTGACGCTGACCCCGAACACGCCACCGACCCCCGGGCAGCAGGGTCCGTCGACACTGACCTTCACGGTCTTCTTCGCGGAGACGCCGAACGCGACGCCTTGCACGGCGCCCAGCCCCACGGGCAATCCGTGCAACGACATCTTCGCGCTCAACCCGTCGCAGGCATTCAACCAGAGCTTCGTGTTCGACGGCGTGACCTATTTCGTCAGCACGTTCCCGCTCGCCGGCCAAGGTCTCGGCAGCTTCCTGCCGCTCACCGCGGCCGAGTGCGCAGCAGCCGGTGCGAACGCCGGTTGCGTCGGTTTCACGACCGTGGAAGGCCAGGACACGACGGTGCAGTTTGGCTTCGCGATCACGGCCCAGCCGATCTCGGTTCCCGAGCCGGGCAGCCTGGCGCTCGGCGGCCTCGCGCTCGCGGCGCTCGGACTGATGCGTCGCCGGAAGCTCGGCTAAGCCTCTGGTCTTTCCGCGGACGAACGGCCCCGAGAGGGGCCGTTTTCATTTGAGCCGACGCCGGGCAAGTTGGGCCGAGGGGTTCAACCGGCGCTGACGCGGCGATCCGCCACTACACGCCGAGCGCTTCGGCCATCCGCTCCAGAAGCCGATCGACGAAATCGGCATCGTGGTACACGCCGAAGCCGAAGCGCACGCGGTTGCCGCGCCGGTCGACGAGGATGCGGCGCGCGAGCAGGCGCCACTCCACTTCGGTGGCGCGCTCCGGCTCGAACGCGACGAAGTTTCCGCGCGGCACGCCGATCGGCGGCACCATCGTCCCCACGCGCATCAACTCGGGCTGCAGGGCATCGAGCTTCTCCAGGAAACGCTCCATCAGAGCGACCACGTGGTCGCGGATCGCGAAGCCGTCGACGCCGCGCTCGGCGTAGAGACGCATCACGGCGTTCAACCGGTAGAGCGCCGAGGCGTCGAACGTTGCGCCCCAGAAGCGCATCGCGTCCGGGCCGTAGGGGATCTCGTGTTCCTCGTCGCCTGCCAGCCCGCGGAAGTTCGCGTACCAGCCCGTGAACACCGGACGCAGAACGTCGGCGTGCGGAGGCAGCGCCAGGAAGCACGCGCCTTCGCCGGCCTGGAGATACTTGTAGCCGCCGCCGAGATAGAAGATGCGATTGGCGAGCCGCGACACGTCGACCGGCACCGCCCCCACGGCGTGATAGCCGTCGACGACGATGAGCGTGTGGTCGGGCGTGTCGGTGATCAGATTCTCGAGGTCGTCGACCAGGAACCCCGAGTCGTAGAACACGTGCGAGACGAACACGAGGTCGTAGCCCAACGTGAGCGCGTCGCGGAAGCGGTCGGCGAAAGTTTCGTAGGGCTCTGCCGGAATTCGCGACACGAGCACCCGTCCTGTCTCTTCGAGGCGCCGGGTCTGCCGGGCGAAGCTGTGGAACTCGCTCGCCGTGGTGAGCACCCGGACGGGACGCGACCAATCCAGGCAGGAGTAGAGCCGGGCGACGAACTCGTGCGTGTTCGGCGCGAATGCGATCCGGGCCGGCGCAGGCCACCCGATCCAGTTCGCGACGTGGCCCTGCGCTTCGGGCACGACTTCGCCGAAGATCTTCTCCCACTTCTCGTTGGTGAGGCGCGCCGAGTCGGCCCAGTACTGCAGATGCGCTTCGCGGGTCACGTCGGGCCACGGATGGTGGCTGTGTGCGGTGACGTGCAGCGCGTCGCCGTTCTCGGCGAAGAAGCGCGTGTATGCGTCCTTAAGCACGGGCGCGCACCGGAACGTGCGACACGGCGTCGGACCGGCCGCCGCTGTAGGGGGAGAAGGGCAAGAGGCGTGAAGCCGAAGGGGACGCGACGATTATAGCAACGCGGTCCCCCCGGCCCCCGGGGTAGCCCGAATCTCGCCACGATCGCGCGCCGTCATGCCAGCGTTGCTGCGCGGCGCCGCCACGATCCCCTGTTCTCATGGCATCACGGGCATGAGGTACCGGCCCGTGACCAACATCCTGGAGGGGATCGTCCATGCTGATCACGTTCCGGCCGACGCGCGCGCAGCGCCGCGCAGCCGACGCCGTTGCACGGTTTCTGCTCTTTCTCGCCGCGGCGGCGATGGCCGCAGTGGGGGCATCGCTGCTGCTCGCGCTGCTCGCGGGGGAGGCCGCCGCGGCAGGCATGCCGATGAAGGCGACGGACGCGCAGACCGGCACGCTGCTGCTCGAGTCGGCGCCCGGCGAGACGATCGCCGTGCCGCTCGTTGCGACCGACGTGGACGTGCGCGTTTCGGGCATGGTGGCGCGTGCGCGCGTGCGTCAGGTTTTTCGCAACCCGAGCGCCGACTGGTACGAGGGAGTTTATGTCTTCCCCCTGCCCGAGAACGCCGCGGTGGACCGGCTGCGCATCCGCATCGGCGAGCGCGTCATCGAGGGCGAGATCCGCGAGCGGCAGGCGGCCACGGCGGCGTACGAGCAGGCGAGGGCGAGCGGCCGGCGCGCCGCGCTGCTTCAGGAGGAGCGGCCTAATCTCTTCACGGCGAGCGTCGCCAACATCGGGCCGCGCGAGGAGATCACGGTCGAACTCGAGTACCAGCAGACGCTGCGTTACGACGCCGGGCGGTATAGCCTGCGCGTTCCGACGGTGGCTGGCCCGCGATACATCCCCGGCTCGCCGACGGCCGCGCCGCTTGCCACGGGGTGGGCGCCGCCGACCGATGAGGTGCCGGATGCGCCGCGCATCACGCCCCCGGTCCTTCGTCCTGCCGAAGGCGCGCGGCCCGTCAACCCGCTGAGCATCCGCGTCGTCCTCGATGCCGGCGTGCCGCTCGCGACCGTTGCGAGCGCGTATCACGCGATCGACGTGCGCCAGGGCGACGGCGGTCGGCGCGAAATCGTCTTGAAGGACGAGACCTTCGCGACGCGCGACTTCGAGCTCGGCTGGTCGGTCGCGCCCGATCGGGCACCCAGGGTTGCGCTGTTCACGGAGAAGCGCGGCGGCCGCGACTATGCCCTGCTGATGCTCGTGCCCCCGACGCTCGCCGGCGCGGCGCCGCGCCTGCCTCGCGAAGTGATTTTCGTGATCGATACGTCGGGCTCGATGCACGGCGCGTCGATCACGCAGGCGAAAGAGGCGCTCGAGCTCGCGGTGCGCCGCCTCGATCCCGCGGATCGGTTCAACGTCGTCGAATTCAACTCGTATGCGCGGCCGATGTTCGCCGATGCGCGTCCTGCCACCGCCGAGAACCGCGAGCGAGCGGTGCGATGGGTGCGAGGCCTGCGCGCGCAGGGCGGCACCGAGATGGCGGCGGCGCTCGGCCTCGCGCTGAACAGCCGCGAGAGTCCGGACCGCGTCCGGCAGGTGGTGTTCCTGACCGACGGCGCGGTCGGCAACGAAGACTCGCTCTTCAAGCTGATCGCCGAGCGGCTGGGCGACTCGCGGCTCTTCACGGTCGGCATCGGCTCGGCTCCGAACAGCCACTTCATGACCAAGGCAGCGCAGACCGGGCGCGGCACCTTCACTTACATCGGCAAAGTCGAGGAAGTGAAGGAGCGCATGGCCGGGCTTTTTGCAAAGCTCGAGTCGCCAGTGCTGAAGAACGTCCGCGTGGATTGGCCGGGGGGCGAGTCGGTGGAGACATGGCCCAGGCGCGTGCCGGACCTCTATCTCGGCGAGCCGATCGTGGTCACCGCGGCGCTGGATCGCACCGAAGGCGAGCTGGTCGTGTCGGGCATGCTCGGTGATGCGCCCTGGCGAATGCATCTGCCGATGAGCCGAGCAAGCGAGGGCGAGGGCATGGGCGTGCTGTGGGCCCGCGAGAAAGTCGCTGCGCTGATGGATTCGCGGCGCGAAGGCGCAGCCGAGACCGATGTGCGCGCCCACGTGATCGAGCTCGCCACGGCGCACCGTCTCGTGACGCGCTACACGAGCTTCGTCGCGGTCGAGCAGCGGCACGCGCGACTCGCGGATGCCGCGCTCAAGCAGGCAGCGGTGGCCATCAATCTGCCGGAGGGCTGGAGCTACGACGCAGTGTTCGGCGAACTGCCCCAGGGTGCGACCGACGCACGCCTCGACGCGCTGGCCGGCCTGTTGCTCCTTTCGCTGGCAGCGATGGCGTACGCGGCGCGCCGGAGCGTGCCGAGGTAGTCCCGGAAACCGCGACGGAAGGCGGGGGCGCGGTGGACGCACCGCAGTTCGCGCCCCCCGAAGGCCCCAAGGCGTCGCGAATCGACTCTCACCAATCTTTCGAGAATCGGCTTTCCTTCGCCAGGCTCGCGACCCTCGCGAGGATAGTCGAACGCGAAACCGGGATGAGGCAAGCACCGCAACGGGGGATTCGCGGGATCGATCCCCCGTCTTTCGACAGCCTGCTCACGGAGACAAGATGCGTCATGCAATCGTTTCGTATTCGGATGTGGCTTTGGGCGTGGAGTGCGCGTTCCCGCCTCCGCAAGGGGCACTCGGCCATCGCGGTCGCATCGCGCGCCGGCTCGCCCGAATCGGCCTCGGTGTCCTCGTCGCGGCGCTCGTCGTTGCCGGACTCTGGCAGCTCGGCCAAGGCGCCTACATCCACGTCAAAGCCCACGTAGCGCAAGTGCTGCTGCGCCATGCGTGGGAGCGCACCGTCGCCGGGGAGAGAGAGGCAAAGCCCTGGCCGTGGGCCGATACCTGGCCGGTCGCGCGTCTCTCCGTGCCGGCCCGACGCGTCGATCTGTTCGTGCTCGCCGGCGCGAACGGCCGCACGATCGCGTTCGGGCCGGGGCATGTGTTCGGCACCGCGCTGCCGGGCGAGACCGGCAACAGCGCGATCGGCGGGCATCGCGACACGCATCTCGCGTTCCTGCGCGACGTCGCGCCGGGCGAGGAGATCGTGATCGAGCGCCGCGACGGCACGAGGCGGCGCTATCGGGTCGATTGGACGCAGGTGCTCGACAAGCGGGAGACCTGGGTGCTCGACGACGCGGGCCCCACGCGGCTCACGCTCGTCACCTGCTATCCGTTCGACGCCGTCCGCGCGGGCGGCACACAGCGCTACGTCGTCACGGCTCGCGCGACGCCATGAAAAAAGGCGGCCTCTGGCCGCCTCTCCCTCGCGCGCGGTGGACGCCTACTTCTTGCGGCGCAGCTTCTGGATCGCCTGAAGCTGTGCGAGCGCCGCGGCGAGCTCGCCTTCTGCCTTGGCGATCTCTTCCTTGCCGGTGCGGTTGCGGATCGTCTCTTCGGCGCGCTGCTTCGCCTCCACCGCCTTGGCCTCGTCGAGGTCGTGGGCGCGGATCGCGGTGTCGGCGAGCACGGTGACGACATGCGGCTGGACCTCGAGGAAGCCGCCCTGCACGAAGACCAGCGTCTCGTCCGCCTGTCCCGTCTGCTTGATGCGCACCGCACCCGGACGGATCTGGGTGATCAGCGGCGTGTGCTGCGGATAGATGCCGAGCTCGCCCTCGGTGCCGGGCAGGGCGACGAACTCCGCCTCGCCCGAGAAGATCGACTCTTCGCCGCTGACGACGTCGACGTGGATGGTGTGTGCCATGGGGCCTTCCGAACCTTGAGTCGCGGATCGCGGAGGGGAACGCGGTGAAAGACCCGCCGTCCGCCGTCCGCGACGCGCGCCGCGTGCTTACTGGAGGGTCTTCGCCTTCTCGATCGCTTCCTCGATCGGGCCGACCATGTAGAACGCCTGCTCGGGCAGGTGATCGACTTCGCCGTTCACGATCATCTTGAAGCCCTTGATCGTCTCCTTGAGCGGGACGAACTTGCCCGGCGAGCCGGTGAACACCTCGGCCACGTGGAACGGCTGCGACAGGAAGCGCTGGATCTTCCGGGCGCGGGCGACGATCAGCTTGTCCTCGGGCGAGAGCTCGTCCATGCCGAGAATCGCGATGATGTCGCGCAGCTCCTTGTAGCGCTGCAGCACCGCCTGCACCTGGCGCGTGGCGTTGTAGTGCTCGTCACCGATGACGTTCGGGTCGACCTGCCGCGAGGTCGAGTCGAGCGGGTCCACCGCCGGGTAGATGCCGAGCGACGCGATGTCGCGCGAAAGCACCACGGTCGCGTCGAGGTGGCCGAAGGTGGTCGCCGGCGACGGGTCGGTCAGGTCGTCCGCGGGCACGTAGATCGCCTGCACCGAGGTGATCGAGCCGGTCTTGGTGGAGGTGATGCGCTCCTGCAGCACGCCCATCTCTTCCGCGAGCGTCGGCTGATAGCCCACCGCGGAGGGCATCCGGCCGAGCAGCGCCGACACTTCCGTGCCCGCGAGCGTGTAGCGGTAGATGTTGTCGATGAAGAGCAGCACGTCGCGGCCCTCGTCGCGGAACGCCTCGGCCATCGACAGGCCGGTCAGCGCCACGCGCAGCCGGTTGCCCGGAGGCTCGTTCATCTGCCCGAACACCATCGCCACCTTGTCGAGGACGTTCGAGTCCTTCATCTCGTGATAGAAGTCGTTGCCCTCGCGGGTGCGCTCGCCGACCCCGGCGAACACCGAGAGACCCGAGTGCTGCTTCGCGATGTTGTTGATGAGCTCCATCATGTTGACGGTCTTGCCGACCCCGGCGCCGCCGAAGAGGCCGATCTTGCCGCCCTTCGCGAACGGGCAGATGAGGTCGATGACCTTGATGCCGGTCTCGAGCAGCTCGACCGAGGGCGAGAGCTCCGCGAACGTCGGCGCGGGCTGGTGGATCGCGCGCTGCGTGTCGCTCTTGATCGGGCCCGCTTCGTCGATCGGCTGGCCGAGGACGTTCATGATGCGCCCGAGCGTGCCGGCGCCGACGGGCACCGCGATCGGAGCGCCGGTGTTGACGACCTTCATGCCGCGGCGGATGCCGTCGGAGGAGCCCATCGCGATGGTGCGAACGATGCCGTCGCCGAGCTGCTGCTCGACTTCCAGCGTCAGCTCGAACTTCGGGTCGTCGACTTTCAGCGCGTCGTAGACGCGCGGCATGCTGTCGCGCGGGAACTCCACGTCGACGACCGCGCCGATGGCCTGCACGATGTTTCCTTGGGCTTGTGCACTCATGGTCTCTTCCTGATAGCGTGAATTCCGTGCGCCGTGGCTAGACGGCCGCCGCGCCGCCGACGATCTCCGCGATCTCCTGGGTGATCGCGGCCTGGCGGGCCTTGTTGTAGATGAGGGTGAGCTCGTCGATGATGTTCGCCGCGTTGTCCGAGGCCGACTTCATCGCCACCATCCGCGCCGACTGCTCGGACGCGATGTTCTCGTTCACCGCCTGGTACACCACCGCCTCGATGTAGCGCAGCAGGAGCTG
>JALOSW010000107.1 GCA_025458245.1 Burkholderiales bacterium
GGAGAAGGCGCACATCATGGACAAGCTCGCCGACGCGATGAAGCCCATGTTCGCGCAGAGCTACGCGCTCGGGGCGACGGTGCTCTACTGGGTGACCATTCCGATCGTCGGCCTGGTCGAGCACGATGCGTATATCCTGACCTTCCTCTACACCATCCGTGATCTCGCCGACGCGGGCATCGAGCCCTGGCCGCTGTACTGGATGCTGCTCTGGTCGGGCACGCTCGGCAGCAACCTGACGGTGGCGGGCGCGCCGGCGCTGTACGTGGCGCTGACGCTCGCGGAGAAGGAGGAGTCGCGCAAGGTGTCGCTGCGGGAGTTCCTCGCCTGGAGCATTCCCTTCACCCTGCTGGCGAGCGGAATCTGCTTTGTGCTCGGCATGCTCATCTGGGTCCTGCCCTACGCGAAATAGGGGACGTCATGTTCAAACACATCCTCATCCCGACCGACGGGTCCGACATCTCGCGGCGCGCGATCTTGAGCGGCATCGATCTCGCGAAGGCCGTCGGCGCCAGGGTCACGGCGCTCTACGCCGCGCCCACCGCGACGCCGGTCGTCTACAAGCATTTCCTGCCCGTCGGCTACACGACCCCCGAGAAGCACGCCAAGGCGATCAAGCGGGCCGCCGCGCATTACCTGGCCGTGGCCGAGGAGGCGGCGAAGGCCGCCGGCGTGCCCTGCGAGACGGTCTACGTGACCGACGATTTTCCGGCCAACGCGATCCTCGCGGCCGCCAAGAAGCGCAAGTGCGACCTCATCTACATGGCCTCGCACGGGCATCGCGGGGTGTCCGCGGTGCTGCTGGGCAGCGAGACCCAGAAGGTCCTGACGCACTCCAAGATCCCCGTGCTCGTGCACCGGTAGCGCACCCGGTCCCGCTGCGGTCGCCGCCTTCTCGGTCGCGGCCGCGCGTGCCGATGCGAGCCCGGCTGAATTTGCGGCGGTGCCGACCGACCGACAGACCACTGCCTGACGATGTCGCCGCCCGACAGGCGTCGCGGCAATCGTTGACCGCGGTCAAGTGATTCGCGGAGAATCTCGCGCCAGAATCGCGTCGCTGAGAGGATTGCAGCGGGCGGTTGCGCAAATCGCCGGTGGCAGCCACGGATCCACACGCGGATCCGTCCCGGCCAGACTGACCCTACACCGAGGAGGAGCCTCACGATGTTTCGCAATCTGAAGACGGGCGCACTGGTCGCCCTGGTCGCGGGAGCGGCGCTCGCCGCCGCGCCGATGGCCGACGCGCAGGCGTGGGAGCCGACCAAGACGGTCGAGTTCATCGTCCCGGCGGGCACCGGCGGCGGCGCCGACCAGATGGCGCGCCTCATCGACGCGATCATCAAGAAGAACAACCTGATGAAGCAGCCGATGGTCGTCGTCAACAAGGGCGGTGGCGCGGGCGCGGAAGGTTTCCTCGAGGTGAAGAACGCGAAGGGCGACCCGCACAAGATCATCATCACGCTCTCGAACCTGTTCACGACGCCGCTCGCGACCGGGATCCCCTTCAACTGGAAGGACCTGACGCCCGTGTCGATGATGGCCCTCGACCAGTTCATTCTCTGGGTGCCGGCCGACACGCCGTACAAGAGCGCGAAGGACTACGTGGAAGCGGCGAAGAAAGCCGGCCCGGGCAAGTTCAAGATGGGCGGCACCGGTTCGAAGCAGGAAGACCAGATCATCACCGTGGCGCTGGAGAAGCAGACCGGCGCCAAGTTCACCTACATTCCGTACAAGGGCGGCGGCGAGGTGGCGACGCAGCTCGTCGGCAAGCACGTCGAGTCGACGGTGAACAACCCGATCGAGGCGGTGTCCCAGTGGCGCGCCGGGCAGCTGAAGCCCCTTTGCGTGTTCGACGACCAGCGCCTGGTCTACAAGGGCAAGGTGACCGAGACGATGGCGTGGTCCGACATCCCGACCTGCAAGGAAGCGGGCGTGGATACCGACTACGTGATGCTCCGCGGCATCTTCATGGCGCCGAGCGTCACGGAGGAGCAGCGCAACTACTACGTTTCCCTTCTCAAGAAGGTGCGCGAAACGCCCGAGTGGAAGGAGTTCATGGAGAAAGGCGCGTTCAACCAGACCGCGCTGATCGGCGACGACTACAAGGCGTGGCTCCAGAAAGAGGAGCAGCGCCACTACCAGCTGATGAAGGAAGCCGGCTTCCTCGCCCCCGGCAAGTAATCGCGATACGGACCGCCGGCGACGCCGGCGGTCTTTCCTTCCCGGCCGCGAAAGCGCCGGCACCCAGCGGAATCCACTCCATGAGCGAACATTCCCGTCACGAGCGCGCGGCCGTTTCCTACCGGACGATGGAGCTCGTCGTGGCGCTCGTCATTTTCGTCTTCGGCGCCATCGTCGTGTACGACAGCGCGCGCATCGGCGCGCAGTGGGGCGACGACGGTCCGCAGGGCGGCTACTTCCCTTTTTACATCGGTCTGCTGACGTGCCTCTCGGCCGTCATCATCTTCGCCAAGGCCGCGTTCGACGCGGCGCGCGGCCGCAAGGCGTTCGTGACCACGTCCCAGCTCGCGATGGTGCTCAAGCTCTTCGTGCCCACGGTCGTGTTCGTCGGCCTGATCGAGTTCACCGGGATCTACGCGGCCTCCACGATCTTCATTACCTTCTTCATGATCTGGCTCGGCAAGTACTCGTGGGTCAAGGCGGTCCCGGTGGCGATCGCGGTGAATCTCGCCCTCTTCCTGCTGTTCGAGGTTTGGTTCAAGGTGCCCCTGCCCAAGGGCCCGATCGAGGCGGCGTTCGGCCTCGCCTGAGGGCGCAGACCGGCCGGACGAGAGACTTCGAGAACAACGAGTAGGCGGCCGCCGCGCGAGCCGCCCGATGCGGGGAAGGAAAAATACCAGTGGAAGAAATCAACTCGCTCCTGCACGGCTTCTCGGTCGCGCTGACGCCCTTCAACCTGATGTTGATGTTCGTGGGCGTGGTGCTGGGCGTGCTGATCGGCGTGCTCCCCGGCCTGGGGGGCGCCAACGGCGTGGCGATCCTCCTGCCGCTCACGTTCACGATGCCGCCGACCTCCGCGATCATCATGCTCTCCTGCATCTACTGGGGAGCGCTGTTCGGCGGCGCGATCACGTCGATCCTGTTCAACATTCCCGGCGAGCCCTGGTCGGTCGCGACCACGTTCGACGGCTACCCGCTGGCGCAGAAGGGGCGTGCGGGACACGCACTGACGGCGGCGTTCACGTCCTCGTTCATCGGCGCGCTGATCGCGGTCGTGGTCATCACCTTCCTGTCGCCCGTCGTCGCGAGCTTCGCGCTCAAGTTCGGTCCGCCCGAGTACTTCGCGGTGTACTTCCTCACCTTCGCCGCGTTCGTCGGCATGAGCAAGGGCCAGGCCTGGAAGACCATCTCCTCGATGATGATCGGCTTCGCGCTCGCCGCCGTCGGCCTCGACTCGGTGACCGGACAGCTGCGCCTCACGTTCGGCTTCATGGAACTCCTCCAGGGATTCGACTTCCTGATCGCGGTCATCGGCCTGTTCGGCATCGGCGAGATCCTGCTCACGCTGGAGGAGGGGCTGGCGTTCAAGGGCGCCAACGCGCGCATCAACCTCAAGGCGGTGATCGAGACCTGGCGCGAGCTGCCGCGCTACTGGCTCACGAGCCTGCGCAGTTCGGCGGTGGGCTGCTTCATGGGCATCGTCCCGGGCGGCGCGACGCCTGCCTCGTTCATGGCCTACGGCGTCGCTAAGCGCTTCTCGAAGGACGGCGACCGGTTCGGCACCGGGCAGGTTGAGGGCGTGGTCGCACCCGAGACCGCGGCCCATGCCGCAGGCACGAGCGCCCTGCTGCCGATGCTCACGCTGGGCGTGCCGGGCTCGCCGACCGCCGCGGTGCTCCTCGGCGGGCTGCTCATCTGGGGCCTGCAGCCCGGCCCGATGCTGTTCGTCGAGCAGAAGGACTTCGTCTGGGGCCTGATCGCGAGCATGTATCTCGGCAACATCGCCGGGCTCATCGTGGTGCTCACCACCGTGCCCCTGTTCGCTGCGATCCTGCGCATCCCGTTCTCGATCATCGCGCCGATCATCCTGGTGATCTGCGCGATCGGCGCCTACACCGTGCACACGTCCATGTTCGACGTCTGGCTGATGCTGGTCTTCGGCGTCGTCGGCTACGTGTTCAAGAAGCTCGACTATCCGCTCGCGCCGCTCGTCCTCGCACTGGTGCTCGGCGACCGCGCCGAGAGCTCGTTCCGGCAGGCGCTGCTCGGCTCGCAGGGCGAGCTCGCGATCTTCTTCTCGAACGGCCTCGTCGGCACCATCATGACGCTGGGGATCCTCATGCTCGTCTGGCCGCTCGTGAGCGCCGCGCTCGCGCGGCTGCGCAAGGCCGCCTGACGGGCCTCACGGTCCACCCAAGACCACGGAAAGACTGAAACCATGCCCGTCATCGCGATGACCCAGGAAGTCGGCACGCGCGGATCCGACGTCGCCGCCGGCGTCGCCGCCGCGCTCGGCATCGAATCGATCAGCCACGATCTCGCCGAGCGCGTCGCCGACAAGATGAACCTCAAGAAGAGCCTGCTGCAGCGGCTGCGCGAGGGGAAGGCGTCGATGCTCGAGAAGCTCTCGACCTCGAAGACCGACATCGCGATGTTCACCGCCGAGGAAGTCCTCTCGCTCGCGCAGCGCGGCGACATCCTCATCCGCGGCTGGGGATCGACCTTGCTGCTGCGCCCGGTTCCGCACGTGCCGGCGGTGCGCGTGTGTGCGCCCATGGAGTTCCGCATCCGCTCGCTGATGGAGCGGCTCGACACCGACGACGAGGAGTTCCTGCGGAGCGAGATCGAGAAGAGCGACGCCGCGCACGCCGCCGCGATGCACGCGCGCTTCAACGTCCGCTGGGGCGATCCGCTGCTCTACGACCTCACGCTCAACACCGAGCGCATGTCGATCGAGTCGTGTGTCGAACAGGTGGTCGCCCTCACGCGCCGCCCCGAGTTCCAGGAGACCGGGGCCTCGCGCGCGAAGCTCGCGAACCTGGCGCTGGAAGCGCGCGTGCGCACCGCGCTGCACGGCGATGCGCGCACGGCCGACGTGCACATCACGCCCGTCGCCGACGGGGGGGTCGTGCGGCTGCACGGCATCGTGGAAGGCGACGCGGAGAAGCGCGCCGCCGCCGACGTGGCGAAGCACGTCGAGGGCGTCGCCGAGGTGGTGAACGACTTGAAGACGATGCGTCGGCGCTAGCCGCCCGTTCGCGGCCTGCGCGCCGCGCGGCCGCTACGCCGCGGATACGCGCGCCTTGAGGCGCGAGAGCGTCTCCGGCGTCAGGTTCAGGTACGACGCGAGCTCCTTGTTCGGGAGCCTGCCCGCGATGTCGGCGTGCTTGCGCGTGAACCGCGCGAGCCGCCCCGGCGCGTCGAGAAGATGCAGCGTGATGGTGTGCGCCATCACCTCGCTCATGAGCCGCATGACCTCGTACTCGAAACGCGTCTTCACGTCCGCGTGGCGCTCCAGGAACTCGACCCAGTGCGCCATGCCGAGCTTGGCCGTGCGGACCTTCGTCACCGCGACGATCGAGTAGGGCACGGGCGTGTGCAGGCGCCACGCGGCGTAGGACGTGTCCATGTCGGTCTCGGCCGCGAACCGCAGGATCATCTCCTTGCCCTCGGGGTTCGCCACCACCCGCTTCAGGATCCCGTCCAGGATGAAGAACTGCTCCATCTCGTGCGAGCCCTGGTGCACGAGCAGGTCGCCCTTGCGGTAGTCGGCGATCTCGAGCGCCGGCTCGAGCTCGTCCCAGGCATCCGTCGACATCGGCTTCAGCATCAGGTTGCGCCTGAGCTCGAGGCGGATGGTGTTGCGCTGCGGGTGGCCGGCGATCGAGGTCATCGGGACCTTGCGGGTGATGGCGCGTGGGGCGCGAAAGCCCTTGCTGCTCGCCGGGGAAACTTAACTGCAATGATTGACCGCAGTCAAGGTTGCCCCGCGAGCGGCCTCACTATCATTTGCGCCTCTCGAATCACCCTCTGCATTCCCACCCCATCTCGAGGGAGACGCTCATGGGCACGGTCGAACCCGAAGTCGCGACGACATCCGAAGCAGCCGCGCCAGTGACCGACGGCTTCCAGCTGGTCATCGATGCCCTCAAGCTGAACCGGATCGACACCATCTACGGCCTGCCCGGGATTCCGATCACCGACCTCACGCGGCGCGCGCAGGCCGAGGGGCTGCGCGTCCTCGCGTTCCGCCACGAGCAGAACGCAGGGTATGCCGCGTCCATCGCAGGCTTCCTCACGCAGAAGCCGGGCGTCTGCCTCACGGTCTCGGCGCCCGGCTTCCTGAACGGACTCAACGCGCTCGCGCACGCGACCACCAACTGCTTCCCGATGATCCTCATCAGCGGCTCGAGCGAGCGGGAGATCGTCGACCTGCAGCAGGGCGACTACGAGGAAATGGACCAGCTCGCCATCGCGAAGCCGCTCGCCAAGGCCGCTTACCGCGTGCTGCACGCCGAAGACATCGGCGTCGGCATCGCGCGTGCCATCCGCGCCGCCGTGTCCGGTCGGCCCGGCGGCGTCTATCTCGACCTGCCGGCGAAGCTCTTCGCGCAGACGATCGATGCCGAGGCCGGCAAGCGCACGCTCATCGAGGTGGTGGATCCGGCGCCCCGCCAGATTCCGGCCGCCGACGCGGTCGCGCGTGCCCTCGAAGTGCTGAAGAGCGCGAAGAAGCCGCTCATCATCCTCGGCAAGGGTGCCGCCTACGCGCAGGCCGATGGCGAGATCCGCGCGTTCGTCGAGAGGACGGGCATCCCGTATCTCCCCATGTCGATGGCGAAGGGGCTGCTGCCGGACACCCATGAGCAGTCCGCCGCCGCGGCGCGCTCCTACGTACTGCCCGAGGCCGACGTGGTGATGCTCGTCGGCGCGCGCCTCAACTGGCTGCTGTCGCACGGCAAGGGCAAGACGTGGGGCGGCAAGGGCCACAAGGACTGGGGTGGACAGAAGTTCGTGCAGGTCGATATCTCGCCGCAGGAAGCCGACAGCAACGTGCGCGTCGACGCGCCCGTGGTCGGCGACATCGCGTCGTGCATGGCGGCGCTCAACGCGGCGCTCGGAGCGGCCTGGCCCAAACCGCCGGCGGAGTGGCTCGCCGCGATCGCGGAGCGCCGGACCAAGAACGTCGCCAAGATGGCCGAGACGCTCGCCAAGAACCCCTCGCCGATGAATTTCCACAGCGCGCTCGCGGTGGTGCGCGACATCGTCAAGGCCAATCCCGACGCGATGTTCGTCAACGAGGGCGCGAACGCGCTCGACTTCACGCGCAGCATCGTCGACATGTACAAGCCGCGCAAGCGCATCGACGTCGGCACCTGGGGCGTGATGGGCATCGGCATGGGGTATTGCGTGGCCGCCGCCGTCGCCACCGGCCAGCAGGTGATCGCGATCGAGGGCGACAGCGCCTTCGGCTTCTCCGGGATGGAAGTGGAGACGATCTGCCGCTACAACCTGCCGGTGTGCATCGTGATCCTCAACAACAACGGCGTCTACAAGGGCACCGACGTCAACCCGACCGGCGGCCCCGATGTGGCGCCCACGGTGTTCGTGAAGGGCGCGCGCTACGAGAAGCTGATGGAGGCGTTCGGTGGGGTAGGCGTGCACGTCACCACTCCCGCCGAGCTGCGCAAGGCGATGGAGGACGCGATCCGTTCCCGCAAGCCCACGCTGATCAACGCGGCGATCGACGAGACCGCCGGCACCGAGAGCGGCCGCATCACGAGCCTCAATCCGACCGCGAAGAAGAAGTAGGCGCGTGAGCCGGGAGACCGGCTGCATGTCCGGACCTGCGCCGCGCGTCGCTCGTGCCGGGGAGGGCGGGTTAAAATCGAAGGCTTCGCTGCGCGCTCGTCGCACTTTTTTCGTTCAACGTCCCTGCTAGTCGGAGCAACCCATGGAAGCCCTCAAAGGCGTAAGAATCCTCGACATGACCCACGTGCAGGCAGGCCCGACCTGCTCGCAGCTCCTCGCCTGGATGGGCGCCGACGTGATCAAGTTCGAGAACCCGCAGGGCGACGCGACGCGCGGGCAGCTGCGCGACGTCCCGAACGCGGACAGCCTGTACTTCACCATGTTGAACTGCAACAAGCGGTCGATCACGGTGAACATGAAGAGCGCCGAGGGCAAGCAGGTGTTCGTCGACCTGCTGAAGAAGTGCGACATCATCATGGAGA
>JALOSW010000108.1 GCA_025458245.1 Burkholderiales bacterium
CTGCGTCCCGTCGCCCTCGAGCGAAACCAACTCCGGACGCGCGATCCTTGCGCAGCGCAACGACCATCCGGGCTCGCTCGGCATCGCCATTTCCGAGGCGGTCGAGATGGCCGCCCAGCGCGACGACACCAAGTACGCGCTCGGCTCGGTGCTGAACCACGTCCTGCTGCACCAGACGATCGTCGGCCTGGAATCGATGGCGCAGATGGAGATGGCCAACGACTATCCGGACGTCATCGTCGGCTGCACCGGCGGCGGCTCGAACTTCGCGGGCATCGTCTTCCCGTTCCTCGGCGCGCAACTGCGCGGCGGCAAGAAGGTGCGCATCGTCGCCGTCGAGCCCGCGGCCTGCCCGAGCCTGACGCGCGGCCGGTATGCCTATGATTTCGGCGACACCGGCCACCTGACGCCGCTCGCGAAAATGCACACGCTCGGTTCGACCTTCACGCCGCCCGGCTTCCACGCCGGGGGGCTGCGCTACCACGGCATGGCGCCGCTCGTCAGCCACGTCAAGGAGCTCGGGCTCATCGAGGCGGTCGCCTATCACCAGGTCAAGTGCTTCGATGCCGGGGTGATGTTTGCGCGCACCGAGGGCATCCTCCCTGCACCCGAGGCGAATCACGCCGTGAAAGGCGCGATCGACGAGGCGCTGAAATGCAAGGAGGAAGGCGTGTCGCGCGCGATCCTTTTCAATCTCTGCGGGCACGGGCACTTCGACATGCAGGCTTACATGGACTACTTCGCCGGCAAGCTGACCGACCAGGAATACGACGAGTCCGAGCTCGCCATGGCGCTCGCCGGCCTGCCGAGCGTGAAGGAAGCGGCGTAGGCCCCCGCGAACAATCCGGGGGCTAACGACCCCCGGAGACTCCTTTGCCCAGACGCCATCTGCGCATCGGTGCCGGCGCCGGTTTTCAGGGCGACAGGCTCGAGCCCGCCGTAGTGCTCGCCTCGCAGGGCGAGCTCGACTATCTCGTTCTCGAATGCCTGGCCGAGCGCACCGTCGCGCTTGCCCAGCGCGAGCGGCTGCGCGACCCGAGCGCAGGCTTCGACCCGCTGCTCGAGACACGCATGGAGGCGCTGCTGCCGATCGTGGCGCGCAACCGCGTCCGGCTGATCACCAACATGGGCGCCGCAAACCCGCGTGGTGCGGGCCGTAGGGTCGCGGAGATCGCGCGGCGGCTGGGTCTCGGGATTCGCGTAGCGGTGGTCACCGGCGACGACGTGTCGGCGCGCATCCGCCACGACATGACCACGCTCGAGTCGGGCCGACCGCTCCGCGACTACGGCGAGATCGTGTCGGCGAACGCCTATCTGGGCGCGGATGCGCTGCAACCGGCGCTCGCCCGTGCAGCAGACGTGATCATCACCGGGCGCGTCGCCGACGCGTCGCTCTTCCTCGCGCCGATGGTCTACGAATTCGGCTGGAAGCCCGACGACTGGGACCACCTCGCGCGCGGCACCGTGATCGGGCACCTCCTCGAGTGCGCGGGCCAGGTGTCGGGCGGCTACTTCGCGGATCCGGGCCTCAAGGACGTCCCGGACCTCGCGCACCTCGGATTCCCGTTCGCCGACGTCGATTCCGACGGCTTCGGCGTGATTTCGAAAGTCCCGGGCACCGGCGGCGCGGTGAGCGTGCGCACGGTGAAAGAGCAGCTCCTCTACGAAGTGACGGACCCGACCGGCTACATCACGCCGGACGTCGTGGCCGACTTCCGCAGCGTGCGTATCGCCGAAGTCGGCAAGGACCGCGTCGCCGTGGGCGGTGCCACGGGTCAACCGCGCACCGAGACGCTCAAGGTCAGCGTCGGATATCACGCCGGCTGGATCGGTGAAGGCGAGATGTCTTACGCAGGCGCCAATGCACGCGGGCGGGCCCTGCTCGCTGCCGAGGTGCTGCAGGAGCGGCTCGGAGCGGACATCCCGTCGCTGCGGATCGATCTCATCGGCATCGACGCCGCCCACCACACGAGCTTCGGCTACCCGCACGACCCGTACGAAGTAAGGCTGCGCGTCGCCGGGCGCACCGAGACGCGCGATCACGCGGAGCGCATCGGGTGGGAAGTGGAGGCGCTCGCAACGAACGGCCCCGCAGGCGGCGGCGGTTTCTGGCGGCACGTGAGCGATCGAATCGGCATCGTCTCGACGCTGATTCCCCGCACCGAAGTGCTGACCGCCGCGGCGACGGTAGAGGCGAGACGTGAAGCGAAAGCTCGCTAGCCTCGCGCACTGCCGCGCGGGCGACAAGGGCGACACGCTCGTCCTGTCGCTGTTCCCGTTTCGCGACGACGACTTCCCGATGCTTGCCGAGAAGGTCACGGCCGACGCCGTGAGGGCGCATCTCGCTCACGTCGTCAAGGGGGCGGTGCTGCGGTACGAGCTGCCGAACCTGCCGGCGCTGCAGTTCGTATGCGAGCACGCGCTGGAGACGGGCGTGACGACCTCGCTCGCGCTCGACCCGCACGGCAAGACGCTCGGCTACGCGCTGCTCGAGATGGAGATCTGAAAAGCTCCAACGCGGAGGCGGTAGAGACGGCAGTGGTCCGCAGAGGCGGATCGTCGCCGACCTGTCGGGGTCGCCGCGCGCTGAACCGCGGTCAGGCAGCGTGATCCTCGAGCGGTTCGCGCTGCCGTCGGCGCCGACGACACAGCCCGCGTCTCGAGTCTACGACCCTCCGCGGCGTCGAGATCGTCGGCGCCGCGCCGCTCACTCTCGCGCCGCGCGCTTATCGGCCTTGCACACGGTCTGTGGGCACGGGAACTTGTAGTACCGGTCGTTGAGGTAGACGGTCACGTCGTTGACCTCTTCGGTTCGCCACGTGCCGCCGATCTCCTTGTTCCAGCGCGCCACCTCCGCGCGCAGCGCCTCGAAGCTCGCAGCCTTGCGGGACGCGCGATTGTGAACGCTCTTCGAGTGACAGCCGACGCAACTCGTCTCGTAGAGATCCTTGCCGCGCGCCGAGTCCTGCGCGGACGCATCGATGGCGACGGCGAAGCAGAGCGCGCCGCTTAGGAAGAGAGCGAAAGCGAGGGGAATCGGCATTGCGAATTGGATCCTGGGGATGTCGCGTGCCGAGGGAGCCCGCGTTCCGTCGGACTATACCGATGCCTCGGGACCATCGGAAGGGCCTCGGTCAAACCGACTGCGGTCCGGCGCGCGGCGCGATGCTAGACTCGCGCCCGGCCCGTCCAGACACTGCCATGCGCCTGCCGATCGCTTTCCGCTCCGCCCGCGAGCTTGCGTCGCTCATCCGTCGCGGCCGCACGACGAGCGTCGAGCTGCTCGATCTCTATCTCGAGCGCGTGGCCCGCCATAACCCGAAGCTCAATGCCGTGATCGTCGTGGATCGCGAGCGTGCGCGCCGCCGCGCCCGGGCAGCCGACAAGGCGCTCTCACGAGGGGAGATCTGGGGGCCGCTCCACGGCGTGCCAATGACGATCAAGGAATCGTTCGACGTTGCGGGCCTGGCTTCGACCTGGGGCATCCCGGCGCTCAAGGACAACGTCGCGGCGAAGAGCGCGGCCGTCGTCGATCGGCTGCTCGGCGCCGGTGCGGTGATCTTCGGCAAGACCAACGTCCCGCTGCTGCTTTCGGACTGGCAATCGTTCAACGCGGTGTACGGTACGACCAACAACCCGTGGGACGTCTCGCGGGTTCCGGGCGGCTCATCGGGCGGGTCGGCGGCGGCACTTGCTGCGGGTCTAACGGGCCTCGAGTACGGTAGCGACATCGGCGCGTCGATTCGCAACCCCGCGCACTACTGCGGCGTGTTCGGCCATAAGCCCACGTTCGACGTCGTGCCCCTGCGCGGCCACGCGCTGCCGGGCAGGCTACCGAAGATGGATATCGCCGCTGCGGGTCCGCTGGCGCGCAGCGCTGCCGATCTCGAACTCGCGCTGAGGGTGACGGCCGGGCCGGACGAAACCGAGGCAGCGGGTCTCCGGCTCGTGCTGAAGCGATCGCCGAAGAGGCGCCTCAGCGACTTTCGCGTTGCCGTGATGCTCGATCACCCGACGGCCGAGGTCGATCAAGCGGTGCAGGATCGCATCGCCGCCGTCGCGACGTTCGCGGCGCAGCACGGCGCCCGGGTGAGCTTCGGCGCACGGCCGGCCATCGATCCGCACGAAGCGCATCGCGTGTACATCATGCTGCTGCGCGCGGAGACGTCATCGGGACTCGACGACGCGGCGTTCGCGCGGCAGTTGCACGCGGCGCGCTCGCTCAAGACCACGGACGAGCAGTACCACCGCTGGATGGTCGAGGCCAACACCCTCTATCACCGCGACTGGCTCGCCTTCAACGAAGAGCGGCACCGGATGCGCCTGGCGTGGGCGGATTTCTTCCGCGAGTGGGACGTGCTGCTCTGCCCGACAGCGACGACGGCCGCGTTCCCGCACAACCAGAAAGGCGAGCGTTGGGAGCGGATGATCGACGTGAACGGCAGGCCCCAGCCGACCACGACGCAGCTATTCTGGGCGGGCTTCCCGAACATGGCGTACTTGCCCTCGACCGTTGCGCCCGCCGGACTCACGCCGGTCGGCCTGCCCGTCGGCGTGCAGATCGTCGGGCCTCAGTACGGCGACCTGACGACGATCGGTTTCGCGACCCTGCTGGAGAGGGAGCTCGGCGGATTCGTGCCGCCGGCTGGATACGACTGATCGGCCCGAGTCCGCGCGCGGCGATCACGGCCAGCCGCGAGAGCCGCCATACAAACAAAAAGCCCGCCGGACGGCGGGCTTTTCGCTCTGGATCGCTTCGTGCCTAACGACGGCGGCGGGCGAAGCCGATGCCGGCGAGCGCGAGGCCGAGGAGTGCAAGCGTGGCGGGCTCGGGGATGTCGGACGGCGGAACGCCGGGCGTACCCACAAGCTTCAGGCTGCCACCGTTGGGACCCCAGTTCTGCACGCGCATGAACGGGCTGCACAGCGCGGTCTGACCGCACTGGTTGTTCGAGCCCGAAACGATGACGTCGCCGATGGTGCCGGTCAGGGTCGCGGTCAGAGTGTGCGGCCCGAAGTACTGCGGCGGGCCTGCGAATGCGCCATCGACGCCGGAGGCATACAGCCCCCCCTTGCCGCCGTTGTCACCCTCCGCACCGAACTCGATGGTGACACCGTCCAGATCCTGGTTCACGAGCACTGTCCAACTGGTGCTGATGTCCGGGTTCCAGGCGATACCGCTCGCCCCGGTGATCGCCCCCGTGGTCGAGAGGCCGAAGCCGGTGATCGCCGGCTCGTTCGCCTGATTGGGCGACGTATTCGTCACCGTGATCGCCACGTTCTGTCCGGTGAACACGATGTCCATCGTGGCCGTGAACGTATAGCCCTGATCGGTGAAGCTGAAATTGTAGAGCGTCGCATTCGCACTCGCGGCCGCGAGGCCCATCGCCAACCCGACCAGTGCTTTCTTCAACACTTTCATTGCCTTGTTCCTTTTCGCGCCGCTTGGTTGAAATCTGAACTGTCTGACACTCGCCATGAAGCAGAAAACGGGCCAGTCCGTCCGCGCAGCGGGAGCCGCGCTCCAGGAATACTTTAACTAAATGATCGATATACGCTTTTTTCGGATTGGCCGAGCGAACCCAAGGCCGTTCCCACGAGTCGATGGCGTTGAACCTGGCCTACTGTAAAGCTGGCCGACAAGCGGCAGTTCGCCCATGCCGGTCGCGGCTGGCGGGCCGGCCAGAATCGGGGAGTCGCCCCGCGAAGGGCCGTGCGGCTGCCCCACCTCCACCGGATCGCCCCGAAGAAGAGTGACCGGAGGATCCGAGAAGATCGCTCAAAATCAGGGTGGTCGCACGCTCGGGACCACGGGACCGCCGCTAACGAAGCCGGTCGCGGGGCAACCTTCTAGGCCATTTGGCCTACTGGAGTGTAAAAAAAATCGACACTCCCCTGCTGACGGCGGCGCGCCTGCGGCATTTCCGGGCGCGCCGCCAAGCGGCAGAGGACCACAAAAAAGAACGGGGGCGGCTCGCGCCGCCCCCTGAGGCATCGGATCCCGAGTCTGACGCTTACTGCTTCGTCACGGTAACGGTCGTGGTCGCCACGTTCCCGGCGGGGTCGAAGGCCTGCGCCGTCAGGGTCGAGGTTCCACCCGAAGTGGACCGCCTCTTCCACCATTTGCCGCCCGTCGATCCGGTGCTCCAGCTGTAGGAAAGGCTCGGTCCGCCCACCGTCGACACGAGCTTCCCGTCGATCGTCAGCGTGGTCTTGACGACCTGGACGTTGTCCTGGCCGTTCACGTTGACGTTCACGGTGCCCGAGACCGTGCTGCCGTTCGCGGGATTCGTGATCGCGACCGTGGGCGGCTGCTTGTCGTTCGCGACCGTGACGCTGACCGAAGAAGAGCTCGCCACGTTGCCCGCGGCATCGTACGCCTTCGCCATCAGCGTGGCCTGACCATCCGCGAGCTTGGTGGTGTCCCAGCTGAAGCCGAACGGCATGATGGTGTCGCTCACGAACAGCGCGCCGTTCACGAAGAGATCGACTTTCGTAACCCCGACGTTGTCCGCGGCGGCGACGTCGACAGCAACGAGCCCGCTCACCTTGCTTCCGCCCGAGGGGTTGGACACCGACACCGACGGCGCCTGGGTGTCCGTGGCGGCGGTCGTGCGCGCCTTGGCCACCGCCGCATAGGCGTCGATGCGGCCGTTGCCATATTCGCGGTCGTATCCGGCCGTGCCGCGGTCCGTCGCCGTTGTATAGAGGATGTTGTCGAGCGCCGAAGACGTGAGCGTCGCGTTGGCTGCGATCATGAGCGCGTACACGCCCGCCGTGACCGGGGCGGCGAACGACGTTCCGCTCACCGACGCGTAGCCACCGCCGCTCGTGGTCGTGAGAATTCCGGCACCGGGAGCCGACACGTCCACCGCCGAGCCCCAGCTCGACCAGCTCGTGCGGCCGTCGTTGCTGTCGGTTGCCGATACGCACGTGACGTCGCTGTTCGGCGTGTCGGTGATCTCGCCGCCGGTGTTTCCAGCGGCGATGACGACGACCCCGCCCTTGTTGCGCATGTACTGCGCCGCGCTCTGGATCGTGGCGCTTCCGCAGGTCTGCGCGAAGCTGATGTTCGCCACGCGCGCACCCCGATCGGCTGCCCACATGATGCCGTTCGCCATCGAACTCCAGTAGCCATAGCCGCTGGTGTCGGTCACGCGAATCGGCATGATGCGCGCCTGGAGCGCGACTCCCGCGACGCCCTGGGCGTTGTTGCCGATCGCCGCGGCGGCGCCGGCCACCTTCGTGCCGTGGCCATAAACGTCCGCGGTGTTGCTGTTGTTGTCGTACCAGTTCCAGCCGGGCACCATCGCCGCGGCCAGATCAGGATGCGTCGCGTCCACACCGGTGTCGAGGATGGCGATGATCACGCCGTTGCCGGCGCTGTAGTCCCACGCGGTCGGGGCCTGAATCTTCGGCAGATGCCACTGGCTCGAGAGGCTCGGATCGTTCGTCATCGCCGCGTGCTGCACGACGCGATCCAACTCGACGAACTTGAAGTGCCGGCTCCTCTTGAGTTCGCGCATGACCGCAGCGTCGTCGCTGCCGTCGGGAAGCTCCACCACCTGCACATTGATCTGCTTGAGGTGCCTGCCGCGCCTGCCGCCGTGCGCGTGGAAGAGCTTGTCCATGTCCTTTTCCGCAAGTCCCGCGCGCGGCTGCACGAGAAGGCGGCCCTTCGCATACCGTGCGGCCTCGCCGCTGTTCGGCTGCGCCGTCTGCGCGAGCACGCCCGCGCTGGAGACGACGAGCGCGGTGCCGAAGAGTGCGGCGGTCGCGAGCTTGAGGACGTCCGCCCGATGCCGGGCGCGCGCTTCCTCGAGAACTTCGCGCGACGAACCGGAAATGAAGCGATGCGGAAATGCAGAACGAGCGCGCGACTTCGAACGCACTCGGGGCTTGCGTGTGTAGTTCATGTTGGACCCCTTGCCGTTGTGGCCGACTGAGCCCGAGACGACGGGGTACCGCCAATGGAGGCTGGCACGCCGGACGGGGAATCCGGCGCCGGACACGGAGCGCGCCCGCGGACGCTGCCGCGGTCGTGCATCTTGTGTGCCCCGACCTTCCACCTGGCAGTCCCGCTGTCTTGGGGCGAGCCCCGTCAGACCGGTTACTTTGCGTCCCCAGCTTTCACTGGGTTTGCCATTTTTCAGGTGTTGTG
>JALOSW010000020.1 GCA_025458245.1 Burkholderiales bacterium
GCACGGATTTTCTCGAGGTGATGCAATGAAGCGAGTCGGAATCGTCGGTTGGCGCGGGATGGTGGGATCGGTGCTCATGAGCCGCATGCTCGAGGAGCGCGACTTCGACCACGTCGATCCGGTGTTCTTCACCACGTCGGCGGTCGGCGGCAAGGGACCGGACATCGGCCGCGACGTGCCGGCGCTCAAGGACGCGAAGGCGATCGACGATCTGAAGGCGATGGACATCGTCGTCACCTGCCAGGGCGGCGACTACACGAACGAGATTCACCCGAAGCTGCGCGCAGCCGGCTGGACCGGCTACTGGATCGACGCGGCGAGCGCGCTGCGCATGAAGGACGACGCGATCATCATCCTCGATCCCGTGAACATGAGCGTGATCAAGGATGGGCTCGCCGAAGGCGTGAAGGACTACATCGGCGGCAACTGCACCGTGAGCCTGATGCTCATGGCGCTGGACGGCCTCTTCAAGGCGGGGGCGGTCGAGTGGATCACGGCGATGACCTACCAGGCGGCCTCCGGCGCCGGCGCCCAGAACATGCGCGAGCTGCTCGCCCAGATGGGCACGGCGCATGGGGTGGCGCGCGAGCTCCTCGCCGATCCGGCGTCCGCGATCCTCGAAATCGACCGGCGCGTCGCCGACACGCTGCGCTCCGACGCGCTGCCGAAGGAGCACTTCGGCGTGCCGCTCGCGGGGTCGCTCATCCCCTGGATCGACAAGGACCTCGGCAACGGCCAGAGCCGCGAGGAGTGGAAGGCGCAAGCCGAAGGCAACAAGATCCTGGGCCGCGGGAAAGACCCCATTCCGATGGACGGGATCTGCGTGCGCATCGGCGCGATGCGCTGCCACAGCCAGGCGCTCACCATCAAGCTCGCGCGCGACCTGCCGATCGACGAGATCGAAGGGATGCTCGCCGAGGCGAACGCCTGGGCGAAAGTGATTCCGAACCGCCGCGACGAGTCGATGCGCGAGCTGACGCCCGCTGCGGCGACCGGAACGCTTTCGGTTCCGGTCGGGCGCCTGCGCAAGATGTCGATGGGGCCGCAGTACCTGTCGGCGTTCACGGTCGGCGACCAGCTCCTCTGGGGTGCGGCCGAGCCGCTGCGCCGCATGCTCCGCATCCTGCTCGACGAGTCGACGTCGCCGCGCACCTCGCGCCGCGAAGCTGCGACCGCCTGATTTCCCGCTTCGCCGACACGGCGTTTGCCTTGGGAACGCCGCCCGTTACACCACGGGCGGCGGGCCCGAGAAATAGTTGGCTTTCCGCATCAATTTCAGAACCGGTCTTAGCTTGCGCCTGTAAGGGCCTGATGTTAAGTTAGCTTCCCGGCGAAAAGCTCTCCCAGGGGTGGCGCGGTGGGGAACCCGAACATCAGAAAACTTCGAAGCGCGCTGGCGATCGCATTGCTTGCTCCGGCCTTGGCCATGGCTGCGGGGCTCGGCAAGCTGACCGTCAATTCCGGACTCGGCCAACCGCTCAATGCCGAGATCGAGATCGTCTCCGTCCAGCCCGGGGAACGCGATTCGCTGCAGGCGAAGGTCGCTTCGCCGGAAGCGTTCCGGCAAGCGAACATCGACTACGCGTCGGTCCTCACGTCCGTACGCACCGCCGTCGAGCGGCGTCCGAACGGCCGCTATGTCATCAAGCTGACCTCTGCGCAGCCTGTCAACGACCCGTTCGTCGATCTCCTCGTGGAACTGTCCTGGGCCTCAGGGCGCCTCGTTCGCGAATACACCTTCCTGCTGGACCCGGTGGAGTACAAGGGGCCGCAGGCGATCACGGCGACGCCGCCCGTTGCCGCGCCTGTCGCGCCGCCCGCGCCGGCAGTTGCCCAGCCGAAGCCGGCCCCCGCCCCGAAGGCCCCGGAGTCGCGCGCGATCACCGAACGGGCGCCTGCGCCGGCCGCGGCCGGCGGGTCGTACGAGGTCAAACAGGGTGACACTCTGGCCAGGATCGCCCAGGCCAATCTCCCTGCCGGCGTGACCTTGCAGCAGATGCTCGTCGCGCTGCAGCGTGCGAACGAGGACGCATTCATCAACAAGAACATCAATCTGCTGAAGACCGGCAAGGTCCTCACCATTCCCGACCGTGCCGCGGCCGAGGCCGTCGCGCCGGCGGAAGCGAACCGGATCGTCGCGACGCAGACTTCCGAGTGGAACGAGTACCGGTCGAAGGTCGCGGGCGCCGTCGCCGCCGCCCCGGCTGCCCCCGAGAAGCCCCAAGCGGTGCCGCAGGCGGCCGGCAAGATCACGCCCAAGGTCGAGGACAAGCCCGCGTCGGCCGACGCGCGCAAGGACGAGTTGCGGCTCTCGAAGGCCGACGCCGCCAAGCCGGGCGCCGCGGCCGCTGCCCGCCAGGACGACATCGCTGCCCGCGAGCGCGCCGTCAAGGAAGCCAACGACCGCGTCACGGAACTCGAGCGGAACGTGCGGGATCTGCAGAAACTGCTCGAGATGAAGAACCAGCAGCTCGCGCAGCTCCAGCAACAGGCGCAGAAGCCGGTCGAGGCGCCCAAGGCGGCCGAGCCGGCGAAGCCGGTGGAGGCCCCGAAAGCGCCCGAGCCGGCGAAGGCGGTCGAGGCGCCGAAGCCTGTCGACGCGCCGAAGGCCGCGGAGCCCGTAGCCGCGCCCGAGCCCGCCAAGGCTCCCGAGCCCGCGAAGGCCCCGGAAACCGCCGCGGCACCCGCGCCGACGCCGGCCCCCGAGGCACCCAAGGCGGCGGACGCACCCAAGGCGCCCGAGGCGCCCAAGGCCGACGAGCCCTCCAAGGCTGCCGACGCGCCCAAGGCGCCCGTAAAGCCCAAGGCCCCGCCGCCTCCGCCCCCGCCCGAGCCGAGCTTCATGGACTCCCTGCTCGAAGATCCCGTGCCGCTCGCCGCCGGTGGCGCGCTGCTCGTCGCAGGTCTGGCCGGGGCGTGGTACTGGCGCAAGAAGCGCAGCGCAAAGCTCGAGACGAGTCTCCTCGGCGTGTCGACCACGGATACCAGTTCCGTCTTCGGGACGAGCGGTGGCCGCAGCGTCGACACGGGCAGCGCGCTGCAGACCGATTTCAGCCAGAGCGGGATCGGGGCGATCGACACCGACGAGGTCGACCCCGTCGCCGAAGCCGACGTCTACATGGCGTATGGTCGGGACGCCCAAGCAGAGGAGATCCTCAAGGAAGCGCTCCAGAAGGATCCCAGCCGGCAAGGCGTGCGTGTGAAGCTCCTCGAGATCTACGCCGGTCGCAAGGATCTCAAGGCCTTCGAAACCGCTGCGGGCGAGCTCTATGCGGCGACCGGCGGGCAGGGCCCCGACTGGGAGAAGGCAGCGGCGCTGGGGCGCCAGATCGACCCGGCGAACACGATGTACGGCGGCGCCAGTCTGGGCGTGAGCGCCGCGTTGGCAGCGGGCGCGGCGGCCGTCACGGCGGCGGCCCCGGCGGCCTCGGAACCCGACATCACGCTCGGCGGCGAAGACCTCCCGGCGGTCGACTTCGACATCGCCGGCACGCCGGCTCGTGCGCCCCAGCCCGACATTCCCCTCGATGCCTCGCCGAGCGCCGAGAGCCAACCGCTCGACCTCGGACTCGATCTCGACCTCGGCGCGGGCACGGAGCCGAAGAGCGACTTCACGGCCAAGGGCACGCTGATCATGGACGCGGCGACCAAACAGGCCCTCGCGGATGCCGACCAAGCGGTGACCCCGCCGTCGGATCTCGGACTGTCGATCGACTTCGAGCTGCCGGGCGGCAAGGCGGGCGCCGCGGGCGGCAGCGCGGTCGATTTCGAACTGGACAACGGTCCGAGGACGCTCCCCGCTGCGGGCGCGAACGTGGATCTCTCGACCATCAGCTTCGACCTTGGGACGCCGGGCGGCGGCGCGCCGACAGGCGACGCGCGGTGGCAGGAGGTCGCGACCAAGCTCGACCTCGCGAAGGCATACGAGGAGATGGGCGACAAAGACGGTGCGCGCGAGCTGCTCGGCGAGGTGATCAAGGAAGGCGACGCCGCCCAGCAGCAGCAGGCCAAGACGATGCTGGAGGCGATGCGGTAGCCTTCGGCCTGCGTCGAACCAGGAACGGGGAGCGCGGCTCCCCGTTCCTGTTTTCTGACTGCTGCACACCGGGGAGGGCTGGCCGCGCGCGCGTCGCCCCGTTCCCCGCCGCCCGATTCATCCACGGCAGTCGAACCGCCCTTGAAGATCGCACTCGGCATCGCGTACGACGGCAGCCGTTTCTGCGGCTGGCAGACGCAGCCCTCGGGCGGCAGCGTCCAGGACCACGTCGAGGCTGCGATCGCCGCGGTGGCCGGCCATCCGGTCCGCGTCACGGCGGCGGGGCGCACCGACGCGGGCGTGCATGCGGTCGCACAAGTCGTCCATTTCCAGACCGACGCGCAGCGTCCCGAGAGCGCGTGGGTGCGTGGGGTGAATCGCCATCTCCCCGATGCCGCAGCGGTGCAATGGGCCGTGCCGGTCGGCGCCGACTTTCACGCGCGGTTCTCCGCCACGGGTCGAAACTACCGCTACGTGCTCTACAACCATCCGGTCCGGCCGGCGCTCGCCGCACGGCACGTCGGATGGTTCCACGATCGTCTCGACGTCGATGCGATGCGCGCGGCGGCGACGCTCCTCGTCGGCCGGCACGACTTCACCGCGTTCCGCGCCGCCGAGTGCCAGGCGAGGACGCCGGTCCGCACGCTGACCGAAGCACGCATCGCTCGTCGCGGGCCCTATGTCCTGTTCGATTTTCGCGCCGATGCGTTCCTTCATCACATGGTGCGCAACATCGTGGGGTCGCTCGTTTACGTCGGGAAGGGGCGCCACGCGCCGCACTGGATCGGCGAAGTGCTCGCCGCGCGCGAGCGCGCGCTCGCCGCGCCCACGTTCGCGCCGAACGGCCTCTATCTGTCGGCCGTGCACTACCCGCCCGAGTGGACGTTTCCCGCGTTTGCGCAGATGATGCCGCTCTTCGGTCCGCCCGGGGAGTGCGAGTGAGGACCCGGATCAAGATTTGCGGCATCACGTCGGTCGCCGACGCGCTGCATGCCGCCGCCGCCGGCGCCGATGCGATCGGCCTCGTCTTCTATCCGCCGAGCCCGCGCAACGTGAGCATCGAGCGCGCGGCGGCGATCGTTCGCGCGCTGCCCCCTTTCGTCACGGCGGTCGCGCTGTTCGTGAACCCGGAACCGTCGGACGTGGAGGCGGTGCTCGCGGCTTGCCCGATCGGCCTGCTGCAGTTTCACGGCGACGAGCCGCCCGCGCTGTGCGAACGCTTCGCACGGCCTTACCTCAAGGCACTCCGGGTCCAGCCGGGAGCGGATTTGCTAGAATGCCTGCGCCCTCACCAAGGCGCGTCGGGGTGGCTCCTCGATGCGTTTCGGGAAGGGGAATACGGCGGCACCGGCACCGCTTTCGACTGGAACCTGGTCCCGCGCGGACTGCCGCGGCCGGTGGTGCTCTCCGGCGGGCTGACTCCCGAGAACGTCACCGAAGCCGTTCGCCGCGTGCGCCCGTGGGCGGTGGATGTTTCGAGCGGCGTCGAAGCCGCCAAAGGCGTCAAGGATCCGGCCCGGGTCACCGCCTTCATCGCAGGAGTGCGCAATGCAGATGTATGACCTCCCGGACAGCCGGGGGCATTTCGGGCGTTACGGCGGCGTGTTCGTCGCCGAGACGCTGATTCACGCTCTGGACGAGCTGAAGCGGGAGTACGAGCGCTACCGCGACGACGCGGAGTTCCGCGCCGAGTTCGAGTACGAGCTCGAGCATTTCGTCGGGCGCCCGAGCCCGATCTATCACGCGAAGCGCTGGTCCGAGCTGCTCGGCGGCGCACAGGTCTATTTCAAGCGCGAGGATCTCAACCACACCGGCGCGCACAAGGTGAACAACACCATCGGGCAGGCGCTGCTCGCGCGCCGGATGCGCAAGCCGCGCGTGATCGCCGAGACGGGTGCGGGTCAGCACGGCGTGGCGACGGCGACGGTGGCGGCGCGCTACGGCATGCAATGCGTGGTCTACATGGGCTCCGAGGACGTCAAACGCCAGGCGCAGAACGTCTACCGCATGAAGCTCCTCGGCGCGACCGTCGTGCCGGTCGAGTCCGGGTCGAAGACGCTCAAGGACGCGCTGAACGAGGCGATGCGCGACTGGGTCACCAACGTCCACGATACGTTCTACATCATCGGCACGGTCGCCGGTCCGCACCCCTATCCGATGATGGTGCGCGATTTCCAGTCGGTGATCGGCAAGGAGTGCATCGAGCAGATGCCTAGGATGTGCGGTCGCCAGCCCGACATGGTGATCGCGTGCGTCGGCGGCGGATCGAACGCGATGGGCATTTTCTACCCCTATCTTCCCCACGACTCGGTGCGGCTGGTCGGCGTCGAGGCAGGCGGCGAGGGAGTCGCGACCGGAAAGCATGCGGCGTCGCTCACTGCCGGCGTGCCCGGCGTGCTGCACGGCAACCGCACGTACCTTCTTCAGGACGACGATGGCCAGATCGTCGAGACGCACTCCATCTCGGCCGGCCTCGACTATCCCGGCGTCGGCCCGGAGCACGCATGGCTGAAGGATTCGGGCCGCGCCGAGTACGTGACCATCGACGACGCGGAGGCGCTGCAGGCGTTCCACGATTGCTGCCACTACGAGGGGATCATCCCGGCGCTCGAGTCCTCCCACGCGCTCGCCTACGCGGCGAAGATCGCGCCGGGGCTGGCGAAGGACACGATCCTGCTCGTGAACCTTTCGGGGCGCGGCGACAAGGACATGCACACCGTCGCGGAGAAATCGGGAATCAAGTTCTAGTCCGGGTGCGCCGTTCCGTGCGGCGCGCACGCGAGGAATCGATGTCCAGGATCCGGCCCATTTTCGAGCGCCTCGCCCGCGAGCGGCGGAAGGCTCTAATTCCATTCGTTACGGCGGGCGATCCGTCGCCCGCCCACACCGTCCCGCTCATGCACGCGCTCGCCGAGGCCGGCGCGGACGTCATCGAGCTCGGCGTGCCCTTCTCGGATCCGATGGCCGACGGCCCGGTGATCCAGCGCGCGAGCGAGCGGGCGCTCAAGCAGCACGTCGGGCTCGACGCCGTGCTCGGCTTCGTCGCCGAGTTCCGCAAGCGCGACGACCGCACCGCGGTGGTGCTGATGGGGTACGCCAATCCCATCGAAGCGATGGGCGTCGAGGCATTCGCGCGGCGGGCGCAGGGTGCGGGGGTCGACGGCGTGCTGGTGGTCGACTATCCGCCAGAAGAGTGCGCTGCCTTCGCGGAGCTGATGCACGCGCATGGCATGGACCTCATCTTCCTGCTGGCGCCGACTTCGACCGCGGCGCGCGTCGCCGACGTTACTCGGCTCGCGAGCGGATACATCTACTATGTGTCGCTTACCGGCGTGACCGGCGCGGCGACCCTCGATGTCGCGGACGTCGGCGCGAAGCTCGCAGCGATCCGCGCTCGCACGAGCCTGCCGCTCGGGGTCGGCTTCGGCATCCGCGATGCGGCGAGCGCCACGGCGATTGCGGCGGTTGCGGACGCGGTCGTGATCGGCTCGAAGATCATCCAGGAGATGGAGGCGGCGGGCCCCGCCGACGCCGTGGAGCGAGCAAGCCGCTTCGTCTCCGGAATCCGCAAAGCCCTCGACGAGCGGGCTCCGGCAGAGAGGGCGCCCGCGTGAGCCACCGAGAAGGGGCGCCGCGAAGCGGGAATCCGAGCAAGGCGAGCGCGGGCTGGCGCTCGCCGCGGTTCGACGGATACACGCTCCGTGAGGCGCGCACGTGAGCTGGCTCACCAAGCTCCTTCCGCCGAAGATCAAGCGGACCGAGGGGACGAAGAAGACCATCCCCGAAGGTCTATGGACGAAGTGCGGCTCGTGCGACGCGGTCCTCTACTCGACCGACCTCGAGAAGAACGCGAGCGTCTGCCCGAAGTGCGGCCATCACAACCGCATCAGCGCGCGGGCGCGGCTCGACCTCTTTCTCGACCCGGAAGGCCGCTTCGAAATCGGCCCCGAAGTCGTCCCGGTCGACACCCTGAAGTTCAAGGATTCGAAGCGCTATCCTGACCGGCTGGAGGAGGCCGAGAAAGCCACCGGCGAAACCGATGCCCTGGTAGTGATGCTCGGCGCGGTGAAGACCATTCCGCTCGTCGCCGCTGCGTTCGAGTTCGACTTCATGGGCGGATCGATGGGTTCGGTGGTCGGCGAGCGCTTCGTGCGCGGCGTGCGCACCTGCCTGGAGCGCGAAGTGCCGTTCGTGGTGTTCTCGGCCACCGGGGGCGCGCGCATGCAGGAGGGGTTGCTCTCGCTCATGCAGATGGCCAAGACCACGGCGACGCTCACGCAGCTCGCCCAGCGCAAGCTGCCGTTCATCTCGGTGCTCACCGATCCGACCATGGGCGGCGTGTCCGCGAGTTTCGCCATGATCGGCGACGTCGTGATCGCGGAGCCGCGCGCTCTCGTCGGGTTCGCCGGGCCGCGCGTGATCGAGCAGACGGTGCGCGAGAAGCTGCCGGAGGGTTTCCAGCGCTCCGAGTTCCTGGTGGAGAAAGGCGCCGTCGACATGATCGTCGACCGCCGGCAGATGCGCGAGCAGATCGCCAGCCTGCTTTCCCTGCTCATGCGGCTGCCCCCGCCGAACGCCTGAGCGCGCGGGCTTCCGCGCGCGCCGCCCGCCTTGACTGCACATCCCGCCGACCTCGCCGGCTGGCTCGATTACGTCGAACGCCAGCACCCCAAGACGATCGAGCTCGGTCTCGAGCGCGTAGCCGAGGTGCGCGATCGGCTCGCCTTTCCGAAGCTCGCACCGACGTTCATCGTCGCCGGGACGAACGGCAAGGGCTCGACGTGCGCGATGCTCGAGGCGATGCTCCAGTCGGCCGGCTATCGCACCGGCCTCTACACCTCGCCGCACCTGCTGCACTACAACGAGCGCGTGCGCGTCGCGGGCGAGCCTGTCGGCGATGCGGCGCTTGTCGACGCGTTCGCCCGCGTCGAGGCTGCGCGCGGCGCAGTGCCGCTCACGTATTTCGAGTTCGGGACCCTCGCGGCGATCGCCGTCTTCGCCGCCTCCCCGCTTGATGCCCTCGTACTCGAAGTCGGCATGGGCGGGCGGCTCGACGCCGTGAACGCGTTCGAGCCCGACGCAGCGATCGTCACGAGCGTCGATCTCGATCACATGGAGTTTCTCGGCGACACGCGCGAGCAGATCGGTTGGGAGAAAGCGCGCGTGTTCCGCTCCGGCAAGCCCGCGATCGTCGGCGATCCCGCGCCGCCCGACTCGGTGCTGCGCCACGCCCGCGAGATCGGCGCGGACCTGCAGGCGCAGGGGCGCGACTTCGGCTTCGAGGGGGATAGCCAGCAATGGCTCTATTGGGGCCGTTCGGGCCGGCGGGCGGGGCTTCCGTACCCGGCGCTGCGTGGCGCCAACCAGCTCCTCAATGCGTCGACTGCGATCGCCGCGCTCGAGAGCCTCCGCGACCGGCTGCCGGTCGGGGCGCAGGACATCCGCAACGGACTGGCGCGCGTCGAATTGCCGGCGCGGTTCCAGGTGCTGCCGGGACGACCGACGGTGATCCTCGACGTCGCGCACAACCCCCACGCTGCGGCGGTGCTGGCCGAGAATCTCGACCGCATGGGCGACGCGGAGTTCGCCTACAAGCGAACGCTCGCCGTGTTCGGCATGCTCGCGGACAAGGACATCGCGGGGGTGGTCCGGAAGCTCAAGGCGCACGTCGACGCGTGGTTCGTCGCGGATCTCCCAGGGCCGCGCGGCGCATCTGCCGACGCGCTCGCGGCGGTCGTCGCGACCGAGCAGCCGTGGGCCGAGGTGCGGCGCTTCGCGTCGCCCGCCGACGCGCTCGCTGCCGCGCGGGGCGAGGCGGGGCCGGATGATAGAATCGCGGTTTTCGGATCGTTCCTCACAGTGGCGGACGTCATGTCACAGCGGAAGTCCGGTTCGGGTCGCCAGCAGTGCCGGTGAACGACGAAGCGATCGATTTCAAGCGTCGCGCCCGCAGGCGCCTCATCGGGGCGATCGCGCTGGTGCTGTTCCTCGTCATCGTCCCCCCGTGGGTGATGGAGCGCGAGCCCAAGCCGACCGTGTCCAACCTCTCGGTCGAGATTCCGAGCCAGGAGGCGCGCAAGCCCGCCGGCAAGCCGCCCGCCGCGAAGCCTGGTCCCGAAACCCCGGTGCCCAAGGCCGACGAGAAGGCTCCGCAAGCCAAGGCGGTGCCGGAGGCGGCCGCCGAGAAGCCGCCGGCCGCCGCGGACAAGGCGGCCGGTGTCGTCGATCCGGCCACGAAGGCTCTGAAGGATCCGGGGCCGAAGAAGCCGCCGGTCGAGAAGCCCGCGGAGGCCCCTGCGGAGAAGCCCGCTGTCGTCGAAAAATCCGGCGACAAGCCGAAAGAGGCCGAGCGAGCGGCCGCCGCGCTCGCAGGCGGGTATGCGGTGACCATCGGGACGTTCGCCAACCAGGAGAACGTGAAGCAGCTCCAGGCGAAGCTCGCTGCCGAGAGCGTCAAGTCGTACACGGAGTCGGTCACCGTCTCGGGTACGCAGCAGACGCGCGTGCGGGCCGGACCGTTTCCCACCCGCGAGGCGGCCGAGAAGGCGCGCGAGAAGCTGACCGGAATGGGCCTCAAGCCCGGCGCGGTCGCACAGCGGCAGTAGGATGACCTGGTTCGACTATGGAGTGCTCCTCGTGATCGCGGCGTCGTTGGTACTCGGGGGCTGGCGGGGATTCGTGCGCGAGGCGTTCTCGCTGGGCGGCTGGGTCGCAGGCGCGCTCCTGGGGTTCACGTTCGCGAAGCCGCTGGCGACGCACGCGTTCGGATTCGTGCCTGAGCCGTTCCTCGGTGGCGTGCTTGCATTCTTCGTCATCCTGCTCGCGGTGCTGCTCGCAGCCGGACTCGCCGGATTGCTGGTCGCGAAGCTGGTCCATGCCGCCGGTATGGGGCTCTCCGATCGCGCGGTCGGCGCGGCGTTCGGCGCGGCGCGCGGCCTCGTGATCGCGCTGCTCGTGGTGCTCGCGGCGGGACTCACCACCGTGCCGCGAGAGTCGTTCTGGCGCGAATCGGCGCTCGCGCCGCCGCTCGAGACCGCGGTGATCGCCGCGAAACCCTACCTGCCCGCGGCGCTCGCGGAGCGGATCGCCTACCGATAGGTGCAGCCATGTGCGGAATCGTCGGCGTCGTCGCGAAGACCCCGGTCAACCAGCTGCTCTACGACGGGCTGCTCCTGCTGCAGCACCGCGGCCAGGACGCGGCGGGCATCGTGACCGCGCAGGGAAAGACGTTCCACATGCACAAAGGTCCGGGCCTCGTGCGCGACGTGTTCCGCACCCGGAACATGCGCTCGCTGCCGGGCAGGATGGGCATCGGCCACTGCCGCTACCCGACCGCCGGGTCCGCGTCGAGCGCGGGAGAGGCGCAGCCCTTCTACGTGAACTCGCCGTTCGGGATCGTGCTCGCCCACAACGGCAACCTCACGAACGCCGAGCAGCTCAAGGACGAGATGTTCCAGCTCGACCTCCGGCACATCAACACGAACTCCGACTCCGAGGTGCTGCTGAACGTGCTCGCGCACGAGCTCGAGCGCGCGTCGAACGGGGCACGGCTGGAGCCGGAAGCCGTGTTCGCCGCCGTCGCGAACGTGCACCGCCGCTGCCGCGGCGCCTACGCGGTGGTGGCGATGATCGCCGGACTCGGGCTCGTGGCCTTCCGCGACCCTTACGGCATTCGGCCGCTGGTGATCGGCAGGAGCGACGCGCGCGAAGGCGTCGAGTGGCTGGTCGCCTCGGAGAGCGTCGCGCTCGAAGGACTGGGGTTCAAGCGCGTGCGCGACGTTGCGCCGGGGGAGGCGATCCTCGTCACCGAGGATGGCAGCTTCCACGCGCGCGGCTGCGCGACCCGCACGGTGCTGATGCCGTGCATCTTCGAGTACGTGTATCTCGCGCGGCCCGACTCGGTCATCGACGGCGTATCGGTGTACGAGGCGCGCCTGCGCATGGGCGAGCACCTTGCCGATCGCATCCGCCGCGACTTCCCCGAGATCCGCATCGACGTGGTGATCCCCGTTCCCGACTCGAGCCGGCCGTCCGCGCTCGAGCTCGCGACCAGGCTCGGCGTCACCTACCGCGAGGGCTTCGTCAAGAACCGCTACATCGGCCGCACGTTCATCATGCCGGGGCAGACCATGCGCAAGAAGTCGGTGCGGCAGAAGCTCAACCCCATCGATATCGAGTTCCGCGGCAAGAACGTGCTGATCGTCGACGACTCGATCGTCCGTGGCACGACGAGCCGCGAGATCGTGCAGATGGCGCGCGAGGCCGGAGCGACGAAGGTGTACTTCGCGTCCGCTGCGCCGCCGGTAAGGTTCCCCAACGTATACGGCATCGACATGCCGACGCGCCACGAGCTGATCGCGACCGGGCGCTCCGAGCTGGAGGTCGCGTACGAGATCGGCGCGGACGCCGTGATCTATCAGGAGCTCGACGCTTTGCGACGGGCGGTGCGCGAGACGAGCCCCGACCTGACCGCGTTCGAAACCTCGTGCTTCGACGGCTGCTACGTGACCGGCGACGTCACGACCGAATACCTTGCCGAGGTCGAGTACCGCCGCGATTCCCACCGCGGCGAAGAGAGTGAGGACATGGACGCCTCGCAGCTCGACCTCAACCTAGCCGCATAGCCCCGGGTGCGCGCCGGTTTGACAGCGGGGGCGCGTCCGGGTTAGTTTCCGCACTCGCGCCGATTTGAAGCACAGCTTGCGGGCGCCGCCGCGCTTCCCGAAAAGGACGCCGGCGAAAAACAAATACCGCTAAAGCGTGGGGAAACCCGTCTTGGCGAAGCTGGCTGGACGGGTTTTTTCGTTTCCGTTCCGCCGCGCCGGGGCTGCGCGTCCCCACCGGCAAGCCGTGCCGGGCGATACCGGAGAATGGAAATGAACGACCCGATGGATTTCGACACTCTCGCCGTACGCGCCGGCCAGCAGCGCAGCCCTTTCGGCGAGCACTCCGAAGCGCTCTATCTCACGTCGAGCTTCGTCTTCGCGAGCGCGGCTCAGGCCGCAGCACGCTTCTCCGGCGAGGAAACCGGGTTCGTGTATTCGCGCTTCTCGAACCCGACGGTCGCTGCGTTTCAGGACCGGCTCGCGGCGCTCGAGGGCGGCGAGGCATGCGTGGCGACGGCCTCGGGCATGTCCGCAATCCTCGCCACCGCGATGGCGCTGATGAAAAGCGGCGAGCACGTCGTGTCCTCGTCCAGCATCTTCGGCGCGACGGTGCAGCTCTTCACCAGCGTGCTCGCGAAGTTCGGCATCGAGACGACGTTCGTCGACGGCACCGACCCGGAGGCGTGGCGCGCGGCCGTCCGTCCGACGACGCGACTGCTGTTTCTCGAGACGCCTTCGAACCCGCTCACCGAGGTTGCGGACATCGCCGCGCTGGCGGCGGTCGCTCGCGACGCCGGCGCGGTGCTCGCGGTCGACAACTGCTTCTGCACGCCGGCGCTGCAGCAGCCGATCGCGCTCGGCGCGGATCTGGTCATCCACTCGGCGACCAAGTACCTCGACGGCCAGGGGCGAGTGATCGGCGGTGCAGTGGTCGGCAGGCGCGACCTCGTGATGGACGCGATCTTTCCGTTCCTGCGCACCGCGGGGCCGAGCCTCTCGCCGTTCAACGCGTGGGTCATCCTGAAGGGCCTCGAAACGCTGAAGATCCGCATGGAGGCGCAGTCGGAGCGCGCGCTCGCGCTCGCACGCTGGCTCGAATCGCATTCGGCGATCGAGCGCGTGTACTACCCCGGCCTCCCGTCGCATCCGCAGCACGCGCTGGCGATGCGCCAGCAGCGCGCGGGCGGAGCGATCGTGTCGTTCGACGTGAAGGGCGGCCGCGAGGCGGCGTGGCGCGTGGTCGACGCGACGCGGATGATCTCCATCACGGCCAACCTCGGCGACACCAAGAGCACCATCACCCACCCGGCGACGACGACGCACGGGCGCATCAGCGCCGACGCGCGCGCGCGGGCGGGCATCGGCGAGGGGCTGCTGCGGGTGGCGGTTGGGCTGGAGTCGCTCGGCGATCTCGAGGCCGACCTGAAACGCGGCCTCGGCTAGGTCGCCGAAACTAGGCGAGGCTGACCGCGCGCAGCCCGTCGGGGGCAGCGCGCAAATAGCTGGCGTTCCGGTACCAGTCCGCGAGCACGAACCGCTCGCACGCGCGGCCGTCGACCGTGAGCGCGTGCCGCGCCGGGCGATGCGTGTGGCCGTGGATCAACCGCACGCAGCCCGATCGCCGCAGCGCATCCGCGACGGCGCCGTCGTTGACGTCCATGATGATCGGTGCCGTGACGCGTTTCGCGCGCTCGCTCTTCGCCCGGAAGTGGCGCCCGATTCCCGCTCGCAGTGCGCGTGGCAGGGCGAGGAAGCCGCCGAGCACCCACGGCCGGCGATAGCGCGCGCGCTGCTTCAGGTACTCCACGTCGTCGGTGCAGAGGGTGTCGCCGTGCATCAGCAGCGTCGGCGTGCCGAAGAGGTCGATCACCGTCGGATCGTCGATCAGGTCGACGCCGGAGCGCCTCGCGCCGTCTGCCCCGAACAGGAAGTCCCGGTTGCCGTGCATGACGCGCACGGTGACGCCCGACCTCGCGAGCCGTGCGAGGGCCTCCATCGCCCGAAGATTGACCGGATCGGGGTCGTCGTCGCCCACCCACAGATCGAACAGGTCGCCGAGGATGTACAGGGTCGACGCCGCGCGCGCGTCCGTTTCGAGAAACCGAAGGAACGCGGCGACCATCTCCGGCCGGGCGCCGGAGAGATGCACGTCGGACACGAAGAGCACCGGGCGCGCGCCGTCGCCCGGGTGGGCCGACCCTGCCGGCAACGCGCTCAGCCGACGACCTCCGCGCGCTCGATCACCACGTCCTCGAGCGGCACGTCCTGGTGAAACCCGGAGCGGCCGGTCTTCACCCCCTTGATCTTGTCGACGACATCGGTTCCGCCGGTGACCCTGCCGAACACCGCGTAACCCCAGCCCTGAGCGGTCGGCGCGGTGTGGTTGAGGAAGTCGTTGTCCTTCACGTTGATGAAGAACTGCGCGCTCGCCGAATGCGGCTCGGACGTCCGTGCCATCGCGAGCGTGTACTTGTCGTTCTTGAGCCCCGCCTTCACGCCGATGTCCGCCTCGTTCTTGATCGGCGCGCGCGTCGGCTTCTGCTTCATGCCCGGAGCGAATCCGCCGCCCTGGATCATGAAGCCGTCGATCACGCGATGGAAAATGGTGCCGTCGTAGTGCGCGTCCCGGACGTATTGCACGAAGTTCTTCGCGGTCTCGGGCACGTTCACGTCGTCCACCTCGACCGTGATCACGCCGTGGTTGGTATTGAGCTTCACCGTGGACATTCGGGTTCCTTTCACTTTTCCGGTAGGAGGGTGGCTTTTTCGATCACGACCGCGTCGCGCGGCACGTCGCGGCCGAACGGGCCGCCCGAGCCGGTCGCGCTCTTCGCGACCTTGTCGACGACGTCCATGCCGGACACGACCCTGCCGAACACGGTATAGCCGTAGCCCTGCGTCGTCGGTTCGCGGAAGTTGAGGAAGTCGTTGTTCTTCACGTTGATGAAGAACTGCGCCGTGGCCGAGTTCGGATCGGCAGTGCGCGCCATGGCGATCGTTCCATAGTCGTTCTTGAGGCCCGCCTTCAGGGTCGCCTCCGACTCGATCGCCACCGGCGCTCGGGTCGGTTTCTGCCGGAAGTCGCGGTCGAAGCCGCCACCCTGGATCATGAACCCGTCGATCACGCGGTGGAACACGGTGCCGTCGTAGTGTCCTTCCTTGACGTATTGCAGGAAGTTCGCGACCGTCTTCGGTGCCTTGTCGGGGTAGAGCTCCAGCACGACGACGCCGCGGTTCGTCTTGAGCTCGACGCGCGGGTCGGCAGCGTGCGCCGCGGTCGCGACGGCAAGAAGCAGGATCGAGAGCAGGGTGCGCATGGGCTTCCTTCGGCTGGGATCGGGCCCGCGCGTCGCGCGCGGGCGCAGGGATTGCGAACGGTGCTACCTCGTCGGCTTCGGCGCGGCGGGCGGCAGCGGCTCGGGACGCTTCACCCGCGCGCCGGCGGGCGCGATCTCGCGGGCGACCGCGAGTTTCGCCTTCACCGGGTTGTTGCGGGCGTCGAGACCGAGCGATCTCTGATACGCCTGCATGGCAAGCGCGACGTACACGTCGCCGAGATTCTCGTAAGCCGTGGCATAGGCGGGATTCGCGCGCAGGGCCTGCTCCAGAGCGTAGCGCGCGCGCTCGTACTCGCCCTGCGCGGCGTAGATGACCGCGAGGTTGTTGTACGGCTCGGCCATCTCGGGGTAATCCTGCGTGAGCAGGGTGAACGCCGTGACGGCCTCGGTCGTGCGCTTCAACTCGGCCAGCACGACGCCGCGGACGAAGCGCGCATCGGGATCGCGCGGATTCGCAGCCACGGCCTTGTCCGCGCGCTCGAGCGCACCCGCGAGATCGCCCTCGCGCAGCAGCGCCGAGGCTTCCTTGACGAGCGTCGCGCCGGGCTTCGCGTCCTGCGCCGCGACCGGCTTTCCGGCGGCGATGAGCACGCACGCGGCGAGTGCGGCGAGCGTGAGGCGAGAGCGCATCGTGTTATATTTGCAGGCCATTTTTCGACGCGGCATTCTAGCAACAACAGGCCCGCCGTGTCCGTCCCGCCGCCATGCTCCAGATCTACAACACCCTCACGCGCGCGAAGCAGCCGTTCGTTCCGATCGAGCCGGGCAAGGTCCGGATGTACGTCTGCGGGATGACGGTCTACGACTACTGCCACCTCGGCCACGCGCGGGTGATGGTGGTGTTCGACATGGTGCAACGCTGGCTGCGCGCGAGCGGCCTCGACGTCACGTACGTTCGCAACATCACGGACATCGACGACAAGATCATCAAGCGCGCCGTGGAGAACGCAGAGCCGATCGGCGCGCTCACCGAGCGCTTCATCGCATACATGCACGAGGACGAGCGGGCCCTCGGCGTCCAGACGCCCGACCACGAGCCGCGCGCGACCCGCTACGTGCCGCAGATGCTCGACATGATCGGCACCCTCGAGGGCCGGGGCTACGCCTACCGCGCCGGCAACGGCGACGTGAACTACTCGGTGCGGAAGTTCGACGGCTACGGCAAGCTCTCGGGAAAGTCGCTCGAAGATCTTCGCGCCGGCGAGCGCGTCGGGGTCGATCGCGACAAGCAGGATCCGCTCGACTTCGTGCTCTGGAAGCGCGCGAAGCAGGGCGAGCCCTCCTGGCAATCCGCGTTCGGCGACGGCCGTCCCGGCTGGCACATCGAGTGCTCGGCGATGTCGGGTGCGCTGCTCGGCAAGCATTTCGACATCCATGGCGGCGGCGCCGATCTGCAGTTTCCGCATCACGAGAACGAGATCGCGCAGTCGGAGGCCGCCAACGGCTGCACCTTCGTCAACTACTGGATGCACAACGGGTTCGTGCGCGTCGACGACGAGAAGATGTCGAAGTCGCTCGGCAACTTCTTCACCATTCGCGAAGTGCTGAAGAAGTTCGACGCCGAGGTGGTGCGTTTCTTCATCCTGCGCGCGCACTACCGCAGCCCGCTGAACTATTCCGACCAGCACCTCGACGAGGCGAAGGCCGGGCTCGCGCGGCTCTACACCGCGCTCAAGGCAGCGCCCGTCGAAGGTGGCGCGATCGACTGGTCCGATCCGGTTGCGACGCGCTTCAAGGCGGCGATGGACGACGACTTCAACACGCCCGAGGCGGTTGCGGTGCTCTTCGAACTCGCCAACGAGGCGAACCGGACCGGGGCCGCAGACGCAAAGCGGCTTCTGCGAGCCCTGGGCGGCGTACTCGGCCTGCTCGGACGCGATGCACAGGCGTTCCTTCAGTCTGGGCCGGCCGGGGGCGACGCGCTCACGGATGACGCCATCGAGGCGCGGATCGCGGCGCGCGCCGCGGCTCGCAAGGCGAAGGAGTTTGCCGAGAGCGACCGCATCCGGAAGGAACTACTCGACGCGGGTGTGATTCTCGAAGACGGCCCGCGGGGTACGACCTGGCGGCGCGCGTAGCGCGACCCCTCGCGACTCGCCGCGCCGGGGACGTCTTCCGGGCGCCGTGCCGCCGGGCGTCCTGCACTAGCGCCCGGTACGGCGCGTTCGGGTCGATCAGTATTCTCTCGAGCGAAATCTTGAGCGAAAAAAAGCCGCGCCTCGCGGTGCGGCTTCTTCGGCAGTGCCGATCCCCGACGGAATCGGCGGACCGCGATCACTTCGCGAACTTGCCGTCCTTGACGATGATCGTCAGCTCGACGAACTTCGATCCCGAGTGGTTCGTGGGCGTGTAGTTCACCTGGAAGCCGCCCACGTCGATCGGACCCTTTTCGAGCCCCTCGACGAGCTTCTCCCGCGTCAGGTCCTTGCCGGCGCGCCGCAGGCCCTCGACGAACACCTTCGCCGCGATGTACCCCTCGAGGCTGGTGAACGAGACGTCCTTCTCGCCCGCCTTCGCCATCGCCTGCTGGTATTCCTTTACCACCGGCGCGGTCGGGCTCCACGGGAAGGGCACGACCTGCGAGATCGCAACGCCGGCGCCGTCCTGCTTCAGCTCGTCGGAGAGCGCCTTCGAGCCCACGAACGACACGTTGTGGAACTGGCCGTTGAACCCCGAGGCCTTCGCCGCACGCACGAACGCGGCGATCGACTTGTAGGCGGAGACCATGACAATGGCGTCGGGCTGCTTGGCCGCGATCGTCTTCACCGCCGTGGCGACGTCGGTCGTGTTCCGCTCGACCGTCCCGGTGGCGACGATCGGCAGATTGCGGACTTTCATCGCACGCTCGACGCCGGCGAGGCCGGCCTTGCCGTACGCGTCGTTCTGGTAGAAGACGGCGATCTTGGTGATCCCCGTGGTCACGAGTTGCTCGACGATCTTCTCGGTCTCGTCGTAGTAGCTCGCGCGCACGTGGAAGATGTTCCGGTTGAACGGTTCGCGCAGCGATTCCGCACCCGTGAACGGCCCGATGAAGGGCACTTTCGCCTCGGTGAAGATGGGCAGGGCAGCCATGCTCGTGGGCGTGCCGACGTACCCGACGAGGGCGAACACCTTGTCCTCGGCGATGAGCTTCTTGGTGTTCGCGTCGGTCCGGGCCGGCTCGTAGCCGTCGTCGAGCGAGACCAGCTCGATCTTTCGCCCGTTGACGCCGCCCTGCGCGTTCACTTGGTCGAAGTAGAGCTTCGCGCCGAGCCGCATTTCGGTGCCGAGCGCCGCGGCGGGGCCGCTGAGCGCTGCCGACTGGCCGACGACGATCGCGGTGGGAGTGACCCCCGGCGACTGCGCCCACGCGGCCGCGCCGAACGCGACCGCGGCGATCCCGGCGAAAACGTGCTTGTATGAAGTCATGCGGGTCCACCTCCGGAAGGACCGGTCATGACATTCGTGCATATATCGGGGACCGTCAAGCGACGGAATGCACGGCGCCGCCGCGGCGTGCCCGGAAATCGCTGATTCGCGGAAGTTTTTCACGGCGGCAGGGCGCGGGGGGCGCCGCCGCCGCGCGGCTCACGCGGTGAAGAAGTCCTTCACCTTGTCCATCCACGACTTGGCGCGCGGATTGTGGCGGTCGGGATGCTTCTGGCTGATCGCCTCGAACTCGCGCAGCAGCTCCCGCTGCTTCTCGGTGAGGTTCACCGGCGTCTCGATGACGACGTGGCAGTGCAGGTCGCCGTGGGAATGGGATCGGACGCCCTTGATCCCCTTGCCCTTCAGCCGGAACACCTTGCCGCTCTGAGTCTCCGGCGGAACCTTGATCTTCGCCGTCCCTTCGAGCGTCGGGATCTCGATCTCGCCGCCGAGCGCGGCGGTGGCGAAGCCGATCGGCATCTCGCAGTGCAGGTGGTCGTGGTCGCGCTGGAACACCGGATGCGGCTTGATGTGGAGCTGCACGTAGAGATCGCCGGTGGGCCCGCCGTTCATGCCCGCCTCGCCCTCGCCGGCGAGACGGATGCGGTCGCCCTCGTCCACGCCCGACGGGATTTTCACCGACAGCGTCTTCTGGGTGCGGATGCGGCCCGCGCCGTCGCAGTCGGCGCACGGGTGGGCGATGATCTTTCCGGAGCCATGGCAGCGCGGGCAGGTCTGCTGGATCGAAAAGAAGCCCTGCTGCATGCGCACCTGGCCGTGCCCGTTGCACGTCGGACAGCTCTTCTTGTCGGTCCCGGGCTTCGCGCCGCTCCCGGCGCAGGTGACGCACTCCTCCGTGGCCGGGATGCGGATTTTCGTCTCGGTGCCGCGCGCGGCCTGCTCGAGCGTGATCTCGAGGTTGTAGCGCAGATCGGCGCCGCGAAACACGCCGTCCCGCCCGCGCCCGGCGGCGCCGCCGAAGATCTCGCCGAAGATGTCGCCGAAGGCCTCCGCGAAGCCGCCGAAGCCGGCCGGCCCGCCTTGTCCGAACGGACCGCCCGCGGCGCCCTGTACGCCCTCGTGCCCGAAACGGTCGTAGGCGGCGCGGCGATTCGCGTCGCAGAGAACCTCGTAAGCTTCCTTGCACTCCTTGAATTTCTCTTCGGCCCCCTTGTCCCCCGGATTGCGGTCGGGGTGATGCTTCATGGCGAGCCTGCGGAACGCCTTGGTGATCGTGGCCTCGTCGGCGTCGCGGGAGACGCCGAGCACCTCGTAGTAGTCCCGCTTCGACATGCTTTCCCCTCAGCTCTGTGCGCCACGAGGGGGCGGGTTCGCTCCGCCGCACCCCCTCGTGCTCCCCGAAATCGGGGAAACCGATGCCCGCGGCATCGGCTTCGTTTCAGGCCGCCTCAACGCGAAAGGACGCAGGGGTTCCCCCGTGCGTCCTCGCCGCTTCGTAGGCGCCTCCCGGCGACGCCTTATTTCTTGTCTTTGACCTCGGTGAACTCGGCGTCCACGACGTTGTCGTCGGCGGGCTTGGCGCCCGCACCACCGGGGGCTGCGCCCGCCTGCGCGCCGGCTGCCTGCGCTTCGGCGTAGAGCTTCTCGCCGAGCTTCTGCGCGTCACGCGCGAGCGCCTCGGACTTCGCGTCGATCGTCGCCTTGTCGTCGGTCTTGATCGCCTCTTCGAGGTCCTTGATCGCGGCCTCGACCGTGGTGCGCGTGTCGGCGTCGGCCTTGTCGCCGAGTTCGGCGAGCGATTTCTTCACCGTGTGCACGAGCGCGTCGGCGCGATTGCGCGCTTCCACCAGCTCGCGGGCGCGCTTGTCCTCGGCCGCGTGCGCCTCGGCGTCCTTCACCATGCGCTGGACTTCGTCCTCGGAGAGGCCGGAGTTCGCCTTGATGGTGATCTTGTTCTCCTTGCCCGTCGCCTTGTCTTTCGCGGAGACGTGCAGGATCCCGTTCGCGTCGATGTCGAACGTCACCTCGATCTGCGGCATGCCGCGCGGCGCCGGCGGAATGCCCTCGAGGTTGAACTGCCCGAGCGCCTTGTTGTCGCGCGCCATCTCGCGCTCGCCCTGCAGCACGTGGATGGTCACCGCAGCCTGGTTGTCGTCCGCGGTCGAGAAGACCTGCGACGCCTTGGTCGGGATGGTGGTGTTGCGCTTGATGAGCGGCGTCATCACGCCGCCGAGCGTCTCGATGCCGAGCGTGAGGGGCGAGACGTCGAGAAGGAGCACGTCCTTCACGTCGCCCTTAAGCACGCCGCCCTGAATGGCAGCGCCGATCGCAACCGCCTCGTCCGGATTCACGTCGCGGCGCGGATCCTTGCCGAAGAACTCGCGCACCTTCTCCTGCACGGCCGGCATGCGCGTCTGCCCCCCGACGAGAATGACGTCGTCGATGTCCGACACCTTCTGCCCGGCATCGGCGAGCGCCTTCTTCACCGGCTCGATCGTCTTTGCGACCAAGTCCTCCACGAGGCTCTCGAACTTGGCGCGCGTGAGCTTCATGGTCAGGTGCTTCGGACCCGACGCGTCGGCGGTGATGTAGGGCAGGTTGATTTCGGTCTGCTGCGCCGAGGAGAGCTCGATCTTCGCCTTCTCGGCGGCCTCCTTGAGCCGCTGCAGCGCGAGCACGTCCTTCGAGAGATCGACGCCCTGCTCCTTCTTGAACTCGGCGATCACGTACTCGATCAGGCGCTGGTCGAAGTCCTCGCCGCCGAGGAACGTGTCGCCGTTGGTCGCGAGCACTTCGAACTGGTGCTCGCCGTCGACGTTGGCGATCTCGATGATCGAGATGTCGAACGTGCCGCCGCCCAGGTCGTAGACCGCGATCTTGTGGTCGCCTTTCGCCTTCTCGAGGCCGAAGGCGAGCGCCGCCGCGGTCGGCTCGTTGATGATGCGCTTTACCTCGAGGCCCGCGATCCGGCCGGCATCCTTGGTCGCCTGGCGCTGCGCATCGTTGAAGTACGCGGGCACCGTGATCACCGCTTCGGTGACGGGCTCGCCGAGGTAGTCCTCGGCGGTCTTCTTCATTTTCTTGAGCACCTGCGCGGAGACTTCCGGCGGCGCCATTTTCTTGCCGCGCACCTCGACCCAGGCATCGCCGTTCGACGCCTCGACGATCGAGTACGGGACGTGCGTCATGGTCTTGCGCACCTCGGCGTCGCCGAACTTGCGGCCGATGAGGCGCTTCGCGGAGTAGATCGTGTTCCGGGCGTTCGTCACCGCCTGGCGCTTGGCCGGCGCGCCGACGAGCACCTCGCCGTCGTCGAGATACGCGACCACCGACGGCGTCGTGCGCGCGCCCTCCGCGTTCTCGATGACTTTCGGCTTGCCACCCTCCATGACGGCGACGGCGGAGTTGGTGGTGCCGAGGTCGATGCCGATGATCTTTGCCATGCTCGTTTTCCTTTCAGACTGCGATGTCCGTGCCCAAAGCCCTATCGACGAGATGGGGCTTAGCGCTTGGTTTTCAAGACTCTTTCGCCTTGGCGACGGTCACGAGGGCCGGGCGCACGACGCGGTCGTGGAGGGTGTACCCCTTCTGGAGTACTTCCAGCACGCGGTTCGGCTCGCCGTCCGCGGGCACGGCGGCGATGGCCTGATGCAGATGCGGGTCGAAGCGCTCGCCCAGCGGATTGATTTCGCGGATTTTTTCGCGCTCGAACACCTGCGTGAGCTGTTTCAGGGTGACGGCGACGCCGTCCCGGACCTGCGCCGAGGTGGCGCTCGGGACCGCCAGCGCCGCTTCCAGGCTGTCCTTGACGGGCAGCAGCGCCTTCGCAAGGTCTTCCACGGCGAATTTCGCAACCCTCGCCGCTTCGTCCTCGGCGCGGCGCCGGACGTTCTCCGTCTCGGCCTTCGCCCGCAGCCAGGCGTCGTTCAGCTCCTGGATCTTCTGGTCAGCCTGCATCAGGCGGGTCTGGAGACTCTCGACGGTGTCTGCCGGCAGCCCCTCGGATTCTTGTGTCGCGGCCGGCGGCGTGTTCTCGGGCCTGTCGGGCGCCTTGCTCGGGGTGGTCATGTTGCGGAGGGCCTCCTTGTTTATGCGGAGGAATTTGGGGCGGCGTCGGCAGATTCAACCCCCATGCGAAAATCCGGGGCTCCCAAGTTGCGAAAGCGAGACGAGATGAGCGCGCCGGATCGAGAGGTCGACTTGCGTACCGAGCCCCCGAGCCGGGTGCAGACCGCGGCCTTCTACGAAGTCCGCGACCTTGCCCCGGGGGAGGCCGTGATGCTGGTCACCGCCGAAGACCCTTCCCTGATGATGCGGAGCCTCGACCTGCAGCTGCGCGAAACGCTCGCGTGGCGGTCGGAGGCAGCCGAAGGCGGCTACCGCACGCGCGTGCAGCTTCGCTCCGACACCGACATCGACGGGACCGTGGATCTCCTCGTGCGCGACCACCGCACGCTCGACGAGCTATTCGCGAAGGCGCTGCGGCGCGTGAACGCGAACGACGTCGCGGGCGCCCGCGAGCTGGTCGAACGCTTCGCGGTCGCGATCCGCAAGCACGTTGAGCTGGAAAACACGCTCCTCGCGCCGGTGCTGCCGCGCCCGAGGGGTCCCGACGGGGCCGACCACGTCGAGATCATGCTGCGCGAGCACGACGAGATCCTTCGCCAGCTCGCCGAGGTCGAGAGCTGCTTCACGGAATCGGCGGCGCCCGAGGCGTGGGAGGTCGAGCCCTTCATCGCGATCCTATCGGGCACGCTGGCAAAGCACGAGTACCGCGAGGAGTCGAACCTCTTTCCGCATTGGCATGCGGCGCTCGACGCCATGGACGAGGCGCGGCGTGGCGAACTCTTCGCGCGCGCTCGCGCCTTGCTCGCCGCTTAGGGAAACCGCCGGGTGGAACCGGCAGGCGTTCAATCCCGCCCGGCTTTGCCGACCCCGAACACCACGGCGCCGATCGCCCAGCTCACGATCGAGTAGACGATCGCGCCCGCAACCGCCCACCAGAAGCCGGCCACTTGGAAGCTCGGCACGACTGCGTCGGCGAGCCAGAACAGAAGGCCGTTGATCACCACCAGGAAAAGCCCCAGCGTGAGGATCGTGATCGGGAGCGTGAGCAGGAAAAGAAGCGGCCGGATCAGCGTGTTGAGCAGCCCGAGCACCAGCGCGAAAAGGAGCGCCGCCCAGAAGCTCTTAACGTGGATGCCGCTGAGGACGTACGGAAGCGCGAGCAGCGCCAGCGCATTGATCGCCCAGCCGAGCAGAATCTTCATCGGGATCTCCGGAGGGTCGGTTGCGGATCAGACGACGGCGCCCATCGCCCTGGCGCGGTCGCGGCTTGCCGTCGCGGCGCGCGCCGTCGCCTCGCGGTCGTAAGTCGTCGAATACCAGCCGCCCAGGTTTTCGAGCGAGATCCGCGCGAGCGCCCGGATCCAGTCGTCGCGTTCGTTCAGGCAGGGGATGACGCGATACTGCTTGCCGCCGGCCTGCAGGAACGTATCCCGCCCCTCGATCGCGATCTCCTCGAGCGTCTCGAGGCAGTCGGCGACGAAGCCGGGCGTGATCACGTCGACGCTCCCGACGCCGCCTCGGCCCAACTCGGAGAGCACCTCGGCTGTGTAGGGCTTCAGCCACTCGGCTCTCCCGAAGCGCGACTGGAAGGTTGCGAGCCACGCATCGCGCGGGAGCTCGAGTTCCTCGGCGAGCAGGCGCGCGGTCTTGTGGCATTCGCAGTGATAGGGGTCGCCGCGGTCGAGCGAGAACTTCGGCAGCCCGTGGAAGCTCATGACGAGCTTCTCGGGGCGCCCGTCGGCGCGCCACCGCTCTCTCACCTGGTCGGCGAGCGCCCGGATGTACGCGGGATGGTCGTGGAAGTGCTTCACCATGCGCACTTCGGGCGGGTTGCGCGTTGCCATGAGGAATCGCCCGACCTCGTCGAACGCGGTGGCCGTGGTGCTCGCTGCGTACTGCGGATACATGGGCAGGACGAGGACGCGCTCGGCGCCGGCCGCCTTGAGCCGCTCGAGCGCGTCGCGGATCGAGGGCGCGCCGTAACGCATCGCGTAGTCGACCACGAGCGGCGACTTGATCGACTGCCCGAGATAGCCTTGCAGAAGCTTCGCCTGCTTCTCGGTGTGAACCTTGAGCGGCGAGCCCTCCTGCGACCAGATCGCGCGGTACTTCTCGGCCGATTTCCTCGGGCGGACGTTCAGGATGATCCCGTTCAGGATGAGCCACCAGATCGGCTTCGGGATCTGCGTGCCCAGATTCACGAGGAGGATCGCGGTGGACGCGATTCGACCGTGCTCGAACTTCGGTTCGGGGTTGAACCCCATCATGCGGCTCCGTGTTTCGACATGTAGGCGGCAAGACCCCTGGCCGCCTGCGACCGGATCGCGGCCTGAACGAACGGCGCCCAGCCGAGAAGGCGTCCCTTCGCACCGAGCGCCATGCCCGCCCAGCGCCACAGGTCGAAGCGGTCGCGGTGGCCGACGATGAGCCCGTCGCGGAACGCGAACTCCGCGTCGATGCTGTTCGCGACCTTTCGGCCGGTCGCCGTAAACGTGTAGGTCGCGTCCCAGTGGGCACGGCCGCGCGCATCGTCGGCCTCGATGCGAGAGACGCGCACCTCGAGGTCGCGGCCGCGCTCCACGAGCATCCGCCACATCGCGCGCGCGCGCGCGGCGTCGAGGTTCTGGAACACCGGATCGGAGAACGTCGCTTCGGGGTGATAGCAGGCGAGCATGCCCGCCGCGTCGCGTCGTGCGAACGACGCGTAGAAGCTCTCGATCAGGCGCGCGTTGGCGTGCATCGCCGCGGCATCACCGCGGCGACAGCGCGGAGGAGAGGAGTTTGGCGGTGACGTCGACGATCGGGATGACCCGCTCGTACGCCATCCGCGTCGGGCCGATCACGCCGACGGTGCCGAGCACCTGCCCGTCGACTTCGTACGGCGCGGTGACGACGCTGCATTCGTCGAGCGGCGCGATGCCGCTCTCGTTGCCGATGAAAATCTGCACCCCCTCGGCGCGGTTCGAGACGTCGAGGAGCTGGATCAGCGCGGTCTTGCGTTCGAACAGCTCGAACAGCTCGCGCAGTCTCGCCATGTTCGAGGCGAGGTCGTGCGAATCGAGCAGATGGCGTTCGCCGGAGACCACGTAGCTCTCGGCGCTCTCGGCGAGCGCCTCGGTGCCGGCGTCGAGCGCGGCCGTCATCAGCGTCGTCATGTCCTCGCGCAGCCGGCGCAGCTCGTCGCGCAGCCGCTGGCGGATCTCGTCGAGCGTGAGCCCGGCATAGTTCTGGTTGATGAAGTTCGAGGCGGTGACGAGCTCGGCCGGCGAATAGACGCGGTCGGTGAAGAGGATCCGGTTCTGCACGTCCCCCTCGGGCGTCACGATGATCAGCAGCACCCGCTTTTCCGAGAGGCCCAGGAACTCGAGGTGCCGGAATGCGGGCGTGCGCCGCCGCGGCGCCACGACGACCCCGGCAAAGTGCGTGAGCTGCGAGAGGAGCTGCGAGGCCTGGCTCAGCAGTCGCTGCGGATGATCGGGGTGCAGATTGCCCGAGAGTTGCTCGATCTCGACCCGGTCGAGCGGCCTGAGCGTCAGCAGGGTGTCGACGAAGAAACGGTAGCCGCGCTGCGTCGGCACGCGTCCGGCCGAGGTGTGCGGGCTGGTGATGAAGCCCATCTCCTCGAGGTCGGCCATGACGTTGCGGATGGTGGCCGGCGACAGGTCGAGCCCGGAGTAGCGCGAGAGCGTGCGCGAGCCGACCGGTTCGCCCTCGGCGATGTAGCGCTCGACCAGGGTCTTGAGAAGCACCTGGGCGCGCTGGTCGGGTGCGGGTCGTTCGAGCATGGCCGGATTCTACACAAGCGATTTCGGTCGAGGCGGAAGCGGGGCGCCGCTCTGGCAGCGCCATGATGCGTATGCTCTAATTCGGGTCGATGCCCATCGCCTTCAAGACCGTCGCACTCATCGGTCGATACAAGAGCCGGGACGTGGCAGGCCCGCTGCTCGAGCTCGGCTCGTTTCTCGCAACCCGCGGATGCGCGGTGCTCGTCGACGACGAGACCGTCGCCGCGAGCGGCGTGCAGGAATTCCCCGCGGCCACCTACGACGAGATCGGCGCGGGCGCCGACCTCGCGGTGGTCCTGGGCGGCGACGGGAGCATGCTTTCCGCGGCGCGCGCGCTCGCTCCGTTCGGCGTGCCGCTCGTGGGCGTGAACCAGGGCCGGCTCGGCTTCATGACCGACATCGCGCTCGGCAGCATGCGCGAGGCGATCGACGCGATCGTGAACGGCCGGTACACGCTCGAAGAGCGCACCATGCTGCAGGCGGTCCTCATGCGCGCCGGTGCGCCGGTGCTGCGGACGCTCGCCATGAACGACGTCGTCGTCGGCAAAGGGGCGGCGGGACGACTGATCGAGCTGATCGTGAGCATCGACGGCCAGTTCGTCTACGACCTCCGCTCGGACGGGTTGATCGTCGCGACGCCGACCGGCTCCACCGCTTACGCGCTCTCTTCCAACGGGCCGATCATTCAGCCCGGCGTGCCCGCGATCGCGCTCGTGCCGATCAGCCCGCACACGCTCTCCAACCGTCCCATCGCCGTGAGCGATTCCGCGGCGATCGAGATCCGGATCAAGCGCGCGCCCGGGGCGCACCTGCATTACGACGGGCACCCGCAGAACGAGCTCGTCGAGGGCGATCACGTGCTGCTCGAGCGCGCGCCGCGCCGTGCCCGGTTCGTGCATCCGCCCGGCTACGACTACTTCGCGATGCTCCGCGAGAAGCTCCACTGGAGCGAAAGCCTTTTCTAGCGTTCGGTCGGGATGCTCCTGCACCTTTCGATCCGCGAGTTCGCGATCGTCGATCGCCTGGAGCTCGACTTTGCCGGCGGCTTCACCGCGCTGACGGGCGAGACGGGCGCCGGCAAGTCGATCCTGATCGACGCGCTCGCGCTGGCGCTCGGCGAACGCGCGGACGCCGATGTCGTGCGTGCCGGGGCGGACCGGGCCGAAGTCATCGCGGAGTTCGCGACCGACGGGGCCCGCGGTCTCGACGCGTGGCTCGCCGAGGCGGCGCTTGAAGGCGACCCGGGGCGGCTCCTGCTGCGCCGCGTCGTCGACCGGAACGGCCGCTCGCGCGCGTTCGTCAACGGCCACGCAGCCACGGTGCAGCAGCTGCGGGAGGCGAGCGATGCGCTGGTGGACGTTCACGGCCAGCACGCGCACCAGTCGCTGCTTCGCACCGATGCGCAGCGGGATCTCCTCGACGGGCACGCCGGGCTGGCGAAGCTCGCGGCGGACGTGGCCGCGGCGTACCGGGCATGGCGGGCCGCGGCGAGCGCGCGGACGGGCTACGAGAAAGACGCCTCCGCGCGCACGGCGGAGCGTGATCGCATCGCGTGGCAGGCCGACGAGCTCGCGCGCATCGCGGCGAAGGAAGGCGAGTGGGATGCGCTTTCGCAGGAGCACTCGCGCCTCGCGCATGCCGCGAGCCTCGCCGAGGGCGCGCAAGCCGCGCTCGATGCGGTGAGCGAAGCCGATGGTTCGGCGTCCGCCGCCGTTTCGTCCGCGGCATCGCGGATCCGCGCGCTCGTGCAGTACGACGCCTCGCTCGGCGAGATCCTCGCCATGCTCGAATCGGCGTCCGCGCAGCTCCAGGAGGCGGGCTATGGCCTGCGGCACTATCGCGATCGAGTCGAGCTCGACCCGGCGCGGCTGCGGGACGTCGAGGCGCGCATCGACGCGCTCCACGGCGCCGGCCGGAAGTTCCGCGTCCCGCCGTCCGAACTCCCCATACTCGCAGCCTCGCTCGCCGAGCAACTGGCGCGGCTCGATGTCGCGGTCGACCCCGACGCGCTGATCGCGGCGGAAACCGCTGCCCGGGAACAATACGAGACCTTGGCGGCAAAGCTCTCGGCCGAGCGCAAAGCGGCCGCGGCGAAGCTCGGGAAGCAGGTGACTGCCGCGATGAAGGAACTCGCGATGAGCGGCGGCCGGTTCGAGGTGGCGCTCAACGCCGTCGAGGCGGGCTCGCCGGGCGGCAACGAAGAAGTCGAGTTCCAGGTGACGACGAACCCCGGCATGCCCGCACGGCCGCTCGCGAAAGTCGCATCCGGCGGCGAGCTGTCGCGGCTCTCGCTCGCGATTCAGGTGATCACGAGCCGCAGCGCGCGCGTGCCGACCATGATTTTCGACGAGGTCGATTCGGGCATCGGCGGTGCGGTTGCCGAGATCGTCGGCCGGAAGATGAAGGCGCTCGGCGCGGACCGGCAGGTCCTGTGCGTTACCCACCTGCCGCAGGTCGCGGCGCAGGCGGACCACCAGTGGTCCGTCGCGAAGGGCGCGATGAACGGCGTCGTGAGGAGCCAGGTGACGCCGCTCGAGGGCAAGGCGCGGATCGAGGAACTCGCCCGCATGCTGGGCGGCACGGAGATCACCGCCACGACGCGCAAGCACGCCGCGGAGCTCCTGGAGCAGGGCGGGCGCTAGGGCGGCGGGATTTGCCCGGCGTGGCCCGCTCGGCTACGACGGAGCGGCGTTAGTCCCACACCCGGCCGAGTTCGCCACGGAAAAAGTGCGGCCCGACCGCATTTTTTTTTGCCCGTTCCGCGAGATCCTGACATGCCCAACATCACCCTACCCGACGGCTCCCAGAAGGCTTTTCCGGCCGCGGTCACGGTCGCCGAAGTCGCTCAATCGATCGGTCCCGGTCTCGCGAAGGCGGCCATCGCCGGCAGGGTCGACGGACGCCTGGTCGACACGTCGTACCGGATCGAGTCCGACGCGGCGGTCGCCATCGTCACCGAGCGCGACCCGGAGGGCCTCGAGATCGTCCGGCACTCGACGGCGCACCTGCTCGCCTATGCGGTGAAGGATCTCTTCCCCGACGCGCAGGTGACGATCGGTCCGGTGATCGAGAACGGCTTCTACTACGACTTCTCCTATAAGCGGCCCTTCACGCCCGAGGACCTCGCCGCGATCGAGAAGCGCATGGCCGAGCTCGCCAGGAAGGATATCGGCGTTGCGCGCGAAGTGTGGCCGCGCGACAAGGCGGTCGAGTTCTTCCTGTCGATCGGAGAGAAGTACAAGGCCGAGATCATCGCGTCGATTCCCGAAGGCGAGGACGTGTCGCTCTATCGCGAGGGGGATTTCATCGACCTCTGCCGCGGGCCGCACGTGCCGTCGACGGGCAAGCTGAAGGTATTCAAGCTGATGAAGGTCGCAGGCGCCTATTGGCGCGGCGACTCGAAGAACGAGATGCTCCAGCGCATCTACGGCACCGCCTGGGCGAAGAAGGAGGACCAGGAGGCCTACCTCCACATGCTCGAGGAGGCCGAGAAGCGCGACCATCGCAAGCTCGGCCGGCAGCTGGACCTCTTTCACGTGCAGGACGACGCGCCCGGCATGGTGTTCTGGCACCCGAAGGGCTGGGCTCTCTGGCAGCAGGTCGAGCAGTACATGCGCGGCGTGTACCGGGGCAACGGCTACCAGGAAGTCCGCTGCCCGCAGATCCTCGACGTGTCGCTCTGGCAGCGCTCGGGTCATTGGGACAACTACCGCGAGAACATGTTCTTCACCGCCTCGGAGAACCGGGAG
>JALOSW010000109.1 GCA_025458245.1 Burkholderiales bacterium
GCCCGTCATGCTCACCGTCGGCGCGACCGTCCCGGGCATCCCGATGCGCGAGTTCACGATGCTGCTTCTCCTCACCCTCGGCATCATGGGCATCCTGACCCCGTACGCGACCGGACCGAGCCCGGTGTACTACGGCAGCGGATACATCCCCTCCGGCAAGTTCTGGCAACTCGGGACCATTTTCGGCATCATCTTCATCGCGGCGCTGCTCGTCATCGGCGTGCCTTGGCTGATGATGGCGAAGTAAGCCCGAAGCCGGCGGCCTCTGCGGGCAAGGGGTCTCCGGACGACGCCGGCAGCGCGCGGCCGATCCTACCTTGGTGGGATTCCGGCCGCGGCGCCGAACGTTGCATCATGAGCCGTGCCGATCGATGGGTCGGCCGGCTTTCGCGGTACGGGCTGGCGCAGGGTCGGACGGGTCAACGGGGAGGACGAAGCGAATGAAAACGAGAACGATCGGATATGCACTCGCGCTGGGCGCGGCCCTCGCGGGTCTTTCGGCTTCGGCGTCGGCGCAGATGGGCACGGTGCGCTTCGACAACTGGTTCTACTACCAGGAGAACTACGGCGACAGCGCACGCTGGCAATATCGGCCGCGGGTGTTCATCCCGTTCGCCTTCGGCGACGGCTGGACGTTCACGCAGCGCATCGACGTGCCGTTCTACTACACGGATGCGACCGGGCCGGCGAACACGAATGGCGACTGGAAGTTCCGGATCTCGGACATCTTCGTGGAGGAGATTCTCGACACGCCGGATGTCGCGAAGAACTTCCGCTTCCGGACCAGCGTGCGCCTGGTCATGCCCACCGGCGGCGAGTCGCCCTTCGGCGCGGACCAATGGCAGGTCGCCTTGGGCGGGGGCTTCAACTGGCGCCTGCCGGACGTCTGGAAGGGCGTCACGGTCGTTCCCTACGTTCGCTACTTCTGGGGCTTCGACGCCCAGAACCCCGGCGTGACGACGGTACGCAAGTGGAACATCTTCCCCGAGGTGGACTTCAAGCTCGCCGACAACTGGACGCTCCTCCTCTATCCCGAGCAGGGCATCTCGTACAACGACCGCTCCAACAAGTGGTTCGTGCCGATCGAAGCCATGCTCGCTAACCAGGTGTCGAAGTCGTGGTCGTATGCGTTCGGCGGCGCCTACGCGCTCGTGGACGACGACAAGTCTTACCGCTGGCTCGTGCAGGCGCGGTTGAGCTTCTACTTCTGACAGAAGCGGCCGCGAGGCGGCCGCCTGCGCCATGTCGGACCCCGCGCGATCCGCAACCTGGGCAAGGGTAAGGCGCACGGGTCTCATCCTCGGGCCGCTCCTCGCAGCGGCCTGTTATTTCGCGTTGCCGTTCGAGTACACGGATGCGGCTGGCAAGGCCGTGCCGTTCCCGCACGCGGGCCGGGCCACGCTCGCGATGATGGTCTGGATGGCGACCTGGTGGATGACGGAGGCCGTCGAGATCGAGGTCACGTCGCTGCTGCCGATTTTCATGTTCCCGCTCCTCGGGGTCATGTCGCTCCCCGTCACGACGGCGAACTACGGCGCCGACGTGATCTTTCTTTTCTTCGGCGGGTTCGTCCTCGCGCTCGCGATCCAGCGCTGGGGGCTCGACCGGCGCATCGCGTTCCTGACACTGCGTATCGTGGGGTCGCGCCCCGCGGCGATCGTCGCCGGCTGCATGTCGGCGACCGCGCTCATCAGCATGTGGGTATCGAACACCGCCACGGCGGCGATGATGGTGCCGATCGCGCTGTCGGTCGTCGACCTCGCGCTGCAGCGGCGCACCGGCAAGACCCTCGCCGAGCTGGGCGGCATTCCGCGCGACAACGTCGACGAGCGCAACTTCGCGCTGTCGCTGCTCCTTTGCATCGCCTACGCGGCCTCGATCGGCGGCGTCGCGACTCTCATCGGCACGCCGCCGAACGGCATCTTCGTGCGTTTCATGGCGCAGAGCTACGGCGCGGAGATCTCGTTCACCCAATGGATGATCGTCGGCGTGCCGGTGATGCTCGTCTTCCTGCCGCTCTCGTGGTGGCTCACGACCCGAGTGCTCTTCCCGACGCGCATCGGCGAGATCGAGGGCGGCCGCGAGTACATCGAGACCGAATACCGCAAGCTCGGTCCGCTGAACCGCGGCGAGCGCGCGACACTCGCCGTGTTCGCGGTGACGGTGTTCCTCTGGATGTTCCGTCCGTTCGTCGCGGGCATCGAGATCGGCGGCGTCGCGCCGCTCGCGAAGCTCTCCGACACCGGCGTCGCGGTCGGCGCCGCGATCGCCCTTTTCCTCTTCCCGCTCGACCGCCGGAAGGGGCTCTTCGCGATGGACTGGGGCACGGCGATCAAGCTCCCCTGGGGCGTGCTCATCCTGTTCGGCGGCGGGCTTGCCCTCGCCGCGGCGACCGAGGCGAACGGCGTCGCCGCGTTCATCGGCAGCTACGCGCGCGGCTTCGGCGGCTGGCCGGTGCTCGCCGTGATCGCCGCGGTGGTGGCACTGACGGTGTTTCTCTCGGAGTTCACGTCGAATACGGCGCAGGTGGCGACGATGCTCCCGATCCTCGCCGCCCTCGCGCCCGTGCTGGGCGTGCCGCCGGTGCTCCTGCTGCTGCCATGCACCCTCGCTGCCAGCCTCGCGTTCATGATGCCGGTCGGCACGCCGCCGAACGCGATCGTGTTCGGCACCGGGCTCGTCACCATTCCGCAAATGGTCAGGGCCGGCTTCTGGCTCAACCTCGCCGGCATCGCCATCGTCACCGGCTTCGCGTGGTTCGTGATCCGGCCCCTGCTCGTCGCGCAGGTCGGCGGCTGACGGTCAGCCGCGCGCGCGGTCGGCGGATGCGGTGTTCTCGGCGGCTTCCGCGCGCCGTGCCATCGCCCGCGTCATGCCCTTGAAGATGAACAGGTGGAAGGGCACGAGCACCGCCCAGTACAGGAGCCCCCACACGCCCTTCGGATGCCAGTACGCGGTCTCCGTAAGACGCGTCGTGCCGTCGCCGAGCGGCTCGATCTCGAATTCGAGGATGCCGGCGCCGGGCGCCTTCATTCCGAAGTTGAGCGTGAGCCGGCGCTCGGGTTCGAGGCCGAGCACGGTCCAATAGTCGATCGCGTCGCCGAGCCGGAGCTCCTCGGCATCGCGGCGCCCGCGCGTGAACCCGGGCCCGCCGACGATCCAGTCGCCGAGCTCGCGCAGCCACCACAGGCCGTTCATATAGAAATAGCGGTTGTCGCCGCCCATCGACGTGACCACTTTCCACACCGACGCGGGCGATGCCTTCGCGATCGCGCTGCCGCCGGCTTTCTTCGCGTAGTACGCGTAGTCGTGGCGGTACTGGCGGAACGGGAATGCGCCTTCGGTCCAGCGCGCTGCGACCGCATGATCGCGCTCGGCCGCGAGCGCGGCTTCCACGGCCTCGCGAAACGCGAGCAGCCGCTGCGGAACGAGCTTGCGGACCGCGTCGTCGTCGGCCGGGATGTCGTGCTTCAACCCGCCGATCAGCGCTCGCGCGATGCTCGCCGGCACGGCCGTCACGAGGCCCAGCCAGTACGAGGAGAGCGTCGGCGTGAGCACCGGCACCCGCACGATGCGCAGCCGCCTGCCGATCACCTCGCCGAAGATGCGCATCATCGCCTCGTAAGACAGGTAATCCGGCCCGCCGGCGTCGTAGATGCCGCCCGCGGCGTCGGCGATGCGCGGCAACTGCACGAGATACTCGAGCAGGTTCGCGAGCGCGATCGGCGAGGACTTCGACTGCACCCACTTCGGCGTCACCATGAGCGGCAGGTTGAACACGAGATCGCGCATCACCTCGTACGCGGCCGATCCGGGCCCGACGATGATGCCGGCGCGCAGCTCCGTCACCGGGACGGTCCCCGCGCGCAGCCGGTCGCCCGTCTTCTTCCGCGACACGAGGTGCTCCGACTCCGCGTCGCGCGGCACGAGCCCGCCGAGATACACGATGCGCCGCACGCCCGCGGCGCTCGCGGCACGCGCGAAATTGTCGGCGGCTTCGAGGTCGAGCCGGCCGAAGTCCCGACCCGCGGCCATCGAGTGGACGAGGTAGTAGGCGACGTCGACGCCGTCCAGCGCGGCAGCGAGCGTCTCGGGCCGCAGCGCGTCGGCCTCGACGAGTTCGACACCCTGCCAGCCGCGCGCTTCGAGCACCCGGCGGCTTCGCCCCGCGGCGCGCACGCGCGCGCCCTCGGCGAGAAGTCGGGGGACGAGGTTGGTGCCGATGTAGCCGCTCGCACCGAAAACGAGCAGAAGAGGGTGTTCCGCGGCGGCGGGTGATCCAGTCATGCGATGACGAAGGGTGCGGCGCGTCGGAAAGTTGACCGGGCGGTGCGCCTATCGGGAAAGCGCCCGTGCCGGGGTCATCGCGAGGCCGTGGACGTTCGCGGCGCCGAGGGTCCGCTCGATCGCACCGACCCGGTTGGCTGGCTGCGCGGCGTGCGCCAGGAGCGGCCGCGCCGTGCCGAGAGTCATGGGCACGGTCGCGAGCGAGGCGATCGCAAGCTTTGGCAGCGCGCCTGCGAGCACTGCGCCGACGACCCACGGGCAGGCGAGCACGCCGATGGCCACGTCCGCCAGGGGCGCTTTGGCGACGCCGACCCGGGCCGCGATGAGGGATACGTCGAGAGAGGCCGGACGCGCGGCGAGCAGGTCGCGGAAGAGCGGGCTCGGCCGCGCGGCGAGCGCGGGTTCGGCGGGAGGCACGTTGTCGATCCTCGATTGTCGTCGCGCGCTCGCGACGCCCGGGCGGCGCGGCGACGCGGCGGCGGCCGATGATGGCACGCTGGGCGCGCGCCCGCCAACACCGCCGCCCGCACGTCCGGCGAGTGCCCGAGGCAATGCTAGAATGCCGCGGCCGTGCGGGGGTAACTCCGGCCCGATGCGGCGCACCGCCCGCCGTGCGCCATCCGCGCCGGCCCCCGTTCGCGATCGATGCCTCCACCCAAGTTCGCCGCCCCGACCGTTCCCGCGCCGACCCCGTTCCGGGCGTGGTGGATGGCCGCCCGCCCCGCGACGCTGTTCGTGGCGGTCGTTCCCGTGATCGTGGGCGCGGCGCTCGCTTGGCGCGAAGCCGCGGCGCTCGACTGGCGCGTGGTCCTGGTCGCGCTCGCGGCTGCCGTGTTCATCCAGATCGGCACCAATCTCTTCAACGACGTCGGCGATTTCGAGCGGGGCGCCGACGGCGCCGACCGGCTCGGCCCGCCGCGACCCACGTCGCTCGGATGGCTCTCGCCCGCCGATGTCCGCCGCGCGGCTGCCACGAGCTTCGGCCTCGCGATGGTGCTCGGCGCGTGGCTCGTCTCGGTCGGCGGCTGGCCGATCTTCGTGATCGGTATCGCGTCGGTGGTCGCGGGCGTCGCGTATACGGGCGGTCCGAAGCCGATCGCGTACTCGGCGACGGGCGAGATTTTCGTGTTCCTGTTCTTCGGACTCGTCGCGACGGGGGGCAGCTACTACCTGCAGACGGGGGGAGTAACGTGGCCCGTGATCACCGCGGGCGCCATGCTCGGCGCGCTCGCCGCGGCGGTGCTCGTGGTCAACAACTATCGCGACATCGAGAGCGACCGGCGCGCCGGCAAGATCACCCTGGCAGTGCGCATCGGGCGGCCCGCGTCGCGCGTCGAGTTCGCGCTGCTGGTCGCGGTGCCGTTCGCGATGCTGCCGCTGTTCGGCCGCGCCGTCGGGCTCGGCTGGCCCCTGTTCCTGCCGCTCGCGACCGCGCCCTTTGCGGCGTGGCTCATCCGCGATCTCGCGCGTGCGCCGGTCGGCGTCGCGCTGAACGGCGTCCTCAAGCGCACGGCCGTACTGGAGTTCCTGTTCGGCATGCTGCTCGCGGCCGCGCTGGCCGTCTGAACGCAGCCGCGGGACCGCGCGGTGAGCGACCTCTCCAAGACTTTCGGCTACAAGGACGTCGCACCCGACGAGCGCGAGCGCCGCATCCGGCGCGTTTTCGACACGGTCGCGCCGCGCTACGACCTCATGAACGACCTCATGAGTCTGGGCATCCACAGGCTCTGGAAGCGCGCCTTCGTGCGCATGGTCGCGCCGCGGGCGTCGGAGACGATCGTCGACCTCGCCGGCGGGACCGGCGACATCGCGCGCCTAATGGCAGGGCCCGACCGGACGGTGATCGTGTGCGATCCGAGCACGCGGATGATGGCGGCGGGCCGCGCACGCGGACTCGCGCACGTCGGCTGGGCCGCGGGAACGGGCGAGGCGCTGCCGTTCGCCGATGCGTCGGTGGACGCGCTCACCATCTCGTTCGGCATCCGCAACGCGACCGACATGCGCGCGGCCCTGCGCGAGATCCATCGCGTGCTCAAGCCCGGCGGCCGGTTCTATTGCCTCGAGTTCTCGCGCGCCGCGGCGCCGATCCGTCCCTTCTACGATTTTTTCTCGCTCACGCTGATCCCGCGGCTCGGCGCGCTCGTCGCCCGGGCTCCCGACGCGTATGCGTACCTCGTCGAGTCGATCCGCCGGTTCCCGGACCAGGAATCGATGCAGCGGATCGTGGCGGAGGCGGGCTTCGCCGACGTGTCCTACCGGAACCTCTCGTTCGGCATCGCCTGCGTGCACGCGGGAACGAAGCCGCGCGGCTGAACCCCGCCCCATGGCGCTCCTGGAGCGGCTCAGGCAGCGCGCCGCGTTCCTGAAGCAGGAAACCCTCGCGCTCTACCTCGCGGCGCGCGACCCGCGCACGCCCTGGTTCGCGAAGCTCCTCGGCATCGTGATCGTCGCCTACGCGCTCTCGCCCATCGACCTCATCCCGGATTTCGTTCCCGTGCTCGGCTATCTCGACGAGCTCGTCGTCATCCCGGCCGGCATCGCGTTGCTGCTCCGGCTGGTGCCGCCGGAGGTGATGGCCGACGCGCGTGCGCGCGCCGCCGAGGCCGTGGGCAGGGCGAAGCGGACCGCGCTGTGGGCGGCGGCGGTGATTCTCGCCATCTGGGCCCTGGTCGCGTGGGTGGTCGTGCGCTGGGCGATGACCGCGACCCCGGCCGGTTAGCGTGATCGAGCAAGCCGGGGCGCCACACTCAGTTGCCTCGGTGCGTCGTCTGCCGCGTCTCGCATCGTGCGCATGTCGGCGATGGCGCGCCGACGCGTCGGCGTAGATCCGGTAGCGGTGCACGCGCCCGCCGCACGCCTCGAAGCAGTTGGCGAACGGCACGGAGAGCGCCGATCCGTCGTGGCGCGTGCAGGTCCCCGATCCGCGGGACGACAACTGGTCGCGAGCGACGCTCACGCCAGGCACCTCGTGCGAGAGGCCGCGGAGGCTCGCGAACAAGGCCCGCGACCGCATCGCGGATCGCAGCATGGCCGGCGCACGGGCGGCTTGGCGAACATGAACGCGCCGTCCGCCATGGGGAACGACGCCCTGCGCGCCGCGTCCTCCGCGTCGATTGCAGCGGACGGCGCATCGATCCGATCCGGACGACGGCTCGCGAGCGATGCCTGCGCGAACGATCCCCGTTCAGAGTCCTTCGACGATGACGAAGTTGCCGGTCGCGGCGTTCTTGCGCGCCGCTCTGGCGACGCCGTATTCGGCCGATTGGTAGAAAGCTCGCGCGCGTTCCAGGTCGGGGAACTCGAGAATCACCAGCCGGTGCGGCACCCAGGTCCCCTCCATCGTCTCGTGCGTGCCGCCGCGCGCGAGATAGCGGCCGCCGTATTTCGCGATCGCGGGCGGTGCGAGCTTCTTGTATTCCTCGTACTGCGTCGGGTCGGTCACATCGACATCGGCGATCAGGTAGGCGGGCACGGGGTTCTCCTCAGGAAGCGGTCGTGGTGAGGTGGTAGACGAGGCCGGCTGCCCCGGACGCGAGGATCACGGGAATCATGCCGGCCTTGAAGCGATACAGCGCCACGAACGCCGCGATGCCGATCGCCACGGCGAACCACTCGAAGCGCCCGTCGAAGCCCTGCGGCCACAGGACGTGGTAGGCGAAGAAGAGCGCGAGATTGACGATCACGCCGACCACGGCAGCGGTGATTCCGGTGAGCGGCGCGGTGAAGCGCAGGTCGTCGTGCGTCGACTCGACCAGCGGTCCGCCTGCGAGGATGAAGAGGAACGACGGCAGGAAGGTGAAGAAGGTCGCCACCGCCGCTCCCGCGAACCCCGCCCACGCGAGCGCGTCGGGGCCGAACAGCGACTTCGTCCAGCCGCCGACATAGCCGACGAACGCGACCACCATAATGAGCGGGCCCGGCGTCGTCTCGCCGAGCGCGAGGCCGTCGATCATCTGCGTCGCGGTGAGCCACTGGTACTTCTCGACAGCGCCCTGATAGACGTAGGGCAGCACCGCATAGGCGCCGCCGAACGTCAGCAGCGCGCTCTTGGTGAAGAACCAGGCCATCCGCGTGAGCGTACCGTCCCAGCCGAAGCGCGCCGCGAGCAGACCGAGCGCAACGGCCCACAGGAGCACGAAGGCGAGCACGATGGCGACGAGCCGCGGCCAGCGGAACCGCGCGTGGGCCGGCGTGGGCGTGTCGTCGCCGATGAGCGCGGCGCCGGACTGCGCCGCGGCGCTTCCGTGACCGCCGCCCATCGAGAACTTCTCGGGCGCGAACCTTCCGCCGAGCCAGCCGATCACGCCGGCGCCGATCACGATCGCGGGGAAGGGGACGTTCAGGGCGAAGATCCCCACGAACGCGGCCGCCGCGACCATCCAGAGCAGCGGATTTCGCAGCGCGCGCGAGCCGAT
>JALOSW010000110.1 GCA_025458245.1 Burkholderiales bacterium
AGCCCAGGTGTTCCGCGCGGAGACGCCGGGCCCCATGAAGGACCAGAAGCTCACGCCGCGCATCGCGCAGACGGCGAAGGGGCTCTGGCTCGTCTACGGCCTCATCACGATCGCCTGCGTCGCGGCGTTCAAGTGGGCGGGGATGAGCTGGCTCGACGCGGTAATGCACGGATTCAGCACCATGGGCCTCGGCGGGTTCTCGTCGCACGACGAAAGCTTCGCCTGGTTCAAGTCGGCCAGGATCGACTACGTCACGGTCGCGTTCATGCTGATCGCGGGCATCAACTTCGGCACGCACTTCCTCTTCCTCCGCAACCGCAGCGTCGGCGTCTACCGTCGCGACCCCGAAGTGCTGCCTTACCTTGCGGTCACGCTCGGAAGTTCGCTCTTCATCGCCCTGTTTCTTCTCGACAACGCGGTGTACGACGATTTCGCCACCGCGTTGCGCTACGCGACGTTCAACGTGGTATCGATCGCGACGACGACCGGCTTCGCGACTACCGACTACGCGCTGTGGCCCGTGTTTGCGCCCGTCTGGATGCTGTTCCTCTCCTCGTTCGCGACCTGCTCGGGATCGACCGGCGGCGGCATCAAGATGGTCCGCGCCCTGCTGCAGGTGAAGCAGGCGTGGCGCGAGCTGCGGCGTATCGTGCACCCGCGCGCTTTCATCCCGGTGAAGCTCGGCGGGCAGGTCGTGGAGAACAACATCATCTTCGCCGTGCTCGCGTTCATGCTCATGTACGGAGCGACCCTGATCGTCGCGACCATGCTGCTCGCGTTCACCGGGCTCGACATCGTGACGGCGTTCTCCGCGGTCATCGCGTGCATCAACAACATGGGCCCGGGCCTCGGCACCGTCGGACCGGCGTCCAACTACCAGGGCCTCTCGGACGCCCAGACCTGGGTGTGCACCGTGACCATGCTGCTGGGACGGCTCGAGCTCTTCACGCTGCTCGTCGTGTTCACGCCGAGCTTCTGGCGGCAATAGCGCCCGCGCCGGCCGCGCCGTGCCCGTCCCGGCCAATCTCGTCACGGGCCTCCTCGGCACGGGGAAGACCACGACGATCCTGCATCTTCTCGCGCACCGGCCGCGCGGCGAGCGCTGGGCAGTGCTGGTCAACGAGTTCGGCGAGCTCGGCATCGACGGCGCCATCCTCGGCGCCGCCGCCGGCGTCGCCGTGCGCGAGATCGCGGGCGGATGCGTCTGCTGTACCGGCAACGTGCCGATGCGCGTGGCGCTCACCCAGCTCTTGCGCGTCGCCCGCCCGCACCGGCTGATCGTCGAGCCGACCGGGCTCGGGCATGCTGCGGGCGTGCTCGACGCGCTTGCGGGGGACGACTTATCCCGCTACCTGGCTATCGACGCGGTGATCTGCGTCGTCGATCCGCGCCAGGCGTCCGATCCGCGCATCGCGGGAAGCGCCGCGCTGCACGACCCGCTCTCGCTCGCGGACGTGGTCGTGATCAACAAGCGCGACCTTGCGACGCCGGCGGAGCTTGCCGCCGCGCGCCGCCTCGCTGCGTCGCTTTACCCGGCGCGCGTGGTCGTCGAAACCGAACGCGGCGCACTCGACCCGGCGCTGCTCGGCCTTCCGCACGCGGAGCGGGTCGCGTCGGGGATACCGCACGTGCCGTCGGAGAGTTCGTGGGGGTTGCGATTTCCTCGCGGCGCGGTGTTCGATCGCGCGCGCGTTGCCGCGTTCTTCGCCGAACTGAACGAACCCGGCGGGACGCAGGTTCCCGGACTGCTGCGTGCGAAAGGGATCTTCCGCGTCGGGCGCGACGCGCTGCGCGCGGACTGGGTGGCCGCGCGGGTCGAACTGCAGGATGTGCCCTACCGGCGCGACAGCCGGGCGACGTTCATCGCCTCCGCCGACGCGTGCCCGGACTGGGCTGCAGTAGCCGCGGCGCTGGAGCGCTCGGCGTTACGGAGGCAGTAGGCGCAGCGAGCCGAGAAAGAGCTCGGCGTCGGCTGTCGTCGCCGCGTCCGCGCGCCCGACGACGGCGAGTTGATACAGCCGGTCGCCGGCCGCATAAACACGTCCGGCGACGAAATAGTCGGTATCGCGAACCCGGCCCGTCGCGCGGAAGTCGATGCCGCGATGGCGCTCGAGGGCGACATCGCCCTGCGCGGTCAGACGTCCGTCGATGTTGGCGACGAGCGCATCGCGGGTCGCCGCGATGCGGCGCGCCTGCGCTTCGGCGCCGCCGCCCGGCGGAAAGTCGGCATAGCCCACGCCGAACGCCAATCCCTCGGCGCGGACGGAGAACATGCGCATCGTGACCTCGACGCCGTCGATGACAAGCGGGCGCGATTCGCTGCGCGGCTTGCCGGGCAGCAGGACGGCGAAGCCGCCTTCCCGCCAGCTGAACTCGCGCCAGTCGAGCGCCGGCGAACACGCGGCGGCGATCGCGGCAAACACGATGATCAGGGCGCGACGCGTGCGCATTTCAGCTCTCCGCGATACGACGCGGCAGGCCCCGGAGCAGCGTCTGCTCGCGTTCCCGGAATGCCGCGAAATGCGTCGCCGGCGCCATCGCCTTCGTCTCAGTCCCGCCGTGCGAGGTAGCGCGCGTCGCTGAACGTGGCGACCCAGGTCGGGCGATACACGACCATCAGCGAAAGAAGCATTCCCGAGATCGTTCCCTCGCCGAAGCCCAGCATTACGAGCATCGGCAGCAGGTCGTCCCCGGCGTAGGCCGTCCCGGGCGCGATCAGCGCCACCAAGGCTGCGTTCGCGACGCCGGCTGCGGCCATTGCGAGCGCACCGCCGAGAAATGCGACGACGAAAACGTAAATGAAATAGTTCGGCGGCAGCTTCGCCTCGGCGAAGCGGAGCGTCGCCCACGTGATCGCGATCGGCACGCCCGCCGAGAGAAGCACATGCGCCGGGTAAGTCGCCCAGGGCACACCGGTTGCGGCCGTTACCGCAGCGCCCGCCAGCGCAAGAGTCACGAGCGCGAGCGCCGGACCGAACATCAGCGTCGCGATGGTGGCGCCGAGAAGGTGGATGCGAACGCTCGCCCCGACGCCTCCGGCGATCGACCACAGCAGGGCGAGCGCGATGATGGCGCCGAGCCAGACGTGGCTTTGCTCATTGTCTGCAAGCCGCCGCCACGGCGAGCGCCACGCGGCAAACGTAAGGAGCAAGGCGAGCGCAGCCACGGTGAACCAGACGAAACCGCGCGAGAGCAGCTCGGCGGGAATCGACACCGGTCAGCGCCCTGCTTCGGCCGGGTCGAGCGCGAGCACCGCATCGCCCACGCGGATCGCGCCGGGGGCGATCACCCGCGCGGCGATGCCGCCGTGGCCGCGCATGGCGTTGTAGCCGCCCGTGCCGAGCGCGTCCTCCATGCGCGAGCACGGATGGCAGGGGGCCGCGTACTGCAGCACCGCCTCGCCCACCCGGAAGCGCCGGTCTTTCAGCGCGAGCAGGTTCAGGCCCGCGACGACGACGTTGCGGCGCACGAGCGCCGGATCGACGCGGTCGCGACCGAGCAGCGCCGCGACCGTGGCGAGATGCTCCGCCTGGATCAGCGTCACCTCGCGCTTCCCGCCGGCGTAGTGATCGCCCACGAATCCACCGTCGATGGCCAGCGCGCGCTCGACCGCCTCGACCGGCGCGAGCCGTTCCGGTCGCACGCCGATCCAGACCACGCGCCCCGCTCGCGGAAACGCGCCCATCAGGCGAGCGAGGTACGAATCCGTCATCGCCATCCGACCGGCCGGCCGGCGCCCGGGTTCCCGCTCCGCGCCGGCGGCGGCGATGGCGCCCGCGCGCCGCCGCTCACTTCACTGCGACGACAGCGATCTCGACGAGCATGCGCGGATCGGCGAGCTTGGCCTCGACCGTCGCGCGCGCCGGGAGGTTGTTCGGGTCCACCCACGCCTTCCAGACCTCGTTCATCGCCTCACGGTTGCGGATGTCCGAGAGCCAGATGCTGGCCGACACGATCTTCGACTTGTCGGTGCCGAAATGCGCGAGCGCGCGGTCTATGCTCGCGAGCACCTGCTTCGTCTGGCCGCGGATGTCCTGGCTCGGATCGTCGGCGACCTGTCCGGCGGTGAACACGAAGCCGTTCGCGGCGACGGCGTCGGCGAGGATTCCGGCGTGCGGGTTGAGTCGGGATAGGGTCATCGGGCTGGTTCCTTTGAGTCGGTTCGGTTCACGAGGGGGCGAGGCCGCGCCGCGGCGCCCCGGCGAGCCCTCCGGAGTCGGCCAACGCGAGGCGGCTCGCATCGGCGTCGACCCGGGTATTGTCGTAGCCCAGCGCGGGCGCGAGCCAGCGCTCGGTGCTCGGGAGATCGGTGCGCTTGCGCCGAGCGTAGTCCTCGACCTGGTCGCGGTCGATCTTCCCGACCGCGAAGTAGGTCGACTCGGGGTGCGAGAAATAGAACCCCGACACGCTCGCCGGCGGCCACATGGCGAAGTTCTCCGTGAGCGTGATGCCGAGCGCCGGCGCGTCGAGGAGCGTGAAGAGCGGACCCTTCTCGGTGTGATCCGGACACGCCGGGTAACCGGGCGCGGGGCGGATGCCGCGGTACTTCTCGGCGATCAGCATCTCGTTCGAGAGCGTCTCCTCGGCGGCGTAGCCCCAGAACTCTTTGCGCACGCGCTCGTGCAGCCGCTCGGCGAACGCCTCGGCGAGCCGGTCGGCGAGCGCCTTCAGCATGATCGCGTTGTAGTCGTCGTGCGCGGCCTCGAACGCCTTGACGCGCTCCTCGCAGCCGAGCCCGGCGGTGACGGCGAACGCGCCGATATAGTCCGCGACGCCCGCGGACTTCGGTGCGACGAAGTCGGCGAGGCAGCGGTTCGCGCGATCGGAAGCCTTCTTCGCCTGCTGGCGCAGGTTGTGGAACACCATTGCGACCTCGGTGCGCGACTCATCCCGATAGATCTCGATGTCGTCGCCGACCGAGTTCGCCGGCGCCAGCACGATCACGCCGCTCGCCCGGAGCCACTTCTCCCGGACGATTCGCGCGAGCATCGCCTGCGCGTCGCGGAAGACGCTGCGCGCCGCTTCGCCGACCACTGCGTCGTCGAGGATCTTCGGGTACGAGCCGGCGAGATCCCAGGTCTGGAAGAACGGCGACCAGTCGACGTAGCGCGCGAGCTCGGCGAGGTCGTAGTCGACGAAGACGGTGCGTCCGGGAACCCGCGGTCTGGGCGGGACGTAGCCCGACCAGTCGATCGGCGTCGGGTTGGCGCGTGCCGCGGCGAGCGACACGAGGTCCGGCCCCTTCTTGCCGGCGTGCTGTGCGCGCACCCGATCGTAATCCGCCCGCAGGTCGGCGACGTACTGGTCGCGGGAATCGGGCGAGATGAGGTTCTGCGCGACGCCGACCGAGCGCGAGGCGTCCGGGACGTAGACCACCGGTCCGGAGTAGTGCGGCGCGATCTTGACCGCCGTGTGCACGCGGGAGGTGGTCGCGCCGCCGATGAGAAGCGGCACCGTGAAGCCCTCGCGCTCCATCTCGTGCGCGACGTGCGCCATCTCCTCGAGCGACGGCGTGATCAGGCCGGACAGCCCGATGACGTCCGCGTTCTCCGCGCGCGCCGTCTCGAGGATCTTCTGCGCGGGCACCATCACGCCGAGGTTCACGACGTCGAAATTGTTGCACTGGAGCACGACGGCGACGATGTTCTTGCCGATGTCGTGCACGTCGCCCTTCACGGTGGCGATCACGATCTTGCCTTTCGAGCTCGTGTCGCCCGAGGCCTGCTTCTCGGCCTCGATGAACGGCACGAGATGCGCGACCGCCTGCTTCATGACGCGCGCCGACTTCACCACCTGCGGCAGGAACATCTTGCCGGCGCCGAACAGGTCGCCGACGATGTTCATGCCGTCCATGAGCGGCCCTTCGATGACGTGGATGGGCCGCTCGGCGGCGAGCCGCGCCTCCTCGGTGTCTTCCACCACGTAGGCCGCGATGCCGTGCACGAGCGCGTGCGCGAGCCGATGCTCGACAGTGCCTTGCCGCCAGGCGAGGTCTTCCTCCTTCGCCTTGCCGCCCGATTTCACCGTTTCGGCGAACCGCACCAGCCGCTCGGTGGCGTCGGGTCGGCGGTTGAAAATCACGTCTTCGACGTGCTCGAGCAGATCTTTCGGGATCTCGTCGTACACGCCGATCTGGCCGGCATTGACGATGCCCATCGTCATGCCGGCCTTGATCGCGTGGTAGAGGAACGCCGTGTGCATCGCCTCGCGCACCGCGTCGTTGCCGCGGAACGAGAACGACAGGTTCGACACGCCTCCGGACACCTTTGCGCCCGGCAGATTCGCCTTGATCCAGCGCGTCGCCTCGATGAAGTCGATGCCGTACGTGGCGTGCTCCTCGAGCCCGGTCGCGACCGCGAACACGTTCGGGTCGAAGATGATGTCCTCGGCGGGGAAGCCGACCTCTTTCACCAGCGTGTCGTAGCTGCGCCGGCAGACCTCCCGGCGGCGTGCGAGCGTGTCGGCCTGCCCGTTCTCGTCGAAGGCCATCACGACCACGGCGGCGCCGTAGCGGCGCGCGAGCCGTGCGTGCTTCACGAATTCCTCGCGGCCTTCCTTGAGCGAGATCGAGTTGACGATCGGCTTGCCCTGGACGCACTTGAGCCCCGCCTCGATGACCGACCACTTGGAACTGTCGATCATGATCGGCACCCGCGAGATGTCGGGCTCGGCGGCGACGAGGTTCAGGAACGTCGCCATGGCCTTCTCCGAGTCGAGCATCGCCTCGTCCATGTTGACGTCGATCACCTGCGCCCCGTTCTCGACCTGCTGGCGCGCCACCGAGAGCGCCTCGGCGTAGTTCCCGGCGAGGACGAGGCGCGCGAACGCCTTCGACCCCGTGACGTTGGTGCGCTCGCCCACGTTCACGAAGAGGGCGTCGTCGCCGATGTTGCACGGCTCGAGCCCGGCCAGGCGGAGCTTGCGCTCGATCGCCGGCACCTTGCGGGGCGGCAGCGAGGCCACCGCATCCGCGATCGCGCGGATGTGGTCGGGCGTCGTGCCGCAGCAGCCGCCCACGACGTTGAGAAATCCCGCCTCGCCGAACTCCCGGAGAAGCGCAGAGGTGTAGTCGGGCGTTTCGTCGTAGCCGGTGTCGGAGAGCGGGTTGGGCAGCCCCGCGTTCGGGTAGCACGAGATGAACGTGTCGGCGACGTTCGAGAGCTCCTCGACATAGGGTCGCATCAGCTTCGCGCCGAGCGCGCAATTGAGGCCCACCGTCAGGGGCTCGGCATGCCGCACCGCGTTCCAGAACGCCTCGGGCGTCTGCCCCGTGAGCGTGCGGCCCGAGGCGTCGGTGATCGTGCCCGAGATCATCACCGGGAGCTTTCGTCCGATTTCGTCGAAGTGCCGGCGGATGGCGAAGATCGCCGCCTTGGCATTCAGCGTGTCGAAGATCGTCTCGACCAGGACGATGTCGGCGCCGCCGTCGACGAGGCCCCGTAACGCTTCGCCGTACGCCGCCACGAGCGCGTCGAAGCTGATGTTGCGATAGCCCGGATCGTTGACGTCGGGCGAGATCGAAGCGGTCTTGTTCGTCGGGCCGAGGACGCCGGCGACGAAGCGCGGCTTCGCCGGGGTCCGCGCCGACCACGCATCGGCGGCCTCGCGGGCGAGCGTCGCGGCCGCGACGTTCAGCTCGTAGACGAGCGCTTCCATGCCGTAGTCGGCCATCGACGGGGCGTTGGCGTTGAACGTGTTGGTCTCGACGATGTCGGCACCGGCCGCGAGGTAACGCTCGTGGATGTCTCGGATGATCGCGGGCTGCGTCAGCGCGAGCAGATCGTTGTTCCCCTTCAGATCGTGCTGCCATTCGGCAAAGCGCTCGCCGCGGTATTGCGCCTCGGTCAGCCGGTGGGTCTGGATCATCGTGCCCATCGCGCCGTCGAGCACGAGGATGCGCTCGGCGAGCAGGGCACGGAGTTCGTCGGTTCGGTCAGGACGCATCGGGAGCTCAGGGAACGAAATGAAAAAAACCCGGTCAGCCTGCGACAAGGCCAAACGGGTTTCCCTCGCTTTAGCCGTATTTGTTTGTCAC
>JALOSW010000253.1 GCA_025458245.1 Burkholderiales bacterium
GTTCTGCCGCTTGACCGCGAACGCGCGGCGCGCCTCCGTCTGCATGGCCGCCTTGACCACCGGCTGGGCTTTCTTCATGCCGTTGCGCGTGCCGGCGAGAATCGCGGCCTGTTTCTCGCGCGTCCAGGCCGTGAGCTTGTTTCGGTCGATGAGGCCCTCTCCGGTGAGCGAAAGTCTCATCGGCGCAGCTCCTGCGCCTGATGCTCCGACACCTCGGCGCGGATCACGAGCAGGCGCTCGATGAGCGATTCCGGATCCTCCACATCGAAAAGCCCCACCGCGAGCGGCAGGCGATCGGGCTCCCAGCCGCCCATGAAGCTATAGACCTCGAGCGCGAGCTCGCCGCCGGCGTCGAGCGGCGGCCGCATGCGCTCGGCTTCCTCGATCGGCATCTGAAACATGGCTGCCATGGAGTGCGCGCCGCCGTTCAGGTCCCAGGCGACGCGCTCGGCGAGTTTTTTCGGGCTTCCTCCAGTGCGTCGCGGCGCGCGAGGAACTTGTCGAAGAGCGGCCCGGCGAGCTCGGCGGCGAGCGCCTGGTCCTCCGCCATCAGGAGCTTTGCGGCCATCGGGCTCCACGGAAGAAAATCGCCTTCCTCCGCATCCGGCACGAGCCAGCGCGAGGGCACTTGGTCCCAGCCGACGAGATGATCGGGGAGGAGTTCGCGGGCGAAGTTCTCGATGTCGAGCGCTTCGCCGCGCGACTCCAGCCTCTTGAAAACCTGCCGCGCGGACGCCTGCGTTGGGATACGCAGCCGGTATCGGCGCCCGCCGACCCAATGGTCGAACTCGCGGGCGCCGTCGTAGCGCAGTTTCAGCTCTGCGGTGTCCATCAGGTGCCGTAGTTCGCAATCCGGCCGGCGCCGTTGAGCGAGAGCGTGCCCGTGGCGATGCCGTTCTCGGAGTTGAAGCTCGGGTTCAGGCCGATGGTCGCGCTGCCGTACTGCTTGCGACCGCTCGGGAGGGTGATGCGGAACGGAACGACCGTTCCCGCGTCGGCGAGCGCGAGCACCGTTTCGAACCACGCGACGCTCGGGTCCCAGTGAAAGCTGAAGTTCAGTTGGTTCCGCGCCGCCAGAATGGGCGTGAAGATCTGCTGGCTGTCCGTGATCTCGGTGGTCTCCGCTTCCACGAACCCGCCGCCTCCGGAAGTCGGGTTCGGGCGCAGGCCGGTGATCGATGTCCAGGTGACGATCTCCCGGATCGAACCGACGCCTTCGCCAGCGGGATAGTCCGTGGTGCTGGAGGTGTTCAGACCCTCGACCGTCACGTCGTTGGTCGCGACGGTGCTCGCGCGGCGGACTTGCTTGTTCGCGCGCGTCCAGCCCGACGTGATCTCGAAAATGTCGCCCGTCGTGATGCCGTGGCCGGTGCCGAGCGTCATGACGCCGGGGTTCGCGTTGGTGAATGCGGAGATCGTCGCGGTGGTGCCGTAGGTGGCGGCGACCGCGAGCGTCAGTCCTTGAGTCTTCAGTACGGCCATGATTAGCTCCTTTCGTTTGGATCAGGCCTCGATTAGCGCGTCGGGAGCATCCGCCGCGGTGAATAGCTCGGCGGTGAAGCGCATCTGCACCGCGCCCGCCTCGGCTTCTGTTTCGGCGTCGAATTCGATTTCGCAGCCGGTGTAATAGACGCGGACGCTCTTTCCCGCGACGGTGATCGCCGCAGCGAGCGCGGTCTCGACTTCCTTCGCGATCTGGTCGAGCGTGTCGTCAAGGTTCGCCGCGGCCTTGGCGATTCCATCGACGCGCACCTCGATCTCGCGCCGCTGGCCCTCCGGATTCTCGATCGTCTCCGTGGTCACCGTCTCGGTCGTCGTGTAGACGAGCAGCGCCGGCAGCTCGCTCGATTGCACCGGCCAGATGCGGCTCTGAAAGACGCTCGACCCGGTCGTCGTGAGCCCCGTCACGGCGGTCGCGACGGCCTCACGGAGCTGGCGCCGGACGTGATCGGCCATCGCTAGGGCGCCTGCAACACCAGACGCACGACGCCGGTGCCGTCCGGCTCGACGCCCCGGATCGTGAATCCGGTTCCGAGCACGGTAAGCGTCTGGCCATGCGCGACGCCCGTGAAGTCCGCAGCGACGCCCGTGAACGTCGTCCGGGCCGATTCGAAACCCGGAAGCGATACCGTGCCGCGCGCATAGGGCGAGTCGAAGAGCCCGATCACGTCGTACTCGTTCACCCCGACCGTCCATTTCGCCGCGACGGCGAAGTCGTTGGTGTCGAAGAACGCGTCGAAGTCCTCGGTGAACGGCATCACGCGGCCTCTCGTGCGAGCTCTGCGAGCTGCTCGATAACGACGTCAGCCACCTGGTCGCCGGGAATCGCCGCCTGGCAAAGCGCCGCGCCGGTGTTGCGTTCCGGCATGCAGTGATCCATGGTCCGGTGGATCCGATGGCATGGATGGCAAGGAACGTGAATCGGCTCGACCGCCGCGGTGTTCATCCAATGCTGGGTGAGATTGCGGTGCGAGGAGTGCGACAAGAGCACCACCTTGAGCATCGGCTCGAAGGCGACCGCATTGACCACGACCGATTCCGTGCCGATGACGGCATCCGCGAGCTGCGCGAACGCCAGCGCCTTGCGCACCGGCCAGGCGGTGCCCACGATGGCGCCGCCCTTCGGCAGGCCTGCACATGCGGCCACCATTTCGACGCGGTCGACCCGGTCGGGGCGATCACCGCAACCGGCCCGTCGAACTTCGCCCGCTCGGCCAGTGCCCAGGCCGCCTCTTCTCGGGTCGGGTAGAACTTCTGCCGCCAGACGTGCGGCACGCCGGCAACGTCGTGCAGGGCCTCGAGGTAGTTGTGCGGGCCGAACAGGCGCTTCCTCTGCGCATCGGTGCGCCAGAAGTCGACGTCCGTCGCAGCCGGGAGCAGACGCGTCTCGACGATGCCGATCAGGTTTTCCCAGCGGTCGTACTTCGGCGCTTCGTAGAGAAAGTAGCTGACGAGCCCGGCGCCGTCATAGACCGGCGGAATGACGATGATCCGGTCGACGTGCGGGTCGTGCCGGAGCATGAGCTCGCCGGGCTCCTGCGCATACACCGTGACGTGATAGCCCTCATCCTTGAGGTGCGCGATCACGGAGGAGGCCCACAACGCGTCGCCAAGCGCGCCCATGCGCACCACCCCGACGGTCTTCGCCGGGCGCTCCTGCGCCCATGGGTGAAGCCGCAGGCCGTCGCGGCGCTTGCGGTAGACCTGCAGGAACGAGTATTCCTGCCCGCCCGAGCGCGTCTCGTTGCGCTCGAGGTCCCAGCCTCCGATCGACACGCCCATCGCGTTGATGATGTCCTCGGGCGCGAAGTCGTGCTTGTGGTCGGGGTTCGCGCCAGGCTGGCCGATGCGCGGGTAGTGATCGCGATGCGGCAGATAGAGCGCGAGGTAGCCGCCGGGCTTCACCAGGCGCCACCATTCGGCGAGCGCCTTCTCGAAATCGACGATGTGCTCGAGTAGATGAGAGCTGTAGACGCAGTCGAACTGCTCCGTGCCGAAGACCGGCAGGCTCTCGCATGAGTCGACCATCATGTCGGCCTTGATGGGCGAGCCGAAGAGCTTGGCGTCGAGGCCGTTGTCGACGCCGATGAAGTGCGGCCAGACCTTCTCGCCCCCGCAGCCGAGATCGAGGCACCGGCCGCGGATGTACGGCACGAGCTCGTGCCGCACTTTGGCCGATTCGTTGCCCTGCGGATCGTCGGCGCGCCAGGTCATTCGGCGGACTTGGCTTTCCGCGACGCCTTGGCCGGCTGATTTTCAACGGCCACGGTCGATTCGAGCGGGACGGGCGCCGCTTCCGGCGCTTGCACCGGCTCCGGCTCGATGACGCGCTCGGCCTTATTGTTCGCGATCAGCTCGCGCGCGAACGGATAGGGCACGGAGAATTCCGCGCCAACCGGCTGTGCGAGCCCGGCATAGAGGAAGGGCCGCGTGACGCGGATCTTCCAGGTGTTCGGTTCTTGCGGCATGAGTTCTCCGAAGAAATCCGGGGAGGACAGCAACGTCTCCGCCCTCCCCGGTGACCGTTTAGGCGGTGATGCCCGTGCCGAGCGAGAACGCGCCCGGATACCGCACGCCGATGTCGGTGGTCAGGAACGCCCGCACGCCGACGATGCCCGCCGCGAAGTTGGCGTACGGATTCGCCTCGACCTCGAGCACGCCCCACTCCGCGACGACGACCTGCGAGAAATCGCCGAAGAGGAGCTGCCCCGCCGTCACCTGGTTGCTCGACATCGAGCGGATGCCTTCGACGTTGCCGTCGAGAATCCCGCCCTGCCAGATAGGCGTGTCGCTGTTGCTGAAGCGGGCCTTCTGCTTCAGGATTCCGGCGATGGCCGGGGTGGTGACGTAACCGGAGTTCGCCGCCAGCGCGTTGGAGCTCGCCGCGTCCGTCTGGAATTCCAGAACGTTCGCATAGGTGACCGTGCCGGTCGTGATGGTGACGGTCCCGATGCCGGAGGTCGCGACGATGCCGGTCGGCTGCGGCGCGCCCGTGCCGGTGAGGCCGGCGACGTCGAGCGCGATGGCGCAAACGGCCGCGAGGTCGCTCATCACGAGCATCTCGGCGTCCGGCGACGATTGCAGCAGGAGCTGCCGCGAGATCTCCGTGTAGGCCCCGAGGTTCTTCGGCGTGAGG
>JALOSW010000111.1 GCA_025458245.1 Burkholderiales bacterium
CCAGCTTGCGGAGGTGGTTCTCGTGGAAGTCGACGAGCGCCGCCTCGAGCTGCGGGCTGCCCTTGCGCACGGCCCAGCCGATCTTTCCGCCTTCGCGGATCCTGATCGACTCGTGCACCTTGAGGGCCGGAAACACCTGCGCCCACATCTTCGCCTTCCAGTCGTCGACGACGACCAGTTCGAGCAGCCCGGCGTTGACCATCTCCAGCATGTCCTCGTCCTCGAGCGCGTCGGGGACCGGCTCCAGGCGCATCGCGGGCTTGTGCTCCTTCTTGAACCGCTCGTTCAGAGCCTTCAGGCTTTCGTGGTAACTCGAAGACGGGCGCACGTGCACCGTCTTGCCCGCGAGGTCGTCGAGCGAGGCGAGCGGGGGCGATTTCGGTCCGGCCACGACCACCTCGGCGACGCCCGGGTACCAGTCCGGCGCGACGAAGTCGACGATCTTCCTGCGCTCGTCGGTGACGGTCAGGTTGCCGGCCGCGATGTCGGCGCGCCCCTCTGCGACGTCCTGCAGCAGCTCGTCGCGCGTCGTCGCGACGATGTACACGGTCAGGGGCCGGTTGCCGAGGCGCTTCGCATGCTTCTGGTTGATGTAGCGCTCGAAGTCGCGCACGTTGTCGGCCGTGATGCCGCGTTCGCGCCCCTTGTCGACGAAATAGAGGGTGCGGCTGTGGGGCACGGCCACGCGGATCACCCGCCGGTCGAGCATCTGCTCGAAATCGCCCTTCCACGGCTTCGCCTGGAGCGGCAGCGCCCTCAGCTTGGCCGGGGCGGCCGGCTGCTCGGCGGCCGCCGCTGCGACCCACAGCGCGAGGAGCGCGAACAGCGCGACTCGATGCGAACGGAATCCCATCGTGTTCTCCTTTCGACCGGCTCGCGCGTTCGACCCGTCACGCTGAGCAGCGTCCCGCCACCGGCACCCGCGAGCATTCTATTCCCGCAGCGCGACTGCAGAACTCGCCGCGTCGCGAACGCCGCAAACAGCAGCGGGCGCGTCGGCGCCCGCGTTCCCGTGTGGCCGCGCTCAGATGCTCAGGGCCGAAAGGTGACCTAGCGAAGGTTCGCCACGCCGCTTGGCGTCCGCCGTCGCCGGGCGCGAGCCGACGACCGCGTCATCGGCTCGCGGTCAGTCTTCCTCGGCCTGCTTGCGCGTCGCCTGGTACTGCGCGACGAGATCCTTCTGGATCGGCGGCGGCACCGGCTCGTAGTGGGAGAGCTGCATCGAGAACGCGCCGCGGCCCGCGGTAATCGACTTCAGCCGGTTCGCGTAGCCGTCGAGCTCCGAAAGCGGCACGACGCCCGACACCACCATCTGCGCCCCTGCGAGGTTGTCGGTGCCGGTGACCTGGCCGCGCCGTCCGGACAGGTCGCCCGTGATGTCGCCCATGTTCGCGTCGGGTGCGACGATCTCGATCGAGACGATCGGCTCGAGCACGATCGCGCGCGCCTTGGCGAGCGCGTCGAGGAACGCCTTGCGGCCCGCGGAGACGAATGCGACTTCCTTCGAGTCCACCGGGTGGTGCTTGCCGTCGTACACGGTCACGCGCACGTCCTGCATGCGGTAACCGGCGAGATAACCGGCTTCGAGCACCTCGCGCACGCCTTTCTCCACCGCCGGGATGAACGTGTGCGGGATCACGCCCCCCTTCACCATGTCGACGAACTCGAAGCCCGTGCCGCGGGGAAGCGGCTCGACGCGCAGATACACCTCGCCGAACTGGCCGGCGCCGCCCGTCTGCTTCTTGTGGCGCGCGTGGCCCTCGGCGGGCGCGGTGATGGTCTCGCGGTACGGGATGCGCGGCGGGCGCGTCGTCACTTCGAGCTTGAACTGCGTGCTCATGCGCTCGAGCACCGAGCGCAGATGCAGCTCGGAGAGCCCGCGGATCACGGTCTCGTTCATGTGCGGATCGTGGTCGACCGAGAGCGTCGGATCCTCGGCCGACATCTTGCCAAGGATCTCCGAGATGCGGCCCTCGTCGCCGCGCCGCTTCGGCTCGATCGCGAGGCCGAACATCGGCTTCGGGAACTCGAGCGGCTTCATGCGGATGTGGTCCTCGTCGTGCGAGTCGTGCAGGACGCTGTCGAACACGATCTCGTCCACCTTCGCCACCGCGCCGACGTCGCCGGGCACGAGCTTCGCCACCTCGACCTGCTCCTTGCCCTGCAGCGTGAAGAGATGTCCGACCTTGAACGGCTTCTTGCCTTCGCCGACGTAGAGTTGCGAGTCCTTCGTCACCGTGCCCTGATGCACGCGGAAGACGCCGATCTTGCCCACGTAGGGATCGTTGACGATCTTGAAGACGTGCGCGAGCACGTGCTTGGCCGGGTCGGGCTCGCTGTGGAACGACTCCGCGTCCGGCCCCGCGGCCTTGAAGAACAGGGGCGGGTTGCCCTCCGCCGGATTGGGCAGGTGGCGCGTCAGCACTTCGAGGAGGTCGATGACGCCTGCCCCGGTGCGCGCCGAGACGAACACCACCGGCACGATGTGGCCCTCCCGCAGGGCCTTCTCGAGCGGCGCGTGCAGCGACTCGGGCGCGACGTCGCCCTTGTCGAGGTACTCGGTCATCGCGTTCTCGTCGACCTCGACGATCTGCTCGATCACCATGCGGTGCACGTCCGCGACCGAGAGGAAGTCGGCGTTGCCGGAGTCGTTGGCGAAGCAGTCGATGACGCGCTTCGCGCCGTCGGCCGGCAGGTTGATGGGCAGGCACTCCTTGCCGAACGCTTCCCGGATGTCGGCGAGCACGCGCTCGAGATCGACGTTCTCGTGATCGATCTTGTTGACGACGACGAGGCGCACGAGGTTCCGCGCCTTGGCCCACTCCATCATCCGGGTGGTCACCAGCTCGACCCCGGCGGTGGCGCTCACGATCACGGCGACGGTCTCGACGGCGTCGAGCGCGCCGATCGCCTGGCCGATGAAATCCGGGTAGCCGGGCGTGTCGACGAGGTGCACGCGCGTGCCCTTGTAGTCCACGTGCGCGATCGAGGAGCGCAGCGAGTGCTGGTATTCCTTTTCCAGCGGGTCGAAGTCGCCGACGGTGGTGCCTTTTTCCACGGCGCCGGCCGCGCCGATCATACCGCTCTTCGCGAGCAGCGCTTCCGCGAGGGTGGTCTTGCCCGAGGCTCCGTGCCCCACGAGGGCAACGGTGCGGAGCTGCTCGGTCGTGAATTGCGTCATTGTTATCGCCTCCTTGAACCGCCCGAATGTAACCGCTTGACTTCGGGCCTGCCAGCCCCGCGGTCAAAGGGCGCTGCCGCGCGCGGGCCCTGCACGAAGCCTCGCAGAAAAGCGCACGCCGGCCCGGTTGCCGACCGCCGGTGCGCGGGTGCGGTGATGCCGTTGATGCGTCACGATTTTCGTCGGCCCGAGCAGGCTTCCGGCGCAAGCGCCACGCGCCGCCGGGGACGCGTGGCCCGCGTCAGCGGGCGGCGAGGAGCGCCGCCAGACCCGCGTCGAGCGACGTCGGCACCGCGTCGCCGACGATTTCCAGCATCCGCGTCGGACGCATCGCGGAATCCCGGATGTCGCCGGCGACCGCGCCGGCGAAGCGCCTGTCGGCCTTGTGTCCCGAAACCCGCTCGAGCGCGTCGACGAGCTCGAGCAGCGTGACGCTCGTGCCGGTGCCGATGTTCGCGAAGCCGGTGCGGTCGGACCGGAGCGCCGCGACGTTCGCGCGCGCGATGTCGCGCACGAACACGAAGTCGCGCGTCTGCCGGCCGTCGCCGAAAATCGTGAGCGCGCCGTTCGCCGCGATCGCGTCGGCGAATCGGCTGATCACGCCTGCGTACTGCGAGCGCGGATCCTGGCGCGGCCCGTAAACGTTGAAATAGCGCAGCCCCAGGGTCGGCAGGCCGTAGAGCTCGAGAAAGAGCGCGGCGTACTGCTCGTCGACCAGCTTCTCCAGACCGTAGGGCGAGATCGGGCCGGTCGGCGAGCTTTCGGTGAGAGGCAGCTCGCGCGGCGTGCCGTACACCGCGGCGCTCGACGCGTACGCGACGCGCTTCACGCCGGCTCGCCGTGCGGCGTCCAGCACGTTCACGAACCCGAGCACGTTCTGCGCGCACGAGTTCGCCGGATCGTCCACCGAAGCGCGCACCGAGATCTGCGCGGCGAGGTGGAGCACGTGCGTCGCGCCGTCGATCGCACGCGCGATCGCGCCCGGATCGCGAATGTCGCCCTCGACGACGGCGAGCCTGCCGTCGGCTTGCGGCAGATTCGCGCGCTTGCCGGCGGAGAAATTGTCGAGCACGACGACTTGCGCGCCTGCGGCGAGCAGCGCCTCGACCGAATGGGATCCGATGAACCCGGCGCCGCCGGTGACGAGCACTCTCATGGCATGGTGCCTCGAAAACCAATCACCAGGGAGACGCGGAGAACACGAAGGGCCACAGCGGCGCGCATGGTTGTCGCGGGGAAGACCCGGACGCGCCTCGCGACAATGCCCCGCGGCATCACCGCTGTGTCCTTCGTCGCCCTCTGTGGGCTCCGTGCCTCTGTGGAGAACTTCATCAGTCCCTCGCCCAATCCTTCGCGCGCTCGACCGCGCGCAGCCAGTTCGCGATTCGCTCGGCGGCCTCTGCGCGCGACATCTGCGGCTCGAACACCCGCGCGCGCCGCCAGTGGGACGCGATCTCCGGCACGTCGCGCCACACGCCGGTCGCGAGGCCGGCGAGATAGGCGGCGCCGAGCGCGGTCGTCTCGACCGTCTGGGGCCGCGCGACCGAGACGCCCAGCAGGTCCGCCTGGAACTGCATGAGAAGATCGTTCGACGCCGCGCCGCCATCGACGCGCAGCTCGGTCAGGCGCAGTCCCGCGTCGCGCTCCATGGCGACCAGCACTTCCGCGGTCTGGAACGCGATCGCCTCCAGCGCGGCACGCGCGATCTGGGCGGCGCTGGTGCCGCGCGTGAGGCCGAGCATCGCGCCGCGCGCGAAGGCGTCCCAATGCGGCGCGCCGAGGCCCGCGAAGGCGGGAACGAGGAACACGCCGCCCGTGTCCCTGGCGCTCGCCGCGAGCGCTTCCACTTCGGCGGACGACTTGATGATGCCGAGCCCGTCGCGCAGCCACTGCACCACGGCGCCGGCGACGAAGACGCTGCCTTCGAGCGCGTACTCGCGCCCGTTTACCTGCGCCGCGGCGGTGGTGAGGAGCCCCTGGTCGGAGACGATGCGCGTGGCGCCCGTGTGCAACAGGATGAACGAGCCGGTGCCGTAGGTATTCTTCGCCATCCCGGCCTGCACTGCGGCCTGCCCGAAGAGCGCCGCCTGCTGGTCGCCGGCGATGCCGGCGATGGCCACCGGCGCGCCGAGCACGTCGGCGGCGCTGTGCCCGAACACGCCCGCGGACGGCCGCACGTCCGGGAGCAGTTCGCGCGGCACGCGCAAGATCGAGAGGAGCTGCTCGTCCCAGTCGCCGGACGCGATGTCGAAGAGCATGGTGCGCGAGGCGTTCGACGGATCCGTGACGTGCAGCCGGCCGCCCGAGAGATTCCAGGCGAGCCAGGTGTCGACCGTGCCGAACGCGAGCTCGCCCGCCTCGGCGCGCGCGCGCGCGCCGGGAACATGGTCGAGGATCCACTCGATCTTCGTGGCGGAGAAGTACGGATCGAGCACGAGCCCCGTGCGCTCGCGCACCAGCGCCGCCCGGCCCTCGCGTTTCAGCTCGTCGCAGCGCGCCGCCGTGCGGCGGTCCTGCCACACGATGGCGTTGTGGATCGGCTGCCCCGTCGCACGCTCCCAGACGATCGCGGTCTCGCGCTGGTTGGTGATGCCGAGCGCCTCGATCCGGCTCGCGTCGAGCCCGGCGCGCCGGAGCGCTTCGACGGCGACGGAATGCTGGGTCGCCCAGATCTCGAGCGGGTCGTGCTCGACCCAGCCGGGTTGCGGAAAGATCTGCCGGAACTCCGACTGCGCCACGGACCGCACGGCGCCGTCCTCGCCGAAGACGATCGCCCGGGAGCTCGTCGTGCCCTGGTCGAGCGCGAGGACGTATCTCATTTCGGGGCGGGCATTTTACTTCGCGGCGATTCTAGCACCGGGGTCTTGCGGGTCCGCAGTCGCGAAGGGTGCGTGTGCTAGACTTCGCGGCTCTTCGCACGGCCCCGCATTCGCCTCTCCCGACGTCGCTCGCATGCCTCTGCCGCCGCCCGCTGCACCGCGGACTCTGACCCACACGCGCCGCATCCGATTCGAGGGCTATCGCCGCGCCGACGGGCTCTGGGACCTCGAGGCGCATTTCGAGGACGTGAAGCCGCAGGACTATCAGCTCTCCAGCGGCGTGCGTCCGGCCGGGACCCCGGTGCACGACATGTGGGTGCGGCTCACCGTCGACCGGCAATACAACGTCGTCGCCGCCACGGCGTCGATCGATGCGATGCCCTACACCGGCTTCTGCGACCGGATCGCGCCCGACTACGGCGCGCTCGCCGGGCTCAATCTCATGCACGGATTTCGCAAGGCGCTCAAGGAGCGTTTCGCCGGCGTGCACGGCTGCAGCCACGTCACCGAGCTGCTCACGCATTTTCCGACGGTCGCGCTGCAGACCTTCGCGGGCGAGGTGCGCGACAACGAGGATCGCGGCCACAAGCCGTTCCAGCTCGACCGCTGCCACGCGCTCGACACGCACGGCGAGGCGGTGAAGCGCTATTACGCGAAATGGCACCGGGCGCCGAGGGCGGCCGTCGAATGAGCGGTGCGCGCGAGCGCTCTGGAGGCTGAACGATACCGTCGCGGCGTTGACGCGTGTCAATGCCGGACGCAGCATGCGGGGTCGAGACTCCGCGCGGGACGCAACGAAAAGGGGGTGCGATGAAAATCCACGAATATCAGGCGAAGGAGATCCTGCGCCGCTACGGGGTCGCCACGCCGCGCGGCGTTCCCTCGTTCTCGGTGGACGAGGCCGTGACCGCCGCCGAGTCGCTCGGCGGCCGCGTGTGGGTGGTGAAGGCCCAGATCCATGCCGGCGGCCGCGGCAAGGGCGGCGGCGTGAAGCTCGCGAAGTCGGTGGACGAGGTCAAGACGCTCGCCGGCCAGATCCTCGGCATGCAGCTGAAGACCCACCAGACCGGCCCGGAGGGCCAGAAGGTGCGGCGCCTGCTGATCGAGGAGGGAGCCGACATCAAGAAAGAACTGTACGTCGGCATGGTCGTCGATCGCGGCACGCAGAAAGTCGCGCTGATGGCGAGTTCCGAGGGCGGCATGGACATCGAAGAGGTCGCTGCGCACACGCCGGAGAAAATCCACAAGGTGTTCGTCGACCCCGACAAGGGCCTCACCGACGCCGAGGCGGACGACGTCGCGCGCAAGATCGGCGTGCCCGACGCTTCGGTTGCGCAAGCGCGCGGGATCCTGCAGGCGCTTTACCGCGCGTTCTGGGATACCGACGCCTCGCTCGCGGAGATCAATCCGCTCATCCTCACCGGCGACGGCAGGGTCGTGGCGCTCGACGCGAAGATGAACTTCGACGACAACGCGCTCTTCCGCCATCCCGACATCGTCGCGATGCGCGACCTCGACGAGGAAGACCCCGCCGAGATCGAGGCGTCCAAGTTCGACCTCTCGTACATCTCGCTCGACGGCAACATCGGCTGCCTCGTGAACGGTGCGGGCCTCGCGATGGCGACCATGGACACCATCAAGCTCTACGGCGGCAGCCCGGCCAACTTCCTCGACGTCGGCGGCGGCGCGACGGCGGAGAAGGTGACCGAGGCGTTCAAGATCATGCTGCGCAATCCCGGGCTGCAGGCGATTCTCGTCAACATCTTCGGCGGCATCATGAAGTGCGACGTCATCGCCACCGGCATCGTGACCGCCGCGCGCGAGGTGAAGCTCGGCGTGCCTCTGGTGGTGCGCATGAAGGGCACCAACGAGGATCTCGGCAAGCAGATCCTGAAGGAATCGGGGCTGCCGATCATCTCGGCGAACAACATGGCCGAGGCGGCGGAGAAGGTCGTCGCGGCGGCGAAGGGGGCGAAGTAACCATGTCGATCC
>JALOSW010000254.1 GCA_025458245.1 Burkholderiales bacterium
CCGCTGTACTTCTTGATGATCTCCGGGCCCTCGGAGGTCGGGTACACCGCGTCCTCGGGGCGGTTGGCGCCCAGGCCGTACCAGGTGATCAGGGCACGGTTGAGGTAGTTGGTGCCGTAAACGCCGGTCTTGGGGAAGATCAGCCAGCCGTGTTCGAGCTTGGCGTTGCCGAGCGCAATCGCCTCGGGCAGCGAGGAGATCTTGCCCTGGGCGTGCTTGATCGCGTCGTTCATGCCCTTGAGCACGGCGGGGTCGAGCTTGGCGGGGTCGAAGTCCTGGCCCGGCACGATGCCCAGCTTGGCGAGCTTGGCCACCATGGGCGCGTCGTCGGCCGCGGGCGGGTTGTCCTTCATGAGCTGCGCGAACAGCTTGAAGTAGGCGGAGGCGTCCATGGCGTTGACCTGGTCGCGCGGGGCGGTCTTCATTTCGATCGCCGCGTCCACCTTGCCGGGCGCCGCCGCGGCAGGCTTGCCGTAGGCCGACAGGGGCACGACCGAGATCTGGTCCTGCAGCGCGTGCACGGCCTTGTAGTCCTCGGGCGTGCCCGTGCAGTAGATGCGGCCCAGCAGCCAGACAACGGCAGTGGGCGACTTGTACTCGACCACGCCGGCGGGCAACTCGCCCTTCCAGCCCGGCCCGGTGATGGCGTACTTCTGCGCCTTGGTGCCGGTGGTGCGCTTGCCCGGCACCTCGAAGACGTTGGTCCACATGTCGAGCATGGGGAACAGGAAGTAGCGGTCCTTCATGTCCGGGATGCTGAGGATCCAGGGCTCCTTGCCCACGTCCACCCAGGCGAGCGTGTAGAGGGTGTCGGCGTTGGGCGCGGTGACCGAGTGAGCCGGGTAGGCGCGCAGGCGCGCGAACTGGCCCATCGGGGCTTTCGAGCCGCTCGCCGTCTCGACGTTGGTCATCACGCGGCGCGTGATCTCCATGGTCACCAGCGGGTAGGCGTAGACGTAGGCGTCGACCGCGGCCTCGCGCGCCTCGAGTTCTCTGGCCGCGTTCTCGGCTGCGGCCTTCACCTCGGCCGCCGCCTTTTCCGCTGCGGCAGCCGCCTTTTCCGCTGCCTTCTCGACCTTGGGCGCTTCCGGTTTGTCGCATGCCGCCAGCACCGCAGCCATCACGGAGGCGAGAACCACGCCCCGCCACTTCGATCGGATCATCATGCTCGCTCCCCCCAGGTAAATGGGTACCTCACCGCGCGACCCAGCGCGCGCCGCAACCGCACGCGTCGAACGTTATCAGCCACGCCTCGAGACCTCGCTGGCATTTCGCGCGAGAAGTTTGCATTTCAGGACAGCCTCGCGGCAAACTGCTGCATCGATCCGGCGCTACCCCGTGGCCCGCGCGCGCGCACCTGCCAAGACATCCGACCGCCTCATTCGCATAGGCGGGGCGGCGGCACTCATTCCGCTGCTCTCGCAGCATGGCGTCGATCCCGGCCCCCTGGTGACGGAGGGAGGGTTGTCGCTGGGCGTGTTTGCGAGTCCCGACAACGTGGTGCCCTTCGACGCGCTGTGCCGGGTCGTCAAACTGGCGGCGGACCGCACGCAGCTCCCCGACATCGGAATTCGCGCCTGCATGCACATGGGGCTCCGTTCGCTCGGCACCGTCGGTTACCTGGTCGCGCATTCGGAGACCGTCGAGCGCGGTCTGGCGGCCCTGCAGGAGTACCTGCACGTTCACGACCAGGGCGCCACGGCCTTCTTCACTCACGAAGGTGCGACCGCGTTCCTCGGCTATGAAATCCTCGGGCCGGACGCTCCCGGTGCGGACCAGATGACCTTCGGGGCGCTGACCATCGCAGCGAACCTGATGCGGGAACTGTGCGGGCCCGCGTTTCGCCTGCAGGCGGTCACCCTCACCTATCGCGCACCGGTCCGGACTGCGCTGTTTCGCTCGTTCTTCGACGCACCCGTCCACTTCGGAGCAGACCGCAGCGCCCTGGCCTTCGAGGCGCGCTGGCTCGCGACCCGCATTCCCACTTCGGACACTTACCTGCGCGAGGTGTTGACCGCCCGGATCAAGGACGAACTCGCCCTCGCCGGAGAAACGACGCTGGATCGTATCCGGCGGGTCGTGCGTTCGCTCGTCGCCGGCGGCAGGTTCGGTCTCGACGACGCGGCCGCGGCTTTCTCGGTGGATCGCCGCACGCTCGCGCGCCGGCTCGCCAGCCACGGCACGAACTTTCGCGAGGTGCTCGACGATGCTCGCCACGCGGCGGCAAGCCGGCTACTTCAGACTTCCGATCTGCCGGTCGCCGCGATCGCCGAAAGGCTGGGCTACGCGGACCCCGCGACGTTCAGCCGCGCGTTTCGGCGCTGGAGCGGCACCTCGCCGCGGGCGTTTCGCGGCCCGGGCTGAGCAAGACGCGCAGCGGCAACAGGCCATGTGACTGTCGAAATCCGCGCCGCAGCGCCTACTCGCGAAGTCGAGGGGCGATCCGCTCCTGTATGCGAATCGCGAGCTCGGCCGCGTCGTTGGCACGGCTGGTGTCGACCCGAACAGCGCGCGCGAGTTCGCCCGCCGCGAGCGGCTCGGCGCTTGCGAGTTGCCGCTCGAGCACGACCGGCGTCGCCTCGGACGCGTCGGCCCCGCCTTGCTCGCGCGCGATCACGCGCTCGCGCATCACCGTGACCGGCGTCTCTGGGACGACGATGACGAACGGCACGCCGAGCTCGCGGGCGAGGCCGCTGAACGCCTCGCGCTGGATGCGCGCGAGGAACGTCGCATCCACGATGACCGGCAAGCCCGCCTCGATCACGGCGCGTGCCAGCTCGGCGAGGCGCGCATAGGTACGCCCGGTCACGTCCGCTGCGTAGAGTCCCTGCCCGACATCGGAATGCGAGCGCTCGGGCGCGGCAACCCCGGCAAGCCGCTTTCGCTCGACGTCGGAGCGGATCCGGATCCAGGCCCCGGAGTCCACGAGCTTCGCCGCGAGGAAGCTCTTCCCCGAGCCCGACGCGCCCATGGTGATCGCGAGCGCCCGCGCGCCGGGCGCAGCGAATGCTTCCGCTAGCGCTACGTGCGCGCGGAAATCAGCCTGGTCCCGGTCGCGCGCGGCAGGGTCCTTCTCCTGCGCGGCGCGAATCGCGGCGACCTTGGCCCGGACCATCGCGCGGTAGACGAGGTAGAAGGGCAGCAGGCGCAGGCCCCCATAGTCGCCCGTCGCTTCGAGGTAGCCGTTCAGGAATCGCTGCGCGAAGTCCGGGCGGCCCCGGTGCCGCAGATCCATGACGGTGAAGGCGATCTCCGCCATCACGTCGATCCAGCGCAGCGCCGGGTTGAATTCGATGCAATCGAACACGACGACGCGGTCTTCGTGCAGGACCATGTTC
>JALOSW010000021.1 GCA_025458245.1 Burkholderiales bacterium
ACGGCGAGATCGTCGAGGACGCTACCAAGGACGATTTCTTCGGCAAGCCGCGCAGCGAGCGCGCGGTGCTGTTCCTCTCCAAGATCCTGCAGCACTGAGGTAGCCGGGGAAGGGCCCCAAGACCCCCACCCCTATCTTCCCCCTTCGCCCAGGGGGAGGGGGATCGAGCTACCCCTTCGTCCTGCGCGGCAGGGGGAGGGCGAGTCAGCGCCGTGCGAGCGCCGCGGCGCGAATGGCCGATAGCGTGGTGCGCGTGGTGATCGCGTCCGGATCGATGCGCAGCTCGAGGAGCGCCGGCCTGCCGGAGCCTAGCGCACGGGCAAACGCCGGTGCGAAGTCTTCCGTGCGCTCGACCACCTCGCCCGACGCGCCATAGGCTCGTGCGAGCGCGGCGAAATCGGGGTTGCGCAACTCGCTGCCTGACACCCGCCCCGGATACTCGCGCTCCTGATGCATGCGGATCGTGCCGTACATGCCGTTGTTCACGACGATGAACACGACGTTCGCGCCGTATTGCACCGCGGTCGCGAGCTCCTGGCCGTTCATCAGGAAGCAGCCGTCGCCCGAGAAGGAGACGACCGCCCGCTCCGGGTGCACGAGCTTCGCCGCGATCGCGCTCGGCACGCCGTAGCCCATCGCGCCCGAGGTCGGTGCGAGCTCGGTGCGAAGCGGCGCGTACTGGTAGTAGCGATGCACCCACCCTGAGTAGTTGCCCGCGCCGTTCGTCACGATCGCGTCGCGCGGCAGCGTCGCGGCGAGATGCCGAACGACGAGCGCTAGATCGATCGGGCCCGGCATCGGCTGCGGCGCGATCCAGTCACGGTAGTCGGCGTTCGCGCCGCGCGTCCATGCGCTCCAGCGCGTCGCGTCGATGCCGCCGACGTGCGACACGGCGTCGGCGAACTCGGCCATTCCGGAGTTGATCGGCAGGTCGGCCTGGTAGACGCGCCCGAGCTCCTCCGCGCCGGGGTACACGTGCACCAGCTTCTGCGACGGCCGCGGCGACGCGACGAGCGTGTAGCCCGCGGTGGTCATCTCGCCCAGGCGCGCCCCGACGACGACGAGCAGGTCGCTTTCCTTGACGCGCGCCGCGAGCTTGGGGTTGATGCCGATCCCGACGTCGCCCGCGAAATTCGGATGGCGGTTGTCGAATAGATCCTGGCACCGAAACGAGGTGCCGACCGGGAGATCGGCGGTCTCGACGAACCGCTGCACCTGCGCGCAGGCCTCCGCCGTCCACCCGCCGCCGCCGAGAATCACGAGCGGCTTGTGCGCGCGGCCGAGCAGCGACATCAGCTCGCGGATCTGGTCGTCGCCGGGATGCGCCTGGACGCGCTTCGCCCGGCCGGCGTCGGCGACCGTCGCCTGGTCGGTCAGCATGTCCTCGGGCAGCGCGAGTACGACCGGGCCCGGCCGCCCGGCGCACGCCGTGTGAAAGGCATGGCTCACGTACTCGGGGATGCGATCGGCGCGGTCGATCTGCGCCACCCATTTCGCCATCGGCCCGTACATGCGCCGGTAATCGATTTCCTGGAACGCTTCGCGCTCGACGAAGTCGCCTCCGACCTGCCCGACGAAGAGGATCATCGGGGTCGAATCCTGGAACGCCGTGTGCACGCCGATCGCAGCGTTGGTGGCGCCCGGTCCGCGCGTCACGAAGCAGATGCCCGGCCGCCCGGTGAGCTTGCCGTACGCCTCCGCCATATAGGCCGCGCCGCCCTCCTGCCGGCAGATGACGAACCGGATCGCATCGCGGGCGTCGTGGAGCGCGTCGAGAACGTCGAGGTAGCTCTCGCCCGGGACGCCGAAGGCGAGGTCGACGCCGTTGATGCGCAGCTGGTCGACGAGGATCCGGCCGCCGCTGCGCGCGCGATTCGTGCCGCTCATGGCTCGCTCCCGGTCAGCGCTGCACGGCCGCGAGCATGCGTTTCAGATCGTCGGCGAAGAACGGCACCGGCTTCATGATCCGGTTCTCCATGCTCGCGATGAAAGGCGTCGCCGCGGCCAGATACTCCTGGAAAGTCGGGTCTTTCATCAGCTCTGCGCGCCGCCGGTCGCGATCGTCGAGGCTCTCGTAGGCCCAGAGGTGCACGACGACGTTCAGGTCGCCGACGTCGGTGACGTACCACCCGATGCGGTTGCCGAGGATCTTCTTCTGGATGTCGCAGCCTTTCTCCTCGTAGACCTTGAGAAACGGCCCGAGCTTTCCCGGGTGGAGCGTGTAGATGCGCTCTTCGACGTACATGCGTTCTCTCCCTCGGCTGAGTGCGTTGCGTGCGCCCGAGACTATAGCGGCTCCGCGGCTGCGCGGCGCCCGGGGCCGCGCCCGGCGCATCGTTTAGAATCACCGGCACGAAGGAGAAACCGATGATCGACGACATCCCCGGCATCCGCCGCGTTCTGGCCGAGAACAAGGTGATCGCGATGGTCGGGCTTTCCGCCGACTGGTTCCGCCCGAGCTACTTCGCCGCGAAGTACATGCTGGAGCACGGCTACCGGGTCGTTCCCGTGAACCCGCGCTATGCCGGCAAGGAGATCCTCGGCCAGCGCGCATACGCGAGCCTGCGCGAGATCCCGGAGAAGGTCGACATGGTCGACGTCTTCCGCAGGACCGAGGACGTCGGCCCGATCGCCGCGGACGCCATCGCCATCGGCGCGAAGACGCTTTGGCAGCAGATCGGCGTGAAGAACATGGAGGCTGCGGCCAGGGCCGAGGCCGGCGGGCTCGACACGGTGATGGACCGTTGCGTGAAAATCGAGCACGCGCGGCTTTTCGGCGGACTCAACTGGGTGGGCGTGAACACCAGGGTGATCTCGGCGAAACGGCCGCGATACATCGCGAACTGACCCGCCCGCGCCCATGCCCGACCGCCGATTCGGATTCGAGACCCTCGCGCTGCACGCCGGACAGATTCCCGACCCGGCGACCGGGTCGCGCGCGGTGCCGCTCTATCAGACGACGTCGTTCGTGTTCGACTCGGCCGACCACGCAGCGAGCCTCTTCAACCTGCAGACGTTCGGCAACGTCTACTCGCGTATCTCGAACCCGACTGTCGCGGTGTTCGAGGAGCGCATGGCGGCGCTCGAGGGCGGGCGCGCCGCGCTCGCGACCGCATCCGGGCAGGCGGCGGAAGCGACCGCGATCCTTACGCTGGTCGAGGCCGGCGACCACATCGTCTCCGCGAGCACGCTCTATGGCGGCACGCACACGCTGCTCGAGGTGAACCTGCGCCGGCTGGGCGTCGAGACGACGTTCGTGCATCCCGACGATCCGGAGAGCTTTCGCCGCGCGATCACGCCGAAGACGAAGCTCCTGTACGCCGAGACGCTGGGCAACCCGTCGATCAACGTGGTCGACATCGAGGCGGTGGCCGCGATCGCGCGCGACGCGGGCATTCCGTTCGTCGTCGACAACACGGTGCCGTCGCCCTATCTCTGCCAGCCGTTCCAGTGGGGCGCGGACATCGTCGTGCACTCGGCGACGAAGTACGTCGGCGGGCACGGCACGACGATGGGCGGCGCGGTCGTCGAGTCCGGCAAGTTTCCCTGGGATAACGGCCGGTTCCCGGGCATGACCGAGCCGTCGAAGGGCTACCACGGCGTGCGCTTCTACGAGACGTTCGGCGACTTCGGCTATACGATGCGCTGCCGCATGGAGACCATGCGCACGTTCGGCGCGGCGCTCTCCCCGTTCAACGCGTGGCTCCTTTTGCAGGGGCTCGAGACGCTGCCGCTGCGCATGGACCGGCACAACGCGAACGCGCTCGCCGTCGCGCAGTTCCTGAAGGACCACCCGCGCGTCGAGTGGGTCAACTATCCGGGGCTGCCGGGCAACCGCTACTACGATCTCGCGAAGAAGTATCTTCCCCGGGGCGCGAGCGGATTGCTCTCGTTCGGCATCAAGGGTGGCGCTCGCGCGGGCGAGCGCTTCATCGAGGCGGCGACGTTCATGAGCCACCTCGCGAACATCGGCGACGCGAAGACGCTCATCATCCACCCCGCGTCGACCACCCACCGTCAGATGTCCGAAGAGGACCAGATCAAGGCGGGCGTGATGCCGAACATGATCCGCGTGTCCGTGGGCCTGGAGTCCATCGACGACATCCTCTGGGACATCGATCAGTCGCTCGCGGCGGCGGCGAAAGCGTAAGGGCGGAACCGCAAGAGCGCGAAGAACGCGAAGGAGCGCGAAGGAAGTGGACATGAGCGCGGCCACGCACTCGGCTGGGGCGGCTCCTACGCCATCGGGTATCGAAACAGGACGCAGAAGTCCCTTTTGCGACCCTTTGCGCCTTTCGCGCTCTTGCGGTTCTCGTTTGCCATGACTCAACTCGACTGGACCCTCCCCTACCTCTCCCAGCGCAAGCCGACGCTTGCCGCGAACGTCGTCTCCACCTCGCAGCCGCTCGCCGCACAGGCGGGCCTGCGCATGCTGCTCGACGGCGGCAATGCCGTCGATGCGGCGGTCGCGGCGGCGATCACGCTCACGATCGTGGAGCCGGTCTCGAACGGCATCGGCTCCGATGCGTTCGCGATAGTCTGGGACGGGAAGGCGCTCCACGGGCTCAACGCGTCGGGCCGTTCGCCCGCCGCGTGGACGCCCGACTACTTCGCGAGGCTCGGCGGCATCCCCGAGCGCGGCTGGAACGCGGTGACCGTGCCGGGCGCGGTCTCGGCGTGGGTGGAGCTTTCCAAGCGCTTCGGCAAGCTGGCGTTCGCCGACCTCTTCGCGCCCGCGATCCGCTATGCCCGCGAGGGCTATCTCGTTTCGCCGACGGTCGCGAGGCTGTGGGCGAACCAGGTGCCGATCCTGAAGGATCAGCCCGGATTCGCACGGGCGTTCATGCCGGATGGCCGGGCACCGCTCGCGGCCGAGCGCTTCGCGATGCCCGACGCGGCGGAGACCCTGGAGCTCGTCGCGGACAGCCGCGGCCGGGCGTTCTACGAGGGCGAATTGGCCGCGCGCCTGGCGGCGCATGCGAGCGCGTGCGGCGCCGCGATGACGCATGCCGACCTCGCAGCGCACGGCTGCGACTGGGTCGGTACCGTCTCGCAAAAGTACCGCGGCCTCGAGCTGCACGAGATCCCGCCGAGCGGCCAGGGCATCGTCGCGCTCGTCGCCCTCGGCATCCTTTCGCATTTCGATCTGCGCGCCATGCCGGTCGACGGCGCGGACAGCGTGCACGTGCAGATCGAAGCGGTGAAGCTCGCGCTCGCCGACGCGATGCGGTTCGTCGCCGACCCCGGGCACATGGAGGTCGCGGCGCGCGACTTGCTCGACCCCGCGTATCTCGCCGGCCGCGCCAAGCTCGTCGACATGCAACGCGCGCAGGATTTCGGGCACGGCGCACCGCCGCGCGGCGGCACCGTCTACCTGATCGCCGCGGACGCGAGCGGCATGATGGTCTCGCTGATCCAGTCGAACTACATGGGATTCGGATCGGGCGTGGTCGTGCCCGGAACCGGCATCAGCCTGCAGAACCGCGGCGCGGGCTTTACGACGCGCGAAGGCCATCCGAATCGCGTCGCACCGGCGAAGCGTCCGTTCCACACCATCATCCCGGGCTTCGTGATGCAGGACGGCCGCCCGCTCATGTCGCTCGGACTCATGGGCGGGACGATGCAGGCACAGGGTCACACGCAGCTCATGGTCCGCATGGGCGACTATGGCCAGAACCCGCAGGCAGCGATCGACGGCCCGCGCTTCCGGATCGTGAAAGGCCTCGAGGTGAACGTGGAGACGCACTTCCCGGCGGCGACGCTCGAAGCGCTCGCGGCGCGGGGCCACCGGCTCACGCCGATCGCGGAGGGCTACATGGACTTCGGCTGCTCGCAGATCGCGATGCGGCTCGATGGCGGCTATCTGTGCGCGTCGGATGCGCGGCGCGATTCGCTGGCGGTGGGGTACTAGCGACAAGCATCGAACCGCAAAAGCGCGAAACGCGCAAGGGAACGCAATAGGACCAGTCTCGTACTCGCATGCGCGGGCATTCGCATGCGCGACCGGCAGCGCCACCCGCACGCGTAGACGACTGGACATGCAGGCGAAACGATCTCGAGCGGAATTCGTGGACTCCTTTGCGCTCCTTCGCGACCTTCGCGCTATTGCGGTTCCGTGGCATCGCCGTCGGCCCTGATGGACCCCCGACTTCTCGCCCTCGCCGTCGGCAACTTCGTCATCGCCACCGGCATGCTGGTCGTGCCAGGCATGCTGAACGAGATGGCCGCCGATCTCGGTCGGCCCGTCACCACGGTCGGACAGCTCACGACCGCGTTCGCCGTCGCCGTGGCGCTCGGCGCGCCGCTGCTCGCAGTCACCACGACGCGCATCGACCGTCGTGCCCTGCTCGTCTTCGCGCTCGGCCTGTGCGCGGCGGCGCACGTCGGCGCGGCGCTGGCGCCGGGCTTCGCTGCGCTCGTCGCCGCGCGCGTCGCGGCGGGCTTCGCGGCGGCTCTGTTCACGCCGCAGGCTGCGGCCACGGTCGGTCTGTTGGTGCCGCCGGAGAAGCGCGGCAGCGCGATGGCGTTCGTGTTCCTCGGTTTTTCGGTCGGCAACATCGCGGGGCTGCCCATCGGCACTTGGGTCGGCGCCGAGTTCGGCTGGCGCGCGACCATGCTCGCGGTCGCGGCGGTCGCGGCGGCGGTCATGGTTTGGACGCGCGTCGCGCTGCCGGCGCGGCTCGCGGTCGCACCGCTCGACCGGCGCGCCTGGGGCGAGATCGCGCGGCATCGGGCGCTGGTCGCGACGATCCTCGTCACGGTGCTCTCGGGCACCGCACAGTTCGTCCTTTTCACTTACATCGCGCCGGCGATCATGGCGACCGGCGCGAGCGCGACAGCGCTGGGGCTGCTCTTCATGTGGTTCGGCGTTTGCGGCTTCGTCGGCAACCTCGTCGGCGCGCGCACCATCGACCGGCTGGGCCCGCCCCGAGTGGTGCTCGTCTCGCTCGCCGTCATGTTCGCGGCGTTCGTGCTCTGGCCCCTGACCCGCACGTCGCTCGCGGCAACCGTCGTCGTAATCGGCCTGTGGGGCCTCGGGTGCTTCGCGGCGAACAGCGCGCAGCAGGTTCGGCTCGTCGGCCTCTCGCTGCGGCTCGCGCCGGCATCGGTGGCGTTCAACTCGTCGGCCATCTATCTCGGACAGGCGCTGGGCGCGGTCCTCGGCGCGCTCGTGATCGCCGCGGTGGGACTCGAGGGGCTCAGCTACGCCGGCCTGGCGATATTCGTCGCGGCGATCGCGATGTCGCAGTGGGCGACGCGGCTCGCGTCGCGCGCGGCCAGATGAGTCGACTCGGACAACGCAGAGACCGCAGCGGGCCGCAGAGCGAGATCGACCTGCCGCAGGGCCATCGATATGCGTCGATGACGACGGGCAACGGCACCGGGTCCGTCCGTGGGCCCTTGGCGATCGTCCGGCGTGTCGGCTGCAGCGTCGACGATGTCTTTCCGCGGCCCTCCGCGTCCCTAACCTCCTTTGCGTTGCAATGCCGTCTTGTCGGAGCAATCCATGCTGAAAATCTGGGGAAGAAAGAACTCCGTCAACGTCCAGAAAGTGCTCTGGACCGCGGACGAGCTCGGGATTGCCTACGAGCGCATCGACGCCGGGCGCGAGTTCGGCGTCGTCGCGACGCCCGAATATCGGCGCCTTAACCCGAACGGTGTCGTGCCCACGATCGACGACGACGGGTTCGTGCTCTGGGAGTCGAACGCGATCGTGCGCTACCTCTGGCTCAAGCACGGCCCGCCGATGACGCCGCGGGCGTTCGCCGAGAGCGACCGATGGATGGACTGGTTCGCGACCACGTTCTGGGCGGCGATCCGGCCGGTGTTCTGGGGGCTCACGCGAACGCCGCCGGCCGAGCGCGATCCGGACGAGATCGAGGCCGCGCGCAAGAAGACGGCGGGGCTGCTGGCCATCGTCGACGAAGCGTTGATCGGCCGACCCTATCTCGCAGGCGACGACTTCGGCATGGGCGACATCCCCATGGGATGCGCCGTGTGGCGCTGGTTCGGTCTGGACATCGAGCGGCCGCGCTACGCGAACCTGGAGGCGTGGTTCGCACGGCTCTCCGAGCGGCCGGCCTATCGCAAGAACGTGCTGCAGCCGCTCACCTGAGCGGCGCGGACGCGGCTCAGTTCGCTTTGCCCGGGGCCGGAGTCGGGACGGGCGGGGGCGCTGCCCCGTTGCCGGGCTTCGGGAAGAACGGCACCTCCGCGGCGAACCGGATATAGACGAGCGCGTCCACCTGCGCCTCGATCTGGTAGAAGCGCGCCGCGGTGCGCGCCGAGGTCGCCTTCTCGAAGCGGTCGAAGTAGCGCTCGCGCAGCTCGGTGTGGCGTTTGTCGAGTGCGAAACTGCGGCGCATGATCTCCTCGGCCTTCTCGTCGGTCATCGTGTAGTACGCGGCGGCGTAGTCCTTGAAGAGCTGCGCACGCTCGTCGCCGATGGCCGCCTGCTCGAGCTCGTACTCCCGGTAGACCGGCCAGAAAGCCTTCGACTCCGCTTCCGAAAAATCCATCGCCTCGGCGAGGATCTTGGTCTTCTGGCTGCGGATGTCCGAGCGCAGGAGCTGCAGGTAGGTGTCGATGTTGTCGCTGCTCGCGGCGGCGAGGGACATGCCGGGCACGACGAGCATCGGGAAGAGGAGCGCGAGAGCGGCGCGCCCCAGTCCGCGCAGGAACGGTTTCATGCCGATCACCTTTCTCCGGGCGCGTTCTGCCTTCATCGCGCACATCACGTCGCCCCGGGGACGGGGTGTCCTCGTAAGGGGAAAACCCGTGTTTCCGCAGGGCGTTCGCCGGATCGCCGGCAGCAGCGCGAGGGTCACCGGCCGGTACTCCCGGCGCTCGCCGCGACCTCCGGTTGCGCCAGGGCCGCCAGGCGCGCGTCGCGCTCGGCCGCGGGCAGATCGGCGAGCGAGCGCGCGGCGGCGTAGAAGCGCGGCAGGTCGCCGCCCTCCTTCGCGAGCAGCGCTCGAAACGCGGGCACGAGTTCGTTGTACGTGGCGATCGACGCAAGGAACGCGTTGTTGGGATCGGCGAAGTAAGGGTCGTAACCGGCGAATCCGCCCCACTCGGCTTTCAGGGCGGCGTAGTCGGCTTTCATCTGCGCGAAGATCCGCGCCTTGCCCGCACGCTTGTCGGCCTCCGGCACCGGCTCGGCGTAGAGCTTCGCGAGCTTCGCGCGGTAGCGCGTGACGAGTTCGACGAACTGATCGCGCATCGCCTGCCGGCGCTCGTAGCGCGTCGCCTCCTCGGGCGTGCCGCGCGCGGCGAGCCAGCGGCGCACGCCCTCTTCTTCCACCGCCACGGCGAACGATTCGTTGAACGTGGTATCGCCCTTCACGTACACGACCTGATGCGCGAGCTCGTGGAAGACGAGCCGCGCAAGCTCGGGATCGGGATAGTCGATGAACGTGTTGAGCAGCGGATCGTCGAACCAGCCGAGCGTCGAATACGCCGGGACGCCGCCGACGAACACGTCGAAGCCGCGCGCTCTCAGGTCCGCGGCGGCACGCTCGGCGTCTTCGCGGCCGTAGTAACCGCGATAGGTCACGCACCCCGCGACCGGGAAGCAAGACTCCTCCGCGCGCACTTCCAGCTCGGGCGCCGCGAATACGTTCCACACGACGTACGGCCGCCCGATGTCCGCATAGCGCCGATAGCTGCCGTTGTCCGGGAGCCCCAGCTCGCCCGACGCGTAGTCGCGGATCGCCATGGCACGCTCGAGCTTCGCGCGCGTCGGCGCGGGCGTCGCGCCGCTCGCGAGCGCGTCGCCCACCGGCTCGGCTCGACGCATCACGTCCAAATGCCCGCCGATCGCCTGCGTGTAATAGGAAAGCGTCGTGCAGCCCGAGACGGACGCGACGAGCGCCAGCGCCGCGGCGGCGAGAGCGAGCAGGCGGGCTGTCATCGGTCGAATCGTCCGGTCCTGAGAAACGCGATCGCCTGCTTCGCCACGGCCGGCGAAACGAGCATCTGGCTGTGCGCGAGATCGAGGTCGATGTGGTCGCGTTCCCGAGCATAGCGCGCCTCCTGCGGGCGCACCACGCCGTCGCTCGGCTCGTCGAGCCGCACGAACAGCCGCCCCAGGCCGACCGGCACGGTTCCCGCGATGGTGCCGATTTCGTAGCGGTCGTCGGCGAGCAGCGGCTCCGGCGACGTCCAGAGCCGGGTCGTCTTGCCCAGGAACGGTCGCATCGCGCCGCGCGCGGCGATCCTGCGTCCGACCTCGCAGCCCTGCACCGGCGAGCCGAGAAGCACCACGCGCCGCACGCGCTGCGGGCGCTCCCGCCCCAGATACGCGAGCGTGACGAGCCCTCCCAGGCTATGGGCGACGACATGGACCGTCGCCGCCGGCACCGTCTCGACGAACGCCGCGAGCCGGGCAGCGTTGCGGTCGAGATCGTGCCGCAGCGATGGATAGGTGAGCGACGCGACGCCGAAGCCGGCATGGCGCAGGCGCGATCCGAGCCACGACATCACGTAGCGGTTGGTCCACAGCCCGTGGACCAGCACGACGAACTCGCTGCCGCTCATGCGTCGTCCGGCGCATCCGTCGACGGCGGCCCGTCGCGGCGCGTGGCGAGCAGCCAGACCCCCACCGCGAGCGGCAGCATCGAGAACGCCGCGTAGCCGGACGAGTAACGCCCGGTCGCCGCTGCGATCGATCCGAACAGCGGTGGCCCCGCGAGTGCTCCGAGGAACGTGAAGAACTGCGTGCCGCCGGTCGCTGCGCCCACTGCGCCGGGCGGCGCGCGGCGCGCCACCTCGGCGAGATAGACGCCGTTCCAGCCGACCGCAGACGCGCCGAACACCGCGCTCAGCGCGGCCACCGCGGCGAGCGGCCACGACGCCGACTCGAACGCAGTGGCGAGTCCGCATGCGGCCATGGTCACGCCCAGGAGCCCGAGCATGGCGCGCGCACCGAGAACGCGGTCGGCGAGCGCACCCCAGACGACGCGGCCGACGACGCCCGCGGCCTGCGCGAACGCGAAGACGAGCCCCGCAGCGACGAGCGTGTAACCGACCTCGAGGTTCAGGAACGAAACGAGGTAAGTGAAGAGTCCGAGCTGCACGGTCGCGTAGCTGAACGAGACCGCCGCGAGCTCGCGCATGCGCCGCTCGGCGAGAACGAGCCGGATCGGCCCGCCCAGTCCGAGCACCGCGCGGCGCAGCGCGACGCCGGCCGGCAGACGCGTCGCGACGACGGTTTCGTCTGGCGCAGGCGCTTCGCCGGTGCGCCGCGCCGGCTCGACGCCGAGCGCAACCGCGGCGGTCGCGAGCGCGAGCAGGACGACGGTGGCCTGCCAGCCGACCCCGAGGAGCAGCGCGGGCACGAGCGCGCCCGCGATCATTCCGCCGATCGGGACGCCGGTCTGCTTGATGGAGAAGACGAGCGCCATCATTCCCGAGGGCGTCGCGCGCGAGAGGATGTGCGAGCTCGCCGGATTGACGAAGCCGTATCCGACGCCGATGACGAGCGCCGCGAGCGGCATGGCCGGGAGCCACCCTGCGGCGCCGAGCACGAGCCCGGCTGCGGCGAGCAGCACGGCGAGCTGGCAGACCCGCAGCGCGCCGAGGCCCGCGATCAGCCCGCCGCAGGCGAGCCCCGACAGCATCGCGGCGAAGTAAGCAACCGAGACGAAGAGCCCGATCCTCTGGGGCGCCGCGCCGAGCAGCGGCGCGACCGCCGGCGCGAGCACCGACGGCGCGACCATCGCCATCGACGTGACAGCCTGGACCGCGAGCGTGATCGCGACCGCGACGACGAGCGGCCGGGGCAGCGCACCGACCGCGATCAATCGACTTCGACCGTCCCGGCCGCGCCGACGGTCACCACGGCCGTGCCGCCCTCGAGCGGCGGCGGCGGAGCGGCCTCGGCGGCGGCCGGCGCCGCGCGAGCCATGTACGGCCGGGGCTGCGGATACGCGCCCTGCGTGTTGAGGGAGACGCGGCGGATGCGGTAGTTCTTGCCTCCGAGCGCCTTCGTCGCGACCTCCGCGCGGCTGCGGAACGCTGCGATCGCGTCGACGATCAGCTCGTTCTCCGTCTTGCGACGGAGCTCCGGCGACACCGCGAACGTCACCTGGCCGAGCTGCATCGAGGACTGCAGCTTGCCGACGAGCTGCGCCGCGGCGGCGAAGTCCCTCGACTCGAGGCGGATGTCCGCGCGCCCGCGCCAGCCGGTGAGCTTCTGGTTGCGGTCGTACACCGGGAACGTGGTGTTGCCTCCCGTGCGCGCCTGCACGGTCTTGAACTCGGCCGCGGCCTTGAGCGCGTCCGCGCTCACGCGATTGAGCTGCGCCGCGAGCGCGGAGGGGCTCGCATCGGTCGCCTCGACGTAGAGCGTCGCCTGCACGGTGTCGTTCTGGACTTCGCGTGTGGCCTCGGCCTGCAGATCGACCTGGTTCCAGCGCAGCTCGGACACCGGGCCCTGCGCCGCGGCGGCAGCGGAGAGAGCGAGACCGAGGACAGCAAGGGGAAGCTTCATGGCGCGGGGGCTCCGCGTGAGAGGACGCGATGCACGATTCTACCGTGCGACGCCCGTCCCGCCGGGACCGGGGCGGCAGGGTGCGTCCTCGGGCAAAATACGCGCTTTCCCACCGTCACGGCAAAGGAGCCCCATGGTCCGCCTCACTCAACTCGCCCGCATCGCCACGCTGTTCGTCGCGGTTGCGGCCCTGGCCGGCTGCGCGTCGACCTCCGGGTCGGTCGGTGCGCCCGGGAGCACGCTGGACAAGATCAAGCGCACCAACACCGTGACACTCGGCTATCGCACCACGTCGGTGCCGTTCTCGTTCGCCGCGCCCGGCAAGGAGCCCGCCGGCTATTCCATCGATCTCTGCCGTGCCGTCGTCGAGAGCCTCAAGAAGGAGCTCGGCCTGCCGAACCTGCAGACGAAGTGGGAGGCGGTGACCGTCGAGAACCGCTTGGGCAAGGTCGCCGACGGGAGCGTGGATCTCGAATGCGGCTCCACGACCAACACGCTCGCGCGCCGGCAGCAGGTCGACTTCAGTCTGCTCACGTTTGCCGACGGCGGCAGTTTCCTCACCAAGCTCGGCAGCAACATCGCGACGGTCAAGGATCTAAACGGCAAGCGGGTCGCGATCATCCCGGGCACCAGCACCGAGAAGTCGCTCAACGCGGCGCTGCAGCAGTCGCTCGCCAAGCCGAGCTTCGTCACGGTGCGCGACCATCAGGAGGGCCTCGTGGCGCTGCGCGAGGGGCGCGCCGATGCGTACGCCTCGGATCGCACCATCCTGATCGGGCTCGCGGTCACCGCGAAAGACGCCGCCACGTTCCGCCTGTCGGACGACCTCTTCTCCTACGAGCCGTACTCCCTCGTCCTGCGGCGCGGCGATCCGGAGTTCCGCCTCATGGTGGACCGGACGCTCGCACGCCTTTATCGCAGCGCCGAGATCGGCGCCATCTACAACCGATGGTTCGGCGCGATGGGGACGCCGAGCCCGCTGCTGCAGGCCATGTTCCTTCTGAACGGGATTCCCGAGTAAGCGTCGGGCGGCCGCGCGCCGCCCCTCCCCGAACGATGTCGCTCCGCGTGCTCCGCGCCTGCGTCGCGGCGCTCGCGGTCACGGGCGCCGCGCCCGCGTTCGCCGCCGACGAGGCGCTGCCGACGGTGGACGGCGGCAGCGCCCCAGCCGGCATCACCTACCGCGTCGAGATCGAGGCGCCCGAACCCCTGAAGCGCGTCCTCGCCAAGGGCCTCGACCTCGTACGGTGGGAGGGCTACGCGAACATGACGCCGCTTCTTCTCGGGCGGCTCGCCGCGGAAGCGCGCGTCCAGGCGGAGCAGGCGGCGCAGACCGAGGGCTACTTCTCGGCCGCGGCCACGAGCGCGGTCGAGCAGTCGGGCGACTCGGCGGTCGTGCGCATCCGCGTCGAGCCCGGCCCGCCGACCGTGGTCAAGTCGGTCGACCTTCGCATCACCGGCCCGGTCGCGGGCGATGCGGACTACGCCGCCCTGCTCAAGCGCATCCGCGACGACTGGAGCCTGCGGGAGGGCGAGCGCTTCACGCAGGCCGACTGGGAGGCCGCGAAGCGACGCGCCGTTGCGCAGATTTCCGAGAAGCGATTCGCCTCCGCGAGCATCGCGAGTTCGGAAGCGCGCATCGACCCGGAGACCCGCTCGGCCGCGCTCTTCGTCGAGCTGGCGAGCGGTCCGCCGTTCCGCTACGGCCCGATCGAGACGCGGGGCTTCTCGCGCTACTCGCCCGAGATCGCCGAGAAAGTGAGCCCGATCAAGCCCGGCGAGGCCTACGACGACGATCGTCTCGCGCTGTATCAGCGGCGCCTCCTCGACACGGGCTATTTCGCGACCGTGCAGGTCGGCATCGACCCGGACGTGGCGAGCGCGAATGCCGCGCCGGTGCGCGTCACCGTCGTGGAGGCGCGGCCGCGGCGCGTCGAGGCGGGCGTCGGCTACTCGACCGACACCGGCTATCGCGCCACCGCCGACTACGCCGACTACGACTTCCTCGGGACGAGCTGGCGCTGGCGCAACGAGCTCCGCTACGAGCAGAAGATCCAGTCGTTCGCGACGACGTTCGATTCGCCGCCGCTCGACGGCGGCGCGTGGAACGCGATCACCGCGAAGGCGCGGCGCGAGGACATCCAGAACCAGATCGTGAAGCAGGCGGCGGTGGGCATCTCCCACAACTGGGGCTGGGAGCGACAGTGGCCGTCGTTCCTTTCGCTCTCGTATCACCGCGAGGACAGCGAAGTCGAGGACGTGACGACGCGCACCCGCGCGCTGTTCCTCGGCTACCGCCTGATCCACCGCAGCACCGACGACTTCCTGAACCCGCGGCGCGGCTATCTCGCCGCTCTCGAACTCGGCGGCGCGCCGCCCGCGGTGTCGACGCAGGCGTTCCTGCGCGGCCGCCTGCGCATGACCGGGCTCGTGCCCGTGTCGCGCGATGGCGATCTCACCCTGCGCGCGGAAATCGGCGTCGTCGCGGCCAGTTCGACCGAAGGCGTGCCGCCGACGTTCCTCTTCCGTACCGGCGGCGACACGACCGTACGCGGCTACGCGTTCGAGAGCCTGGGCGTGAAGGACGGCAACGCGGTCGTCGGCGGACGCTATCTCGCCGTCGCGAGCATCGAGTACACGCACTGGATCGCCGAGAGCTGGGGTCTCGCCGCATTCGTCGACGCCGGCAACGCGGCCGATACGGTCTCGGGCCTGAAGCCCGCGTACGGGGTCGGCGTCGGCGCGCGCGCACGCACGCCGATCGGCCCGCTGCGCTTCGACGTCGCCTACGGCGAGGAGACGAACAGCTTCCGGATCCACTTTTCGTTCGGATACACGTTCTGATCATGAGGCCGATCCCGGAGGCCGCACTTTCCCCTCGCTCCCCGCGCGCGGGAGCACGTCGCGCGGCGGCCTCGCCCCCTGCCGAGACGAGGCATCGATGCTGAGGCGCGTCCTTCTCGCGCTGCTCGCGCTCGCGGTCGTGGCCACGGCGGGTCTCTTTTTCGCCGCGCGCAGCGAGACCGTGCTGGCGTGGGGTCTCGCGCGGGTAACGGCAGCGACCGGCGGCAGGCTCGTTTTCGAGGGCGTGCAGGGCGCGATCGTCGGCGCCCCGGTGATCGGGCGCATCCGCTACGAGGACGAGGACGTGCGGGTGGAAGCGCGCGACGCGAAGATCGCGTGGTCGCCCCTCGCGCTGGCGTTCGGCAAGGTCGAGGTCGCGTCGCTTGCAGCCGCCTCGGTCACGATACGTACCCAGCCCTCCGAGGGGGCCGCCTCGCTCCCCGACGCCATCGGCCTGCCGCTGCCCGTGCACATCGGCCGCGCGGAAATCGCCCGGCTCGCGATCGAGGCCGATGGCCCCGTCGTGGCGTTCGAGGACGTGCGCCTCGGCTACGAAGGGGACGCGACCGCACATCGTTTGACGGACGTGTCGGGGCGCGCGTTCGGCGCCACGATCCGAGGCGGCCGATACGAGCTCGGCGCGAGGCCGCCTTTCGCGATCGCGGGCGAGGCGGCGGCCGAGCGCCCCGCGCCGCCGCTCGCCGTGGCGCTCGACGCGAAGTTCGGCGGCACGCTCGCGGCAATGACTTTCGACGTCGGCGCACGCTCGCCCGCCTGGACCGAAGCACGCGGCGTGCTGCGGATCGCGCCGTTCGCCGACGCGTGGCTGGCGGAAGCCCGCGTGCAGATCGAAGGTCTCGACCTCGCGAAGGCCGATCCCGCCTGGCCGAAGACGGCGGCGTCTGTCCAGGCGAACGCGTCGAGCGGCGCGGCGGGCGCGATCGAGGGCGCCATCGACGCCGTCAATTCGGAGCCGGGGCCGCTCGACGCATCGCGCGTCCCGCTCGCTTCGGTCAAGAGCCGCTATACGCTCGGAGCCGACGACCGACTCGTATTCGAGGACGTGGTCGCAGGACTCGCAGGCGGCGGCGCGGCGGCCGGGACGGTCACGGCGGGCGGCGAGCGCGCGACGCTGGCGCTCGCCGTTCGCGGCCTCGATCTCGCGCGCTTCCACTCGCGGCTGCGCCAGACCGCGCTCGCCGGGAAGATCGACGCCGATCTCGGCGCCGACGTCCAGTCGGCGCAGGCGACGCTCTCCGAGGCGGGCATCGCCCTCGCGTTCGACGCATCACGGCGCGGCGACGAAGTCGAGCTGCGCAAACTGCGCGCCGCGGCCGGCGGCGGAGAGCTCCTCGGCAGCGGCCGGCTCTCGCTCGCGGGCGAGCAGCCGTTCTCCGCGAAGGCGTCGTTCGCCCGGTTCGACCCGCGTTCCTTCGGCGACTACCCTGCGGCCTCGCTTTCGGGCGAGGCCATCCTCTCCGGACGCGTCGCATCGCCCTGGCGCGTCGATGCCGACGCGAAGCTCGCGAACAGCCGGTTCCGCGACGTGCCCCTCTCGGGCGGCGGCAAGGTCTCGGTGTCGGCCGACCGCGTGACCGATGCGAATCTCGCCCTCGCGCTCGGCGCCAACCGCGCGACCGCGCGTGGCGCGCTGGGGCGCGCGGGCGATGTGCTCGCGATCGAGTTCGACGCGCCGAAGCTCGCGGAGGTCGAGCGCGCCCTTTCCGGTCGCGCGAGCGGGACGGTCGAGCTGCGCGGCGCGCTCGCATCGCCCGCGGCGGCGTTCTCGGTGCGCGGCGAGAACCTGTCTCTGCGGGGCGACGTGAAGGTGGCGCGGCTCGCGGCGACGGGGGAAGCGTCGCGGCGCCCCGATGCGCCACTCGCGCTCGATGCGCGTGCCGAGCAGCTCTCGATCCGCGGCACCGCGGTCGACCGGGCCGAGGCGAGGGTGGCCGGAACCCTCGCGCGCCATGCCGGGGAGGCGAGCGCAACCGGGGCCGGCTTCGACGCACGCATCCGCGCGGCGGGCAGCTGGGACGATCGCCGCGGCTGGGCCGGCGAGATCGCCTCCTTCGAGAACCGCGGCGACTATCCCGCAACCCTCAAGGCGCCGGCACTGCTCGAGATCGCGAGCGGCCGCGGGCGGCTCGGTCCGCTCGATGCCGACGTCGCGGGCGGCACGTTCCGAGTGCGCGAGGCCCGCTGGGAAGACGGGCGGCTCGCGTCGTCGGGCGCGTTCGAGCGGCTGCCGGCAGCCCCGCTCATCGCGCTCGCCGGAGCCGGCGCGACGGCGCGCGGGACGCTCACGCTCGCAGGCGAATGGGCCGTGACGGCGTCGCCGCGCCTGAACGGCACCGTCGCCGTGCGCCGCGAGGCGGGCGATATCGAGCTCGTGACCGACCCGGTGTTTCCCCTGGGACTGTCGGAGGTGCAGCTCGACGCGCGATTCGTGGAAGACCGTCTCGCAGCAACGCTCGCGGTCCGGGGCACCGGCGTCGGCGATCTGCGCGGCCGGGTGGACCTCGCGCCCGCGGCGACACCCCAAGGGCTCGCGCTCGCGCCCGGCTCGCCTCTGGAGGCGACGCTCACGGGCGAAATCGCTTCGCTGAAGGCGCTCGCGCGGCTCTTTCCGAGCGACGTCATCGCCGACGGCTCGATGCGCGTCGCGCTGCGGGCGGGGGGCACGGTCGCGAACCCCTCGATCACCGGAACACTGTCGGGCGAGAACCTGCGCATCGAGGCGCCGCCTTATGGCGTCGACTGGCGCGACGGCCGTCTCCAAGCCGAACTCACACCGGACGCGCTGCAGCTCGGGGAGTTCGTCGTACGCGCGGGCCAGGGCACGTTAAAGGCGTCGGGCCGCGTGCCGCGCACGCCCGGCAACGAGGGCGCGAAGATCGAGTGGCGAGCCGACCGTTTTCTTGCGCTCGCCCGTCCCGACCGGCGGCTCGTCGCCTCCGGCGCCGGCACCGCCACGTACAGCGGCAGGCGCGTGCGCCTCGAGGGAGCGCTGCGCGCCGACGAGGGCACGTTCGAGTTCGGCCGCAGCGCCCTCCCGGAACTCGGCGACGACGTCGTCATCGTGGGCCAGCCGCGCGCGCCGCGCCGCGGCTTCGCCGACGTGCCGCTCGACCTCGATCTCGACCTCGACTTCGGCGACCGCTTGCGCATCGCGGGCTACGGCCTCGAGGGCATTCTCGGCGGAAAGCTGCGCATCGACACGCCGCGCGGCGAGCCGCTCGGGCACGGCACGGTGTACATCCGGCAGGGCACCTATCGCGCTTACGGCCAGAACCTGAAAATCGAGCGCGGCCAGCTGGTGTTCGACGGGCCGCTCGACAATCCGGCGCTGCGCATCGAGGCGTGGCGACGCAACCAGCAGGTCGCCGCCGGCGTCGACGTGAGCGGCACGGTCCGCGCGCCGCGCGTGCGCATCGTGTCGGAGCCCTCGGTGCCCGAAGGCGAGGCGCTGTCCTGGCTCGTGCTCGGGCGGCCGCCCGACACGTCGAACAAGGCCGACCTCGCGGCGCTCCAGGTTGCGGCCGCGGCGCTTTTCTACGGCGACGATCGCGCGCCGGTCACGCGCCAGATCGCCCGCGCGATCGGGCTCGACGACATCACCATCGGCACCGGGTCGGTTGCGGGCGCGAGCAGCGCCGGCGGCACGCTGCAAGGACAGGTCATTGCGTTCGGCAAGCGGCTCTCGGACCGCGTCTATCTCACCTACGAGCAGGCCATCGCTGCGACCGGCAGCGTGGTGAAGCTCGACTACCTCCTCACGCAACGCATTTCGCTGCGAGCGGAGACCGGCACGCGGACGGGCGGCGGGATCCACTACCGCTACACGTTCGATTGAAGCGGGGCGTCGTCAGCAATTCACCACGGAGACACGGAGGGCACAGAGGACCACTGGGGAAGCAGGAAAAGAGGGCGCGGGAAACGCCGTGAGTCGCAGTCCGAGCTGCCCCCGTCGACCGGTGGCCGGCATCAAGGCCGCCCCGCTCCGTGGCGCTTCGTGTCCTCTGTGTCTCCGTGGTGAACGGCTTTCCGGGTTCGCGCGGCCTTATTGAACCGCTTTTCCGGGCAGCGCCCTCGGCTATACTGGCGGCCCTTTCGACTGCCGACCCGGAGACTCCGACATGAAACGCACCCTGTTCGCGCTCGCGCTGATCGCGTTCGCCACGACCGCGACCGCACAGGAGCCACTCACTGGCACGCTCAAGAAGATCCGCGATGCGAAGACCATCGCGGTGGGCCATCGCGTCGACTCGATGCCCTTCTCGTTCGTCGGCCAGGACAAGCAGCCCACCGGATACACGGTCGATCTCTGCAAGCGCGTCATCGCGTCGGTCCAGCGCCAGCTCAAGCTCGCCGACATCAACGTGAAGTGGGTGCCCGTGACGGCGGAGAGCCGCATTCCGGCTGTCGCCAAAGGCGAGGTCGACCTGGAGTGCGGGACGACCACCGCGACACTGTCGCGCATGGAGCAGGTCGACTTCTCGAACCTCGTGTTCGTCGACGGCGCGAGCCTCATCACGCGCACCGACTCCGGCATCAAGCGATTCGCGGATCTCGCCGGCAAGAAGATCGGCGTGACCGCGGGCACCACGACCGAGGCGCGGCTGCGCGGCGCGCTCAAGGACCGGCTCGTGAACGCCGAGGTGATTCCCGTGAAGGGCGAAGCCGACGCCGTGGCGGCGCTCGAGGGCGGCAAGCTCGACGCCTACGCGAACGACCGGATCGTGCTCATCGGGCTCGCGGTGAAGGCGAAGGACCCGTCGAAGCTCTTCCTGCTCGAGGAGGACTTCTCCATCGAACCCTATGCGCTGATGATGCGCCGGAACGACTCGGACTTCCGCCTCGCCGTGAATCGTGCGCTCTCGCAGGTGTACCGCTCGGGCGCGATCGGCGAGATCTACGGCCGCTGGTTCGGCGCATTCGGCCAGCCGAGCCCGGCGCTCGCCGCGGTGTTCTTCCTGAACGCGACGCCGGAGTGAAGCGGATGGCTGCACGCGTTTTCGCCTCGTTCGCGGCACTGCTGGCGGCGCTGCTGCTTGCCGCCTGCGCGAGCGGGCCGCAAGCGAACTTCTCCGGCACCGGCACGGTCCAGTCGATCGCGGAAATCCAGAAGCCGAGCCAGGCGGGGTCCATCGTCGGCGCCGTCGGCGGCGCGCTGCTGGGCGGCTGGCTCGGCAGCAACATCGGCGGCGGCACCGGACAGACGATCGCGACGACCGTCGGCGCCCTCGGCGGCTCGGTCGCGGGCAGCACAGTCGGCTCGAAAGCGGCGACCGAGACGGTGTGGGACGTGACGGTGCAATTCGAGGATGGCATCGCTCGGACCGTGCGCACCAACCAGCGCCCGACGTTCCGCAACGGCGACAAGGTGCGCGTTTCGGGCGACGTGATCCAGAAAATCTGAACCGCGAGAGCGCCAGGGCCGCAAAGGAACGCGAGCGTCCCGTCGCGGAGGGCGCGGCGGTCCGGGCGCCGCCCGCCCGACAACCCGATCGCTCCCATGCTCGAAGCCGTCAACCTCGAATGCGTCCGCGGGGAGCGTCGCCTCTTCCGCGATGTCGGCTTCGCGCTCGCCGAAGGGACGCTTCTCGAAGTGGTGGGCCCGAACGGCAGCGGCAAGACCAGTCTGCTCCGCATGGTGTGCGGATTGCTCATGCCCGCGGCCGGCGAGATCCTCTGGCGCGGCCAGGGCATCCGAAGACTCGCCGAGGAGTACCGCGGCCAGCTCACCTACCTCGGCCATCACAACGCCATCAAGGACGATCTCTCCGGCGTCGAGAATCTCCTGTTCTCCGAGACCATGGCGGGCGGCGAGGCGACGCAGAAGAGCGCACGCGAGGCGCTGTCGCGCTTCGGCCTCGCGGGCTTCGAGGATCTGCCGACCCGCGTCCTCTCGCAGGGACAGAAACGCCGCGTCGGGCTCGCGCGCCTCGCGTTCCGCGCCCGCTGCCGGCTCTGGGTGCTCGACGAGCCGTTCGTCGCACTCGACGTCAAGGCCGTGCGCATGATCGCCGACCTGGTCGCGAACCAGGTGGACTCGGGCGGCATCGTGCTGCTCACCACCCACCAGGAGGTCGACGTGCCGGTGCGCAACCGCCAGACCCTGCGGCTGGGACACGCGTGATGCGCGCCGTGCGAACGCTCTGCGGAACCCTGCGCTCGGGCGCGCCCCGCCGCCGCCTCGCGGACAGCGGGGCATTCGACGTGCGCAAGGCCGCCGGCCATCGGTACCGGGAGCGATAGTGGGAAGCGTCGACGCGTTCAAGGCGCTGGTCCGACGCGACTTGCTCCTCGCCATGCGGCGCCGCGCGGACGTGCTGACGACGCTCATCTTCTTCGTGATCGTGGTGAGCCTGTTTCCGCTCGGGGTGGGGCCCGAGCTCGAGACGCTGCGCGAAATCGCTCCGGGCGTCGTGTGGGTTGCGGCGCTCCTCGCCTCGATGCTCGCGCTCGGCCGCCTTTTCTCGTCCGACTATGCCGACGGCACGCTGGAGCAGATGGTGCTCGCGCCGCAGCCGCTCGGGTTGCTCGTGGGCGCGAAGATCGTCGCGCACTGGCTCGTCTCAGGTTTGCCGCTCGTGCTCATCGCGCCGGTGCTCGGCATCCAGTACGACATGTCGTGGGAAGCGCTCGGAATCCTGATGCTCTCGCTCGCGATCGGCACGCCCGTGCTCGGACTGATCGGCGCCGTGGGCGCTGCCCTGACGCTCGGGCTGCGCGGCGGCGGCGTGCTCGTCTCGCTCCTGGTGCTGCCGCTCTATATCCCGGTGCTGATTTTCGGCGCGGGCGCGGTCGACGCGGCCGCGACCGGTACCGGTGCAGGGGCGCACCTGTCGCTATTGGGCGCGTTCCTCGCCGTGTCGCTATTCTTCGCGCCTTGGGCGGCAGCGCTGGGGCTGCGGATCTCGCTGGAATGAGGACTGAGGACTGATGACTGAGGAGTGAGCATCGAGAACTCAATCCTCAATCATCAATCCTGGATCCTGGAACAATGGCCAAGCTCAACTGGTTCTACTTCGCCGCGCCGAACACGTTCTACCCGCTCGCCGGGAAGATGATCCCGTGGTTCACCGCCGCGGCGCTGGGGCTCGCCGCGATCGGCCTGTACATCGGCTTCTTCGTCGCGCCCACCGATTTTCAGCAGGGCGAGGGCTACCGCATCATCTTCGTACACGTCCCGACGGCGTGGATGTCGATGTTCCTCTACGTCGTGATGGCGTTCTGGGCGGCGATAGGGCTCGCGTTCAATACCCGTCTCTCGTCCATGATGGCGCAGGCGATCGCGCCCACCGGCGCGCTGATGACGTTCCTCGCGCTCTGGACCGGATCGCTTTGGGGCAAGCCCATGTGGGGCGCGTGGTGGGTGTGGGACGCGCGTCTCACGTCGGAGCTGATCCTCCTCTTTCTCTACATCGGGTTCATGGCGCTGCAGGCGTCGATCGACGATCCGCGCCGCGCCGACCGCGCCGGCGCCGTGCTGGCGATCGTCGGCGTGATCAACGTGCCGATCATCTATTTCTCGGTGCAGTGGTGGAACACCCTGCACCAGGGGGCGTCGGTCAGCATCACCAGGAGCCCGAGCATGGCCACGACGATGCTGTGGGGCATGCTCGTCATGGCGCTCGCCTTCTGGATGTATTCGATCGCGGTCGTGCTCGTGCGCGTCCGCGCCATCATTCTCGAGCGCGAGCGCAACACCGACTGGGTGCGCGACCTGAAAGCGCGAGGAGCCGCGAAATGAAATGGGAAAGCGCCAGCCAGTTCTTCGCGATGGGCGGCCACGGCCTCTACGTCTGGGGCTCGTACGCGGTCGCGCTCATCGCCGTCGTCGTCGAAGTCGCGCTCGTGCGAACGCGCTTCCGCCGCGCGCTTGCGGCGGCGCCTGCGCCCGAGACGGGCCGGGACGACTGAACCGCGCGGCGGCACGAAGCCTCGCCATTCAAGGGGAGGCCGGGGCCGCGGCTCTTTGGCGGCGCTCGCCGCTCGACCCCGCCCTGATCCTCCGTGCGCCCGTGGGAGAACAATCGACGCGGTTGCGCGCCGACTCTCGGCTTCAGCCGCCCACCGCGAGCCGCCGCGTGCGCTCGATGGCGGTCGCGAGTTCGCGATGCGACGACGAGCCGGGCGGCAGTTGCGCGAGCAGCCTTTCCCAATAGCCGAGCGCGGCCTTGAAGTTGCCCGCCTCGTACTCGGCGCTGCCCGCCATCTCGAGCGCTTTCGGGTGGTTGGGATTGATCGACAGGGCGCGATCCAGCAGCTCGCGCGGCTTGCCCTTGAGCGTGCCGCCCTGCGTCATCCCGAGCGCGTCGGCGTACTCGCACCACACTTGCGGGTCGCGCGCGACTTTCGAGGACAGACCGAGCCCTTTGGCATAGGCCGCGGCGGCTTCGTCGAAGCGGTCGCTTTCCATGCGCAGGCGCGCGAGGATGACCCACGAGCGGGCATCGTCCGGGGCGCGCCGCAGATGGGCTTCGAGCTTTTCCGCCATCGCTGCGGCGTCCGGCGTCGCCGCAAGCTCGCCCACCGGGGCGAGCGAGGCCTCCGGGCCGACTGACTGCGGACTCCCGAAGAGCGCGTAGAGCCCGACTGCGAGCACCGGCAGCGCGACCGCCACGACGCCCGCCGCCCATCGGGGCGTAGCCTGCGCGCGCGATGACGCGTCCCCTCGCGACTCCGCGAGGAGCCTGCGGCGCAGGTCGTCGGCCATGCGTGCGTGCTCTTCGACGGTGAGCGCTCCGCTCGCGAGTTCGCGGTCGAGATCGGCGAGCTGGCTGCGATACACCTCGGCGTTGAGCGTCGCGCGGTCGGCCGTGCTCACGCGCGGATCGGACTTGAGGAGCGCCGGCACGATCAGGGCGAGCGCCACTGCGAGCATGAGCCCGAGGACGAAGAACAGCGCGACGCTGGCGCCAGCGAATTCCATCGGCCGATTATGGCGGGGAAGCAAAGCATGCGGTCATGCGCATGCGTGCTCTGCCCGACGAGTCCCCGAAACAAGAAGGGCGGGGTCGATCCCCGCCCTTCGCTGCAGCGCTGCCGCCCTACCTCGCGGCTGCCACCTGTGGCGCACCCGGCGCCGCGCCGGACTTCTGCGCCGGCGCGGGCGCAGCCGGTTGCGGTGCGGGCGCAGCGGCCGAAGCCTTCGCCTTGATCGCGTCCTGCAGGATCTTTATCCCGGCCTGCGACGCGGCCGCCGACTTCGCGAGCGACTCCTTCGCCTGGTCGAGGTTATGGAAGGCCGAGCCGTTCGAGGCCGTCCACCATTCCCAGTTCGCATGCGCCTCGTCGTGCTTGGCACGCGCCTCGTTGAGCGCCGCGGCGTCGATGCCGACGGCCTGCGCGACCTGGAACTGGTCGATCAGCTGCACGAGCCAGAACTCGGCGTGGCGCACCTTGCCCTGGTAGTGGTTGACCATGCCATCGAGCAGGTACCGCACCTGCTTCTCGTCCCACGCCTGGTGGCACTGCAGGCACGTCTCCTTGATGTACATCCTGGGATTCGACTGCCAGTGCGAAGTGAACACCTTGCCGTCCTGTGGCAGGACGAGCAGTCGACGCCCGCCTTGTCGTGCTTCGAGTTGTAGTACACCTCGACGTCCGGGTGCTGCATCTTGGTGAGCAGCGCGCCGGTCTGATAGTGGCGGAAGTCGCGGAAGTTCTGCGAGTCGTAGAACTTGCTGATGTTGTTCACGTCGACGAACGGGAACAGGTTCGTGCGGCGGTCCGCCATGCCGATGGGCTGTCCGGTCTTCGGATCCACGCCGGGGTTGCAGTTGTACTCGACGTGGCACTGGCCGCACTGCAGCTTGCCCTCGTAGCG